>CAYRDV010000016.1:0-32622 GCA_964422885.1 uncultured Candidatus Sericytochromatia bacterium
ATTGAGAATATTTTTATCTCTAAAATTAATTTTTAACATCATGACGCAAATGCTTTCCTCAATTTCAAGTAGTTTCAATAAGTTGAGTTATCTTTGTTTAATATCCAATAATTATCAGTTAAATTTCAAAAAACTATATTTTTTATGTTTTACAATAAAAAATTATCTAAATATAAAGTTTAAATAGTGATTATTTATTGCCTTTTATATTATATTACATTTTATTATTATTAATAATAAGTAGTGCTCAACCAAATTGAAGATTCAGGTTTAAAATACTCTAAAGTTTATATAAAAAACTTCAAAATTATTCTTTGATATATTCATGTAAAATTATTAAAATTTTTAATTTATTTTAAACAAAAGATACTATAAATTCAATGTTCAAGATTATTCTAAAATAATAGTAATATTATGCTATAATAGAGTAAAATAAATAGTTATTTTGTATTGAAAATTTGATACAGATATGTTGAATTTATTAACACTTTCTTTACCCTACAGGGTAGTTCAAATATACTCATACTGATTAAATACATACTCTACAGATCAAGAATATTTTTTATGAAATTTAATTATATTATGTTTTAAATTAAGTTAAGTATTGTTTATCTTTTAGCTTATTTTGAATACCTTATATTAGAATGGATTGTTTATGTAAATATTTTAGGTATAGCAAAACATAATTTTACAACACTTAATTAAGTATTGTAAAATAGAGTTAAGGTTGAATAAAAAGTATTTATTAAATTATGGTAATTAACTTTAGGATTATGTGTGTGTGTGATCACTGAAGAAAAACGAATAAAAAACGATAGTTTAATAGGATTTAGTTATAAAAAATAAGGAAGATTTTATGTCAGAGAAACTAGTTATTAATGGTGGAACACAACTTTTTGGTGAGGTAGATATATCAGGGGCAAAAAATTCAGCTTTAGTTATTTTAGCAGCTACCATTTTATCATCAGAAGATATATTCATTGACAATGTTCCTAATTTGACAGATGTTTCTACTATTTCTGAATTACTAAAATTTTTAGGAGCAGATGTTAAATCTTATAAAAATTCAATAATGGTTAATGCCAGAAATCTTGATAAAAATGTAGCTCCTTATGAACTTGTCAGTAAAATGAGAGCCTCCTTTTTTACACTTGGTCCATTACTAGCCAAATTTGGTGAAGCTAAAGTTCCATTACCTGGTGGCTGTGCAATAGGTTCAAGGCCCGTAGATATCCATTTAAAAGGATTTAAGGCTTTGGGAGCAGAAGTAAATATTGAACATGGCCTGGCGATTGTTAAAGCCAGCAAATTGGTTGGTAATAAAGTTTACATGGATTTCCCAAGTGTTGGCGCGACTGAAAATATTATGATGGCTGGTGCTCTGGCAGAGGGAACAACCATTATCGAAAATGCCGCCAGGGAGCCTGAAGTTATGGATCTTGCCAAATTTTTAAATTCGATGGGTGCAAAAATTTATGGTGCTGGTTCACCAACAATCATTATCCATGGGGTTAAAAAACTGCATGGAACATCTCACAATGTTATACCAGACCGCATTGAAGCTGGTACATTTATGCTTGCAGCGGCAGCTACCAGAGGAAATGTAGTGATCAATAATGCTCAAGAGAAGAGACTTGAATCACTAATTAGCAAAATGACAGAAGCAGGAGTAGAAATTGAAATTTTATCTTCTGAAAGACTAAGAGTTAATGCCACAAATAGTATTCTTAGAGCTGTTGATATAAGAACAATGCCTTACCCAGGGTTTTTCACAGATCTCCAGTCTCCAATGGTTGCTTTTTTATGTACTGCCAGAGGAACAAGTATTATTTATGAAACAGTTTTTGAAAACAGATTTATGTATGTTGATGAATTAAACAGAATGGGAGCCTGTATTAAAACAGAGGCAAATCTTGCTATAATCAAAGGTGTGCCGTCCTTATCAGGCGCTCCCGTAAAAGCAACCGATTTAAGAGCTGGAGCTGCTCTTGCGATTGCAGCATTTGCAGGGGAAGGGCAAACTACTATTTCAGATCTTCATTATCTTGATAGAGGTTATGAAAATTTTGAAGATAAGTGTAGAAAACTGGGGGCAAAAATTGAAAGAATATGTGAAGTTGCGGCAGTTGAAGTTTAAAAAATAAAAAAGCCTCAATTCAACTTGAGGCTTTTTTAAAAGCTAAATATTATTCTTCCTCATAATCATCATCCATATTTATTTCCGCAAAACTTTCATCATAATCATCTTCAGAATATTCGACAGCCTGAGATAATACAATATCATTGGTATTTAATTCCTCGGAAAGCGGGTTTGTCAAAGGAATAAGACGAATTGTCCTAAATTGTTCAACCAGCTCAACAATTGCCTGGTTATTTTCAGTTTTAATACTCAGATATTCAAAACCATTAACATTTAAATACAAACGTTTGTTTACAATCATATTTGCACTTGAATTATTAGCAACAACACTAACAATATAACCCTCCCCGGAGCCCTTTATCTCATTATCAATAATTTGAAAGTAAGATACATGCCCTAAATCCCTTAAAACCCTTTGCATATCTTTTGAATTGTATAATATACCATTATCCACTATACAGGGTATATTGTTTTTTATCTCTTTTTCATCCATAAAACCCTCCTAGGTATAAAGATTTTTAATCTCTCATTATTTAAAAATGCAATCTTTGCAATATATAATTACAATTCTTGCATTTTAATTCTCTTTATCACTACTTATATTATACCTTGGTAACTGTCTAATACATTTAAAACAATGATAAATATTAATATGTTAACTATTTTAAATTTATTTAAAAATATACAGAAAATATAAGTTAGAAAGGCTATATAATTAGTTAATTGTATGGAGGGATAGTCTTGATTGATAATATCTTTGCCATTATAGAATTCAATTTATTGAAACTTTATAAATAAATGGAAATAAAAAAACTTTTTTTAATTCTTCCGGTGATTTTTTTTAGTTCAACAGCTTTTGCAGATAATGCTAATAACTATATTGGCTTTAATACTTCCAAATCTTATATCCAACATATAAACCGAGGCTATATTGCTTTGGATAATTTAAATTACCCACTTGCTCTAAAAGAATTTTTTACTGCCAAATATATTAATGATTCAATATATGCCTCATATGAAGGATTAGGAAGACTATATGAGCAAACCCGTAATAATAGAGCAATTGATCTTTATCAAAAAGCCCTAACTCTAATATCTCCAAAATATGGGACAGATATAATTCAAAAAATAAATGAGGCGCGTCAAAGACAAGACATAAAAACAGCTTTGGCATTATATAAAAAAATATTGTCAATCAGGCCAGAAGCAGGATTACAAATGCTTTACGGTGATAAAAGTAAACAGGAAGGCAATTTAGACAAAGCATTAACGAATTATAAGAGAGCATATACTCTTCAGGAAGATCCTAATGAATATATTAAATATGTAAGAGTTAAATATACCAATAAGGAATACGAAAGATTTATAATCAGGAATTATATCCAAAATAACTTAAGATATCCTGAAGCACACTTTAAATCAGGTATGATTCATTATGAAAGAAAAAATTATTATAAAGCAATTGAAGAATTAAAGAAAACCGTATCTCAGATAACAATTCCTAGTAATGAATATAAATATATTTATTCTCTGGCCCAGGCATATTATAAACACGGAATAAGTGGTGCCAGCCCACAAGTTGACTCACTTAATAAGGCAATTTCCACTTTTGAAAAATATCTTAAATACGAGCCTGAAGATTTAAATTCTTTATTTGGTCTTGCTGACTCATACTTTTATAAAGATGTTGCCAAAATGAATAGTTATAATCAGGAACATGATCTGGCTGAAAAAAAATTTGATAATATTGCTGGTTTACCAATTAATGACCCTGAATATATTGATAACAGAAACAGCCTTAACGATGTTTTAAATAAAAAATATAGTATTTCTCTTTTTGATAAAACCTTTGAAATATTAAATAGAATAGAGAATCTGGATAAATTTGATCCTGGTCTTTTTTATAGTTTTGGAAATGTTTATCTTAAAAAAGCAATAATCTTTCATAAAGGTTACTATGAGCGATATAAGTATATGAATAATGAAAAAGCGATAGCCCGTGACAAAGCATGGAATTATTACCAAAAAACCTTTGATGAATATAGAAAATATATTATAAAAAACCCCCAAAATAATCACTTAATCTTTTATGATCTTGGCATTGCTTATTATATGGCGTCTAAACTTGAACCTGATATTAAAAATCTACCAGTTACACCTGAGAATAAAGCAGAATACCAAAGATGGGGTCCCAAATATTTCAAAAGAGATATGTTAAACCGATCAGTTGCTAATTTAAAAATATATTTAAATCATTATCCAAGAACAAAAAATTCTCAGGAAGTCAGAAATTTAATAAGTGAGATGCAACTGGCCATGCTAAATTTATGGTAAAGAAAAAAACCGTATCAAAAACAGAAAGAGTGACAATTGCAGAAGAAAGAAACAGATATGCAAGAGAAATTCATGACGAACTTGCTCAAAATCTTACTGCAATAGGTTTAAACTTACAGTTTAGTTTAAATTTATTTGAATTAAACCCAGTTAAAGCCAAAGAACTTATTAATAATAGTATTAAATTGCTTGATGATTCTTCAAAAGAGTTAAAACAAACAATTTTTGAACCTGCCACACTTTCAAATTTGGGTATTATTAATTGTATAAAAAAATTTATTGAGAATAATAATATCTTAAATTTTTCATTTAACATAACAGGAAAAGAGAGGCCTTTAATTCCTAAACAGGAATTATATATTTGGCGGTTATTCAAGGAATTCATAAACAATGTAACTTATAATCAAAATTCTAAAAACGTAGAAATTCTATTTAATTTTGAAGTTAACGAACCTTTTATGTCAATCACTAATGAAGGTTTTGAAATAAAGATTAAATCTGATAGACCTTCTCAGCCAGATTTGGATATATTAGTCAAAGATGCTGAAAAATTCAGTTGTAAAGTCGAGATTAAGGGTGAAAAAATTTTAATTACCATTAAGTGAGGAGGTAAACAAGTTTACCTGTGAGGCAACAAGGAAGCCTTGTCTGTGAGGAGGAAGTAAAGAAGTGAAAAGAAGTTTATCTTTCTTCCCCCTCACTTAACGAAGTGGCCTCACTACCAAAACTTCGTTTTGGGGCCTCATGTCTCACTTTTTTTCTTACTTCTGGTTAAAAAACCACTGGCAAAAACGATAATCCCAATAATTATCATAACGACAGGAACTCCTTTTAAATTAAAAATTTTACCATCAAGCATATCTGCAGCCACTCCTGCAAGAACCATAGGAAATGTCATGGCAATATTTATTAACATATTTTGAGCACCAAATACCTTACCCATCATATTTTGTTCAACAATTTCCTGTAAAATTGTCTGCAAAGGAATTATGCACAATGAAGAGCAAAATCCGACCAGGCATGAAACAACCAAAGCAAATATTATTTCAAAATAGGATGACTCAAGTTTAAGCATAGTTTTAATTATTGATGTATTAGGAAATGTAAGTAATAATTTTAAAGATTTTGCTTTATTAATAACAAAGTCAGATGATTCACTGTTAATTATTTCATTTAAATAATCTCCAATATTTGTATTCTGAATCTCCGATTCAGTAAATTCCTCAGGTTCAATATTAAGAATATTGGCAAATTGTTCCAGATTAGATAAATTCATTGTGGAAATTTTTGTCGAGAGAGAAGTAGACGAAACACCATTTTCATTCAATTTTAGGAAATTCCTCAGGTTTTCAAGATTATTTACATTATTTTCTGTAAGTAATAAAATTGAATTTAAAACTATGTTTTGAGAATTAATAGTATTAAAAATATCCTTAAATAGGTAAATATTTTGTTTTATTAAAAAGAATTTTAAAGCCAGTATCTGTTTTTTCATTAGTTTATTCTTAAAATTCTCTGAAAAGAGTGCTAATACACCTTTATTTTCAATTTTAAAAGTATAATCATTTTTCAAAAGCCTGTTAAAAAAACTACCAATTGAAATCTTTTTAGTTTTGTCATCAATAACTAATAAACGAAGTTTATTTTTATCTGCCATTATTAATTCAGATAAACTTAAAATCTGTTTTTCATTCAATGTACCAATTTTTGTTTTTGCTGTAATTGTAGGTTTTCCATTTTCGTCAGGACTTAAAAAATCATTCAGAAGTAATAAACCATTCTTAATATCAACTCCAGCCTGAAAGTCTTTTTTTGAATTTTCATTTATAGTATTTAAAGAAATATATAGTTTTTTTTGCTGCTCTATTTTTTCAAAACCAATTAAACCAGCGAGCTGATTTGTACCAGCAAGAATTATTAATGTTATTCCAGTTAAGATAAATCCCCAAAAAACTAAAAACTCCTTACCAATAACATTTCCTAATTTACCAACAAAAATTCCTCCTAAACCCATACCAAGACCTGAAGCTGCAAGAAGATAGCCAAAGTATGCTGGTTTAAGATATAAAACATCATTTACAAAACCAATAATCAGTACAGACAAGGCTGCAAACGCAGAAAAAATTATTATTTGCCTGATCAGTGAAACGAATATTATTTTATGGTTGAGTACATAAAAAAGTCCTTCTTTGAATTCTTTAAAAAAGGGATGTTTTTCTTTATTTTTAGCCTCAATATTTTCTTTGACCTTAATATTAAACAAAAGAAGAGCTGAAATCAGATACATACCAGCAATAATAAAATGGGCCGCTTTTTCACCTATATTACTGATAACAGGCTCTCCCAGTGCAAAACCAATTACAATTGAGCTTAACATAGTTCCCATAAACAATGAATTTGCCGGAAGTAAATCTTTTTTATCGATAAGAGTGGGAATCATTGATGTTTCAGCAGGAGCAAAAAACTGGGCTAAAGTTGAAACAAGAAATGAAATAAGATATAAAAAGGCTAGTTGTTCAGATAATGGCAATAAAAGTATAAAAGCCGCTCTAAAGACATTTGAGATAATCATTACTGTTTTCTTATCCCACCGATCAACAAACACACCTGCAACTGAGCCAAAAATAACTGCGGGTATTGTCATAACAAGAGTAAAACCACTGATTGCAGAATTTGAGAATTGATCTTTGGTAATAAGCACGACCATCAATAGAAAAAATATTTTATCAGAAAATTGGGAAAAAACCTGAGCAGACCATAATAGGAGAAAAATTCTCTTTTTTAGTACATTTCCGAAAGAGCCTTCACTCATCTATATTACCTTAATCTTATTAAATAACCACATATAATTCGTGAAACGTGAGAAGTGAAACGGCATTTCGACTTCGCTAAATGGACCCTGATGTTCCGACAAGCTTAACAACCAGCAGAGCCGAAGGGTTTCTTCTCACGATTTCCTGTTTAGTGTATATTCAGCAAGAAGTCTTAAGTATTCGGATTTTTCACCAAATATTTTAAGATTCTCGATAGCATTATTAGTATGGTTCCTGGCAATATTCATTGACTCAGTTATTCCGTAGAGTCTTGGGTATGTTGCTTTATTATTATCTTTGCCAGCTTTCTTACCAAGCTTTTCTGTTTCACCTGTAACATCAAGCACATCATCAACTATCTGGAACACAAGACCAATATTTTCCGCATACATAGTGAGTGCGTGAAGTTGCTCTTCATCTGCACCAGCTAAAATAGCGGGTGTCCTTACTGAGGCTCGGATCATGGCACCAGTTTTATGAGTATGAATAAATTGTAAAATTGCATCATCTATTTCACTTTGTTTTTCAACTGAAATATCCATTGCCTGACCACCACACATACCATCCGCACCAGCAGCATAAGAGATTTCGCTTATTACTTTCAGTATTTTTTCTGCCGGAACTAATTTGGGTGTATGATTAACTATTAGGTTAAACGCATAAGAAAAAAGGGCATCTCCGGCAATTAAGGCCATAGCTTCACCATAAATAATATGATTCGTTGGTTTTCCTCTCCTTAAATCATCATTATCCATAGATGGCAAATCATCATGAATAAGTGACTGAGTATGAATCATTTCAATTGCACAGGCAACGGGTATGACTATTTCCCTGTCACATTCAAAGACTTCGGCTACAGCCAACGTAATAACAGGCCTAAGTCTTTTTCCACCAGCCATAAGACTATAATTCATTGATTCCCATAGCTTGGTGGGTCCTGTTTTTTTTACAAAAGTGTCAAGTCTTTGATCAATTATTTCTTTTTTGTCTTTTAGATATTTTTCTAATTTTAAAAAATTGTCATTCATTTTAGTATAGTTACCCAAAATATTATCGATAAAACATTTTTGCTAAATTTTATCATGAAACCTGGCTTATTTGCATTTACTTAAATCAGATGGTTTAATTAGGTTTAATCAAAAAAATTATTTTTAAAAATTTTATATATGAGTTTATTTGAAGCAATTATCTTAGGAATTGTACAAGGTTTAACAGAATTTTTGCCAATCAGCAGTTCTGCTCATTTACTTATGGTCCCCTGGATAGCTGGTTGGACAGAGCCTCCTTTTGTATTTGACACATCATTACATATAGGGACTTTGATCGCTCTTTTGATATATTTTAGAACTGATATCATAAATTTACTAGTAAGTTTTATCAGGCTATTAAAGGAGAAAAATATCAAAGAAAACCCTGATGGACGTTTGGCCGTATTAATAATAATTGGTTCAATACCAGCAGGTCTGATTGGATTTTTGTTTGAAAATATTATTGAAAAGAAACTACATTCGCCCTATATCATTGTTACTACTCTGATTGTACTGGGGATTTTTCTTTGGCTTATAGACAGGTTAAGTAAAAAAACCAGGACACTAGAAGGTATAACGGTTAAAGATGCTATTGTTATCGGTATTGCTCAGGCAATGGCGCTAATACCTGGCACTTCAAGATCCGGTATTACAATGACAGCAGCATTATTAATGAATTTTAACAGAGAAACAGCAGCCCGTTTCTCTTTTTTGCTTAGTATTCCTATTACAGCTGCTGCGGCTTTATTTAAACTAAAAGATTTACTAAAAATGAATATGACATCTGAAGTAATTACAAATTTTTCAGTAGGTATATTAGTTTCAGGAATAGTTGGTTTTTTATGTATTAAATACCTCCTTAAGTTTTTACGGACAAATTCTTTTGCAGTATTTGCCATTTACAGAATAATTGTCGGGCTATTTCTGCTATTTATGGCTCCGGGAATAAAGATAGAAAATCTCGAATAACTTCCGGGCAAAACTACTGGTATTTATAAATAATTAAATATATATTATTTTTGTATTTAATTAAGCAAGAAATCTATTAATTAATTGTAATATTCATTATTGGGTTAACCCTCTTTATCTTTGTTTTTTTCAAAGGGGAAAAATATGGCAGAAATTAACTCTAGTTCTGTTTTTGCAGCTTATCTTGACCGGACAGTTTCTGAAGAACGTTTTAAGCAATTTAAAAATACCTTAAAAGAAGGACTTAAAAGTGGTGATGAGCTTAACTCAGAGGAAATAAAAAAAGCAAAGTCAGACTTTGCGACTGGTTTCAAATCTGAACCTGGAAACGAAAGCGCAACAGATGAACAAATTAACACTGCCTTTAATAAAAAATTAAATGATATCTTTGGAGATTCCGTAGGTAAAAAGCTTCAGAAATCAGAAATAAATCCTGTATCTGTTGGATTAAAATTTGAACTAAATACTGAACAGATTAAAATTACTGAAACGACAAAAGATACTACAGCAAATAATAAAACTATAACCCCTGCTTTAAAAAGTAATGGAATCAAATTAAAAACAGAAGAATATGATTACGCTTCAAAAGAAGGCACTGAAATAACATCAAATATTCCAAAGGCAAAGAAAGAATCAGGTATTAAAACAGTACAGGCCGGTGCAAAATCCTATTTTGAATTTAATAATGCTGAGAAAAAAGCGACATTAAAACTACTTCAGTTAGAAATAGGTGTTAAACCAGATGGTTTTGTAGGAGCACATACTCTTTCAACTCTTCTAAAAAAATACGATGAGGCTACTAATAAAAACGATTTTGAAACCCTCAAAATTCTTGATAAGCTAGTTGGTTCAGAGGGAATTGATCTTGGAAAAGCTCTTAAAGGTACAAAATTAGGTGAGACCTTAGAACAAAAAATTAATAATGCAAACCTTAAACTGAAAGAAGGCCCTGAAGGAGACAAGATTATTCCTAAACCACAGCCGAAACCTAAACCTGATGAAACAATTGTTAAAACTGAAGCTGAAAACCCTAATATAGTTGTTACAGCTGGTAATGCAGGGATTGTAGAAAATCCTAAAGCAGATATAATTAGTAATACTGAAGTTAAAAATGAAACAGCAGGAATCAGCCCCAATAAATTCAAAGAAGAAAAAGTTGCTCAGGCAAAAAACGCTTTACAAATTTATAAAACCGGAAACCCAAATATTGAATCATTTACAAAAGTACTTAGTGAAGTAAAGGGTTCAACAATAAAAGATGATAAAAAACAGGAAATACTTAATGAAATAGGAAGTTTGGTTCAGAAAGAAATAAAGGCTGATGTAGAAAATCGTAAACCAATTTCTAATGCTGATAAACTTTTAGAATCTATTAATGAAAAGAGTAAACCAGAATTAAGAGCTTTTAAAACAGCTTTCCAGACCATGTTTTCCACAAATGAAGAAGGAAAATGGAAGTTAAAAAATCCACCTGATAAAAAAGCCTTAACTGATTTCCAAGAATCAGATAGCTTTAAATTTCTTGATGCAGATTGGCAGAAAGCAATTAGTGGTCAAACAGGAATTAAACTTGAACAATCATAATAATCCTGTTAATAATTAGACCCATAATTTTGATGGAAATATAAGTGAAAGAAAATTCTCTGATTAATCAATTCTTAAATTCTGAGCCAGAAAAAAGTAGTGATTTTATTAATAAAATTCTTAAACATGTGGAAAATCTGGAAAGTAATTTAAATCAAAATGAACATGATTATGACACAGAAAAAAACATAGTTACCATAAATTTTGTAGAGAAGCCAAGAAATTGGGAACAGGTAAAACTTGATGCCCTTAATAATTCAGTAAATTCCTTTGAAAAAGATGATGAATCAGACGAACATGAAGAGCTAATAAATAATTTCGATAAAATTGATAAAGATGAATTATTGAAAAATCTTAATAAAAAAGAAACTTTACTGGACGATAACTGGGAAGATGACCCAATTAATATATAGTGAGAAGTGGCCTCACTAATAAACGAAGTTTATGGCCTTACCTCTCACTTTTTGGTAATAAAGTTTTGTATATTTGTACGTGTCTCCAAAAACTTATATAATATAATGGTTTAGGTTTTAATTAAACTTTTAATAAAATCTTAATCTATTTACATATAACTTTTAGTTATAGTAAGGATAAAATGTATTACCGTATAGGAACTGGTTTAATTTGGAGAACGCTTGAAACTGTTCTATAACATGGCTCCCATACTGTAAAGAAGAGAAATTGGTAATTTTTATCAGGTAGGTGATTAAATGTCTCTTGAATTTAAAACTGAAGAGATGACCATTAATATGGGTCCTCATCATCCAAGTACTCACGGAGTTCTTCGGTTAATAGTTAGGATTGACGGAGAGATTGTTAGAGAAGTTACTCCTATAATAGGATATCTTCACAGATCTATCGAGCGTCTTGCTCAGGATAGGAATTATTTTATGTATTTTCCTGTTGTTGACCGGGTTGACTATGTGTCAATTATTGCGGCAGAAGCGCCTCTGGTAATGGCTGTAGAAAAAATAGGTGGCATTGAAGTTCCTGAAAGAGCAGAGTATATAAGGGTCATAACTCTGGAGTTAACCAGGATAATGAGCCATTTATTCTGGTTAGGTACATTCATGCTTGATCTTGGTGCAACAACAGTAATCATGTATTCCCTGAGAGAAAGAGAAAAAATTGTTGACCTGATGGAAGAATTAACCGGACAAAGGATGATGTTTAACTATCTTCGTTATGGCGGAGTTAATGCTGATGTTCCTGAAGGATGGCTGGATAAGGTACTAAGCTTTTGTACCTACTTTTTAAAAATGGTTGATGAATATGAGATTTTAATTGACAAGAATCCAATTTTCCTATCTAGAGTCCGAAATATTGGCATATTACCGAAAGAAATGGTAGTTGCTTATGGAGCATGTGGGCCTGTATTAAGAGGTTCCGGGGTTAAATATGATGTTAGAAAAGATGAGCCTTATTCAGTTTATGACCGTTTTGACTTTGATATTCCTGTAGGTACGACAGGCGACACTTTTGACCGCTATAAAGTACGTATGCAGGAGTTTAGAGAATCTGTAAAGATAATCAGACAGGCAATAGCTCAAATTCCGCCTGGCCCATGCCTGAGAAAAAAATTAAGTTTTAGTTTTAAAATACCCGCTGGTGAAGCTTATTGTCAGGTTGAAGCTCCAAGAGGAAATATGGGTGTTTACTTATTGAGCAATGGTACAAATACTGCTGCCAGAGTTAAATACAGAACACCATCATATGCTAATATGCAAATTTTACCTGAAGTTTTAAAAGGAGCTTTTTTATCTGATATTATGGCTATTTTTGGAAGCTTTGATGTAATTTTACCAGAAGTTGATAGGTAGTAAAAATAAATACATATGTGGAGTAATTTTTAATGGATGCACTAGTTCAACTTTATACAAAACTTTTAGGAATTATACCTTTCGAACCATTGCGTAATGGTATAGATATGTTTATTCCAGTTTTGGGAATTGTATCTCTGATATTAACAACAGTATTTCTTTTGATTTGGTGGGAAAGACGTCTTATTGCCTTTGTTCAGGCACGTCTTGGTCCAAATCGTTTGGGCCCTGGTGGTTTATTTCAGTCTTTTGCAGACGCCCTAAAAGTTATGCTGAAAGAAGATATAGTAACCCTTGATGCTGATAAAGTGTTATTTACCCTGGCTCCCATTCTGGTGTTTGTACCAGGGTTACTTGTTTACAGCCTTGTCCCTGTAGGGAACGGGATGGTTGTTGCTAATTTAAATGTGGCAATCTTTTTATTCTTTTCAATTTCGTCTTTAACTACTATTGGAATTTTAATGGCAGGCTGGTCATCAAATAATAAGTATTCACTGATGGGAGGAGTACGGGCAGTTGCTCAGGCAATTAGTTATGAAATTCCGTTATTACTTTCAATTGTTGGTGTCATTATTCTTACAGGCTCTCTTAGTCTCGTAGAAATAGTTAACAAACAGGATATCTGGTTTGTTGTAAAACAACCTCTTGCTTTCTTTATATTTTTCACCTGTTCTCTTTCTGAAGTAAACAGAATTCCTTTTGATTTACCAGAAGCTGAGTCAGAACTTGTTTCAGGTTATAACACTGAATACAGTGGTTTCAAGTTTGCCCTATTTTTCCTGGCAGAATATGTAAATACCTTTACTCTTGGAGCACTATGCACCATTTTATTTTTTGGCGGTTGGAGATTCCCTTTTGATAGCTACTTAGGTGATATAGGTATGATGCTTTCCAACCAATTAGGGCTATTATGGTTTTTTATAAAAACAATGTTTTTCTTTTCAGTTGTTGTATGGATCAGAGGTACTTTACCAAGAGTAAGAACAGATCAGTTAATGGCATTTGCCTGGAAATATTTATTGCCTTTGTCACTGTTAAATATTCTGGTAACAAGTATATTTGCAGCAATTGGCTTTGGCGTATTTAGTAAATAGGGAGAGACTAAAGTAATGGAAAAGAGTGCAGTAGAAAATTTATCACCAACTGGACAATATTTTAAAAATCTTATAGATGGTGTACTTGCCATTTACCGTGGGATGAGACTGACTCTTATTTATATGTTTAAACCCAAGGTAAGCGAGATTTACCCTGATGTAAAAAGACCTTTACCTCAAAGATTCAGAGGCCGGTTTGCTTTTTTATATGACAAAGAAGATGGTAATATGCTTTGTATTGGTTGTTACGCTTGTGTAAAAGTATGCCCACCCCAAACAATTGTTATGGAAACCCATAAAGGTGAAGATAAAAAAATTAAAGTTGATAGCTATGATATAAATATTGGTGAGTGTATCTCATGCGCAAATTGTGTTGAAGTTTGTCCTGTTGGAGCCCTGGAAATGACCCATGAATTCGAAACAGCAACTTTTGAGCAAAATGAGCTTTTATATGATATGCATATGCTGGCAAAATATGTGGAAAAGCCTAATATGTATTTGCCTCCGGAACCTGCAAAGGCAGCTAAGGCTCCTAAAAAATAATTTTTGGTTGTAATTCTTCAAGGAGATGTAGTTTTTATGTTGAAAGATAAGTCCTTTCTTGTATCGCTTACTGTTTTCAGTAGTGCCGTTGTAATGGTATTACTGACATTAGTGCTTGGCAGTATCGGTTTTGGAAAAGATTTAGCATTTTATACACTATCTGCTATTATTCTGGCTTCTGCGGTATGCGTTGTTGTTTTACCAAATATGGTATATAGCGGATTTCTACTTGTATTAACTTTCGTTACTATTGCTGGAATTTATGTCTTATTAAATGCAGATTTTCTGGCAGCAGCTCAGATATTAATAAATGGTGGAGCTGTTACAATTATGTTGATATTTGCCATATGGCTGACCAATAATAAAGCTGATACTGCAAACCTACCATATTCAGGAACATATAGATATGTTTCTTTTGTCTTTGTAGGTCTTGGGTTATTTTTGGTGTTATTTCTAAGATTAACAGGGATCAATTTTAATCTTACGGCAAAACCGTATGTATCACTTGCTTCTGTTAACTGGCCTTTAAAAGAGCCTCAATCTCTTAACACTACAGCACAGATTGGGGAGATGTTTTTTAATCAGTACCTGATACCTTTTGAAATTGCCTCAGTTATCCTGTTAATGGCTTTAATAGGTGCAATAGTTCTGGCATTGAAAGATACTGATTTAAAAGATTCATCAGTTAATCCTGAGCCTGTTGATACTCATGATACAAATCCAAATGAAGTACCAACAATTCCAATAGGTAAATAAGAGAGTTTTTTTATGACAAAAGTATTATTAATTAAAGAATATAGATTGAACAGAGGTTGATGGAATGACTTTAACTTTAAATCATTATTTGGTATTAGCAGCCCTTCTTTTCTGTATTGGATTATATGGAATTATTACCAGTAGAAATGCAGTAAGAGTTCTGATGTCGATTGAATTGGCTTTTGCTGGAGTTAGTATTAACCTTGTGGCTCTTTCCAATTATGTGACACCAGCAGCCTTAACCGGGCAGATTTTTACTATTTTTATTATGACAGTATCTGCGGCAGAAGCTGGTGTTGCCCTGGCAATTATTTTTAATATCTATAAAAACTTCAAAACAGTTGATATGGATAAAATTAATTTGATGAAATGGTGAGGTTTTAGACGTGGTAGAGTTTGCAGTACAAAATGCATGGCTGGTAGCTGTTTTACCTTTTTTATCGGCTTGTATTATCGCTTTTTTTACGAAAAATTATCCTATACTTAGCTCGCGAATATCAAGGTTAGCGATTGGTATGGCCCTTTTAATGGCTTGTGCTATAGGCTATGCCAGTGTACATGATATTAATTATGTTCTGGAAAATTCCAGTGGCTCAATCAGATGGTTTACCAGTGGTAATACTGACTTTTTTATCAGCTGGAAAGTTGATGCAATAACAGCGATGATGCTTGTGGTTGTAACCTTGATTAGTACTTTGGTTCAACTATATTCAAGAGAATATATGAGTGATTATATTAATAAAGGTTTTTCAAGGTACTATGCAGAGCTGTCACTCTTCTCATTTTCAATGTTATTACTTGTTTTAACCGATAATTTTCTTGTCCTTTATGCTGGATGGGAGCTTGTAGGTGTAAGCTCATTTCTGTTAATCGGTTTTTTCTTTGAAAAAAAATCTGCAGCATTTGCAGCCAAAAAAGCATTTCTGACAAACCGGGTTGGTGATTTTGGTTTTTTACTGGGAATTCTACTAATTTTTACCTATACAGGTTCACTGAATTTTGATGTTATAGCAGCACAAATAGCTGCTGGAAAAATGGATGGGGCAATTTTAACCTTTGCAGCAATATTATTATTTTTCGGAGCAATTGGTAAATCAGGCCAGTTCCCCCTTCATGTCTGGCTTCCTGATGCTATGGAAGGTCCGACACCTGTTAGTGCCTTAATCCACGCAGCAACAATGGTTGCAGCAGGTGTATATATGGTTGCCAAAATAATGACAATTTTTGCTCAGGCAACCTTCCCTGTTTTATGGGGTGTTTCTGCTCTTGGTTTTGTGGGTATTATTGGTGGTATCACAGCTATAATGGCTGCTTTTATCGCAATTACCCAACATGATATTAAAAAGATTCTTGCTTATTCAACAGTAAGCCAGTTAGGATTTATGATTCTCTCATTAGGGATGTTTACTACCAGTGATGGTCAGATTCACCCGGTTGGTTATACAGCAGGCATGTTCCATCTTTTTACCCATGCCTTCTTTAAAGCAATGCTCTTCCTTTGTTCAGGAAGTGTAATACATGCCTGCCATACACAGGATATACGTGAAATGGGTGGCTTAAGAAAAATGATGCCTGTAACAGCAACAACATGCCTTATAGGTACAGCGGCTATTTCAGGATTCCCTTTGACAGCAGGATTCTGGAGTAAAGATGCAATACTTGATGCATTATTTATTTCTAATATGCCATTATTTGTTTTGGCTTCAATTGCTGCAACTATGACAGCCTTTTATATGTTCAGACTATATTTTGTTACTTTTGAAGGGCAATACAGAGGTCATGGACATCCGCATGAACCAGGCTGGAGGATGAAATTTCCTTTAATATTCCTGGCTATACCATCTTTATTAGTCGGTTTTGTAGGAACTCCCTGGAAAAATTTCTTTGCCGATTTCCTTCATTATACTCCTGTAATAGCAGGACATGCAGCTCATGAACATCATGGAGCAAATTTTACAGTAATGGGTGTTTCATTGGTAATTTTTATAGTAGGTTTTGGAACAGCCTTTACCTTATATAGTAAAGGTACAACTGATAAGGCAGAAGAGATTGCTGGAAAAATCCGGCCTATTTATAATGCTTCACTGAATAAGCTTTATTTTGATGAAGCCTATCAGTGGCTTGTTGATAAAGTAATTCTTGTTATTGCCAAAATATCAAGCTTGTTTGATAAGTTTGGTATTGATTTGATTGTCAATGCTGTAAGTATGATATCAGTTGGTATTGGTCATCTTGGAAAAAGAGCACATACAGGTAAAGTCCAGCAATATGCAATGGCCGTTGTTGTGGCAGTACTTTTATTGATATTTTATTTTACAAACAGTAAAAATATTGTTGATTTTTATACAAAATATTCGCCCTATATGGGATGGGCAATTCTTGTAGTTTTTGTAGTAGGTTTAATAACTGTAGGAACATATATAAAAAAGAGAGTATTCAGTTAATTAAGATATATAGATTTAGCTAGATTGGTGGAAATTTGAAATGGTTAAAGATCCCTTAGCAATAAATAGTTTGCTTCTAACATATATTATATTCTTTCCTATTTTAGGAAGTTTGATTCTTCTGCTGCTTCCAAATAAAGGTGAAGAAAGTAAATTACCTCATAAAGTAGCGTTAGCTTTTACATTAGGTACTTTTTTCCTGTCATTAATGATGGCAATGAGCTTTAAGCCTTTGCCCATTGACTCAGGCGCTCCCTTTAACTTTCAGTTTGTCGATAAATTCAAATGGATTCCATTTTTCAACAGTTATTATCATGTTGCTGTTGATGGTTTAAGCTTACCAATGGTTCTATTAACCACACTGATAATGGTTATTGGCGTTTTAGCTTCATGGAAAGTAAAAAAGATGGCAAAAACCTATTTCTTCCTTTTTATGATAATGGAAACTGCTGTACTTGGAGTATTCACTTCTCTTGATTTATTCCTGTTTTTCGTTATGTGGGAACTTGAACTTATACCAATGTATTTCCTGATTGGTATCTGGGGTGGACCACGCAGAGAATATGCGGCAATGAAATTTATTCTTTATACTGCTCTGGCCAGTGCTTTTATGTTTATCGTTTTTATTGCCATTTATATAAATACTGGCACCTTCGATTATGAGCAACTTGTTCAAAATTCAAAACCGTTTGCCAATCTGGGAATGGGAGTACAACTTCTCGCCTTTGTATCTTTATTTATCTGTTTTGCAGTAAAACTGCCAATGGTTCCTTTTCATACCTGGTTACCTGATGCCCACGTTGAAGCACCTACAGCAATAAGTATTGTTCTGGCAGGAATTCTGTTAAAAATGGGTTCTTATGGAATGATCAGATTTTGTTTTGGATTATTCCCCGGAGTGTTGGGCAGTCAAAATACAATAGCAAATATTGGCTTATGGCTGGCAATACTTGGCACTATAAATATCATGTATGGAGCATTTCTGGCTCTGGCCCAGTCTGATATGAAAAGAGTTATTGCCTATTCATCAGTCAGTCATATGGGTTTTGTTTTACTGGGAATGTCCGGATTAAATGCAATAGGAATGAATGGTGCTATTTTACAGATGTTTACTCATGGTACAATCACCGCTTTGATGTTCTTATTTGTAGGAGTTGTTTATGATAGAACTCATACCAGAGAAATTGCCAAACTTGGTGGGCTGGGAAGACAAATGCCAATTGCTGCCACTTTCTTTGTCGCTATTTCGATGGCAGGGGTTGCCGTACCTGGAATGAATAGTTTTGTCAGCGAATTTATGGTTTTTGTAGGCGCTTTTGCCGCTCACCCATATTTAACAGCTGTTGCTGCACTAAGCGTGATCATTGGTGCAGGTTATACGTTATGGTTAAATGAGAGGGTTTTCTTCGGACCTATGCCAAATGCCTGGAAAGGTCTGCCTGATATTAATAAAATTGAAACATTCAGTGCTGTAGTTTTATTATTAATTGTTGTTGTAACAGGATTATATCCAGCTTTATTAACAGATATTATTAACCCGGCAACAAAACAGATAATGACAATTATTGGTATTGGTGCATAAGCCGAAGGTTATTGGAGGAATTAAATTTGAGTTATACAGTATTTGTACCAGAAATTTTAGTCTTAATTACAGCATGTATTGTCCTTTTTGGAGAATGGGCATTTAAGTCTGTTGACAGAAACCGGGAAAAAAGAAATACCAATATCGGTTTAGTGGCAATGCTAGGTTTAATTGCCACCCTTGGAGTCCTGGTGGCTTTTAAAGTAACAAATTTTACTTTACCAACAAGTTTCTACAATTCAGATGAATACTCTTATTATGATACTTTTGTTCTTGATGATTTTGCTCTTTATTTTAAAATGATAATTGTAGTATCTGCAATATTAACAGTGATGATTTCTTTTAAATATGTAAATGACAGAGTAAGAAATTCCGGTGAGTTTTATTCGCTGCTTTGTATGGCTACACTGGGAGCGATGTTTATGGCTTCAGCCAATGAAATGATTACTCTTTATCTTGGGGTTGAACTAATAAGTATCAGTTCATATATTCTTTGTTGTTTTAATAAAGACAAAGATAAATCTTCTGAATCAGGATTAAAATATTTTGTTGTAGGCGGTTTATCTTCAGCTCTTTTGTTGTATGGTTTTTCAATTTTGTTTGGTTTAACAGGCTCAACTCAGTTTTCGGTTATTGCTCCCTTACTGGAAAAATTTACCCAGCCACAATTAAATACAGTTTTAATAATTGGTATTGTAATGGCTCTTGCTGGTTTATCTTATAAAATTGCCGCAGCTCCTTTTCATATGTGGGCTCCAGATGTATACGAAGGTGCTCCTACTCCTGTAACAGCTTTTTTATCTGTAACTTCAAAAATTGCAGGATTTGCCGCTGTTGCCAGA
The DNA here is from genome assembly GCA_964422885.1 of uncultured Candidatus Sericytochromatia bacterium. Lineage (GTDB taxonomy): Bacteria > Cyanobacteriota > Sericytochromatia > UBA7694 > JACMQJ01 > CAYRDV01. The sequence goes on from CAYRDV010000016.1 coordinate 19,950, forward strand.
TTTTTACAGATTTTCAATCTTGAAGTATCAGGAAAACTGGTAATTCTTATCGCAATTATTTCAGTATTAACAATGTGTATCGGTAATTTTTTAAGCCTGATACAAAGAAATATCAAAAGGCTTTTTGCTTATTCCAGTATTGCCCATGCTGGCTATTTGTTAATGGGGCTCATTCCTATGCTTTCCAAAGGTAAAATGGATGATTCTGCCAGTATATTATACTATTTGGCTGCTTACACTTTTATGAATATTGGGTGTTTTGGTGCAATCATGTATTTTGCAAAATATACAGGTTCTACAGAAATAGATGATTTTGCTGGTGTTGCCAGGAAAGCACCTTTCGTTGCGTTTGTCTTTTCCTGCTGTCTGATTTCACTAGCAGGTTTACCGCCATTTGGCGGATTTACCGGAAAGTTTTATCTTTTCACCGCAGCAGTTAACTCAGGTTATACCTGGCTTGCCTTTATTGGAGCTTTAAATAGCGTTGTTTCACTTTATTTCTATGTGAAAATAATCAAAGTAATGTATTTTGCTGATCCAAAAGAAACACTGAATTTTGAAATCCCCAATGCGGCCCTTGCTACTGCAATATTCTTAAGCCTTGTTGGGATACTTGTTTTGTTTCTTTTACCGTATCCGTTTATGCAACTTGCCAAAATGTCAACTTTAGGATTGTAATTTTATAGGAGATTAAAATGTCTAAAACAGGTATTTGTCCGATCCTTACAACTGGTAATAATGCTGTACCCTGTATTCAGGATAAATGTGCCTTTTGGGAAGATCTATATCAAAAATGTGGTTATATTTGCGATGGGGATAAAATAGCTGATGCTCTGGGGCAAGTATTGTCGACTTTAAATGATATGAAAAATAAGATGTAATTTGTAGGGACATGCCATGGGATGTCCCTACTACCAAAATCAGTAATTTACAAACTGTCATTACATCATAAAAAAAAGTATTAATTATCACATTTTTAAAAATATGATTTATACTGTACATATGGAAGAGAAGAAAATTGAGATGGACGGGATGTAATTAGTGGGGAATAAGATATGTTTAGTTTTATTCAAAATGGTAAGGACTACTTTGTAAGCTACCCAGATGGTGAAATGAGAGCCCTATCTAGTATTGAGATCGAAAAATTTTATCAGAGAATAAATTCTGTAATAGATTTACTGGGTCTAAAAGAAGATTATTATAAATCCAAAGAAGAAGAAGGCAAAAGTTTGCTTGAGTTTGCTATAGAAAATGATATAGATCTTGATGCTTGCCTTTATTCAATAATAACTTCATTTAAGCTGGAAAAGCCATTAGTATAAAAAAGTAATGTAAAGACAGAACAGTGTTCTGTCTTTACTAAAATTAAAGTTCATCAGTCGCTTCATATTTAATGAGCAAATATTTCATGAAAAAATCTTCATATTCTTCAATAGCTAAACTTTCATTTTTATTATAATCAAAATCAGCTAACTCGTCAGCAAGTTCAAAGTCAGGTACACTTTTTGCTTTAATTTCTTTGTTAAAAGTACCGAATTCATCATCACTTAATTTTTTATCTTTGTCTTTATCAAGTTTACCAAAGGAAAAAGTAACAAAAGTGGTTCTAAAATCAGCAATATATGGTTTGCTGGTAACAAACTTTTTAATTTCATCAAAAGTTACTTTGCCATCAAAGTCAGGATCTAAGGTAATTTGTTCACCAATTCTGGTTTCAGCCAAAAGTAGCATTCTTAAATGCTCATTACTTTTATCATTTATATTGTAATGGTTTGCACCATCAGAAAAGCTCTTAAAATAAAAGTTATGAAGTTTTAGTTGTTGTCTTTGCTGAACAGCGAATGATTCAGTATTAATCTCGCCTGATAATTTCCGGCTGAAAACAGGCATTTCTATTTTTTTCTTAGCTGATGAAATCGCTGAATTAGTTAAATCTGGCTGTATATTTGGAGTTACATTATTGCAGCCCGTTAAAATAAAAGTTGCTGCAAAAGCAGAAAGGAGAAGTTTATTCATATATTTTACTACCTTTAAATCATAATTAAGGCTATCTTAATCTTATTATAACATTATAGATTTAAGAAAAAAATACTTGCTTATATATTATCTTCATCATAAGCATCGCTCAATAATTTTACCACATGTTTTACTTCCACTTGCTTCCTTAGGCTATCTTTTAATTGAATTTCACAGGCAGGGCAACTGGTAGTAACAATTTCAGCCTTACTTTCTTCAATCCCCCTTTTCTTTCGCCAGAAAATCTGTTTTGACTGCTCATAATTTTTTATAATAAAGCTACCTGCACCACCAGCACATCTTTCAGAATCCCGCATTTCGACAAACTCAACACCAGGGATATTTTTTAGCACATTTTGCGGCTCTTTAGTTACTCCAGCAGCTCTCAAATGGCAGGAAGAATGATATGTAACTCTTTTTTTGTTTTTATAACCTTTTGGTGGAACAATCTTTAATTCTTTAAAAATAAATTCAGAAATATCATACACCCTATCATGCAATTTTTGAGCCTTTTCCTGGTATTCACCTTCAGTATATTTTATATATTCCTTTAGCATCAGGTTACAGGATGCACATGAAGTAATTACCTTTTCATATTTGAGTAGTGAATCTAGATTAAAATGGGCATTTTCCATTGCGATATTTTTATTACCATATGTAAGAATAGGTGTACCAGAACACCTTTGTCTGGGGAGAACAGGCTCAATTCCATTTCTGGTAAGAACATTTATTACAGCTTCGCCAATACCATTTTCCAGATAATTGGCAGCACATCCATGAAAATAAGCAATATTACCTTTCTTACCACCTTCTTCAGTTAAATATACATATTTTTCTCTTAATGTAGTAATAGCCAATTTTGGCATTATCATTTCTTTTGGAATTCTGGCGGTTGGAGAAAGAGTCTTCATCATTGGCCGGGTAATTTTTTCAATTAAGTATCGGATAACCCTGTTATCCCATAAAGGCTGGGTAGCTCCCATAAATGTTGTTAACATCGTAAAAAGGTTTTCATTCTGCTGAAATCTAAATATCAGTTCAGTCAGTTTATTAGGATGCTCTGCCCGTTTTTCCAGAACTATTTCTGCAACATCAACTCCGGCAGGGCAGACATTAGCACAATTTTTACAGTTAAGGCAGGCATTAATAACTCTTTTTGAGTTTTCATAAGAATAATTTTTATCAGTTAAGATATGAAACCACCCTCTGGCACTATTACTTTCATCATTTGTAACATCATATACCGGGCAGACTGAATTGCATTTACCACAAGTGGCACATTGCTTTGCCAGCCTATCCAGATCAATATGTTCAGTAAATTTTTTATTAGTAATTTTTATACCCGGATTCAATAAGTTATCAGGATCAAGTAATTTTTTTACTTTCTCAAACAAAGAATATAATTCATCACCATACATTTCACGCAGGAACTCAGCTCTTACTCTCCCATCACCATGTTCTCCACAAATTGAACCATTAAATTTTTCAATTACTTCTGTATGAATTTTTTGAGAAAGCTCAACCATTTGCCTAAATTCTTCAGGATCATTGATATTAAGCAAAGGGTTGATATGAGCATTACCATCACCAATATGCCCATAAATTGCTACTGGTACATTATAATCCTTAAAAATCTGATCAAGGTATTTCATCAAACCAGGAATATTCTCAGCAGAAACCACCACATCATCACAAAAATTTATTGGTTTCTTATTATTGCCATATTTGTACAAAGTTGGGTAAATTGCTTTCCTTGCTTTCCAGAGATTATCCTGTGCTTCTTTTTCATAAGCAACATCAATATTTTCACATAATTTAAATTTTTCTTTTAATTTGTTTAAACTATCTATTTTTTCATGAATTGGCTGTTGATCAAATTCAACCAGAAGCATTGCTTTGGCATCAAGAGGAATATTAAATTTATTTCTGCCAATTAGATTTAAAGTATTATTGTCCATAATTTCAAGAGCGCTTGGCTTTGATTTCAGGATATCTTTCACTCCATCGCCGATTTCCTGAATATCTTTAAAATATAATAAAGCAGTAGCAGTTGATGATGGTTTATTAAAAAGGGGTAACTTTGCTTCAGGGATTAAGCCAAGTGTACCTTCGCTACCGATAAATAATTTAGCCAGATCCAAAATATTTCTTTCCAGGCCTTCTGCCAGAGCCAGAAGATTATAACCACTGGAGTTTTTACTTACACCAATTCTTTTTTTGAATATTATTTCTTTATTTTCTTTAATCAGCTTAACCAGTTCAGTTACCCATAAATGCTTTTCAGTAAGTTCTTTGTATTCATTACTATCCAGTTGATATTCTTTTGCGGTTATTTTTTCGCCATTGTATAAAATTACTTCTAGTTCCAGTACATTGTCTTTAACAGCACCATATTTTAGAGTATGTGGTCCGGCAGAATTATTGGCAAACATACCTCCAAGCTTGCACATATCACCACTTGATGGATCTGGACCATACATCAGTCCATATTTTTCCAGCTCTCTCTGATATTCATGCAAGGTAATTCCCGGTTGAACTTTTGACCATTTTCCTTCCTGATTGACTTCAAGTATTTTATTCATTTTTGAGAAATCAATTATTATTCCTTCACCAACAGCACTTCCTGTAAGATTTGTCCCACCGCTTCTTCCAGTAATCGGAATTCCCGTTTTTCTGCTGTAATCCAGAATTGTTATTATATCTTTGACAGATTCAACCAGAACAACAGCTTGGGGGATTAATTTATAAATACTGGCGTCTATAGAATAAGAGGTAATTGCCGGAAAATCATCAAGAACATTGGAAGTAACTATTTTTCTTAAATCAGAAGCAATACTTTTTTCTTTTACAATTTCCATTTATATTATTTTTCATTTGAAAATAAATTTATTCATAATATATAGCATATCAAGTTATATAGAAATATAGTTTATAGTTAAATAGAAAAAGAATTTCACAACAAGGGACTTAAGCCCCTTGTTGTGAAATATAGGGGATAAATAATGTTTTTCTCAATCTTATATCAGATAATTAGAGACTTATTTTAAAAGATAAAGTAACCAATGTACCTTTATTAACCTCGCTGGAAATTTCCAAATCGATTTCAAAAACTTCCGCGATTAATTTTGCAATTATTAAACCCAGTCCTGTACCTTGTTGTTCATATATATTTCGTCCAAATTGCATAAAACCACCAATATCTTTTAATTGTTGTTCAAAAATACCTCTTCCTTCATCCGCTATTTTTAAAATATATTTTTTTTCTTTTATTTCAGAATTTATATATATTTTTTTACCATTTGTAGAAAATTTTAAGGAATTATCAACAATTTCCGAAACTAATTTTTCTAAATATTCAGGTTTAATTGCAATTGTTGAATCTTCAATTGATAGAACAATATCATCTTCTCTATGATAAGATATTGCTTTATTTCTAGCAGCATCTTTAATAATTGGTTTGGTAAAATCACTATCAATCTGCCTTAAAGATGAAAGATAACCAGGATTAGCTTTTATTATCTGTAACTGAGAATAAAGAATAAAATTTTCAATCAGATTATTTAATCTTTTAGCAGATGTATTTATTGTTTTACTTATTTCAATTACTTCTTCTTCATCCATTGTTTTATCATAATACTGCATCAGATATTCTGAAAAACCAAGAATACTTGACAATGGTGTACGAAATTCATGAGGAAGAAGTTGGCTGATACTATTTCTTAGATCATTTAATTTTTTCTCAGATTTTTCTTTAAAAGTAAAATGTTTTTTTAACCGTGTCTCAATAACCAAAAGTAAATCATTAACATTAAAAGGTTTTGTCAGGTAATCATCCGCTCCAAGGTTCATCCCTCGTCTGATATCAATTTCTTCTTTCTGCCCTGTCAGGAAAACAAAAGGGATAATTACCGTTTCCTCTTCTTTGCTTAAAGCTTCTAAAACCTGGTATCCATCAACTTCAGGCATATTTACATCACAAATTATCAAATCTGGTAAAAATTTTCGGGCTAAAAGTATTCCTTCCTGTCCATTATCAGCAAGTACCACATTATACTCATTTTCTTCAAGAAGTAATTTTATACTTTCTCTAATTATGTCACTATCATCAATAACCAAAATATTTTTCATAAATTTCTTATTATCTAAATTTTTAATTTTGCCTTGTAATACTTAATTTCTAAAAATATTCTTTTATATAGCTTAATTGTTTATTATTTCAAATATATTACATTCAATAATTAAAAATAATAAATCTTTTCCGATTAAATGCCAATGAATTAAAAATTTGCAAAAAAGCAATAATTGGCTAATTGTCAGATTAATAAGCAAGCGTAATATACATAATTTTTTCGCCAAAACGACATATCACATCATTGTGCTTAAAGAAAACTAATGATTTGCAATACTTACAGTCGTTTTCATTACTCATTAAAACTCTTTAATGGGTTTCTTATAAGAAAGTATACTCTAAAAACGTTATACAGGAAACTATAAAATTGGGGAAAACAATCTGGAAATAGACTCTTTGCATTTAACGATCATTGCCCGTTGATTATAAATTTCCTGAGTAATTTCGGTACATTCTTTCAAATCATTTTCAAAAATTCGTTCAAGCTCATATATTACATCTTTATCATATAAAAAAGCATTTACTTCAAAATTAAGGCCAAAACTACGCATATCCAGGTTTGCAGAACCAACTGAGCCTATAATTCCATCAGCAATAACCATTTTTCCATGTAAAAAGCCTTTGTTATATTTGTAACATTTTACGCCTGTCTTAATTAATTCCCCAACATAAGAATGAGAAGCCCAGTGGACAAAAAACTGATCCGGCTTACAGGGAATCATTACTCTCACATCAACCCCAGCAAGAGCAGCCACTTTTAGAGACTGAAGAATACTTTCATCAGGTACCAGGTAAGGAGTTTGAATATAAATATATTTTCTGGCTAAATTAATAATTTTAAAATATCCATATTTTATTGAAGGCCATTCAGAGTCAGGTCCACTTGATACGATCTGAATACCTGTTTTTCCCTGAGGAGGATATTGGGGAAAATATTTATCATCAAAGTCAACCTTTTCATCAGAAGCAAACTGCCAATCAAGTAAAAATTGCCTTTGTAAAGCCAAAACAGCACTTCCCATAATTTTTAAATGAGTATCCCGCCAATATCCAAGTTTTTTGGAATGCCCAAGATATTCATCGCCAATATTAAAACCACCAATAAAAGCTTCTCTGCCATCAATTATGGCAATTTTTCGATGATTACGGTAATTAATTCTCAGATTTATATAATAAAGAAAAGATGGAAAAAAACAAGCTACTTTACCACCGTTTTTCTTTAACTTATTAAAAGAATAGCTGGTAAGGTTAATCCCTCCTATAGCATCATAAATAAGCTTTACTTCAACACCTTCAGCGACTTTTTTTTCAAGTGTTTCCAAAATAATTTTTCCAATTGTGTCATTCCTAAAAATATAATATTCCAGGTGTATAGTTTGTTTTGCTGACTTTAGGCTTTTCAGAAGAGCATCAAATTTTTGTCTGCCTGAGATATAGATTTCCACTTTATTATCCTGAGTAAATAACGATTGGGCACTAAAAAAATGAAGATGAATAAGATCTTTAAAGCGCATTATTTCAGCGGAGTCTAAATTTAAGTGTTTATTAATATTATTCCCTTCAAGAATAGGAAAGTTTTTTTGAAATTTGTCTTCTTCTTCTTTTTGGGAAAAGACCCTTTCTTTACGTAAGTTTTGGCCTAAAAACAAATAAAGAATAAATCCCAGAAAAGGAAGAAAAGATAATACCATAAGCCAGGCCCAGGTTGAAGTTGGGTTTCTTCTTTCAAAGAAAACCATCAAAATAGCCAGAAAAAAGTTTATTACTATTAAAGCTTCAGCAAGATTAATAATATCGTTTAAAATAACTGAATTAGATATCAAAAATTTTAGCTTTAAACTCCTTTCAACAATCAGGTAACTAAAGAGTATAATATCAAACTTTAAAAAATCAAATTTCTTTTGCCTTTTAAAACATTTTATAATAACATGAGTTAGTATTATTTAAGTTATCTATTGCTTAGTCAGGGGTGTAAATATGAAGTTCATTGAAAATTCTGCTGCGGGAAATTACGGAAAAACAGTATATGGTTATAACATAATAAATGGGGAAGAAGTTGAGTCAGAAAGCGGTCAAAGATTTGAGTCAAAAAACCCATCTAATTTAAAAGACATTGTAGGAACTTTTCCGTCATCCTCGGAAAAAGATATTGAATCAGCATGTAAAGCAGCTAAAGAAGCATTTATTATCTGGAAAAACACACCTGCTCCAGTCAGAGGTGAAATAGTTGGGAATATTGGTGAATTATTAACAAAAAATAAAGAAATACTGGCAAAAGTTATTACCAGAGAAGTTGGAAAAACACCAAAAGAAGCTCTTGGTAGTGTACAGGAAGCGATAGATACGGCTCATTTTTTCCAGTCTGAAGGCCGCAGATTGTACGGTCAGACAGTACCATCGGAAATGAGAAACAAAGAACTCTATACATATAGAAGACCGCTGGGTGTGACCGGGGTTATTACTGCCGGAAATTTTCCAATTGCCGTTCCTTCATGGAAAATTATTCCTGCTTTACTTTGTGGCAATACTGTAGTCTGGAAACCAAGCGATGATGCAGCGTCTATTGCTTATTTATTTGCCAAATTATTACAGGAAGCTGGTGTTCCCAAAGGAGTAGTAAACATTGTTCATGGTAGTGGTGAAGGTGCTGGTCAGTCTTTATTAAAAATGGTTGATGCCGGTTATCTTCAAAAATTTTCCTTTACCGGTTCTACTGCTGTTGGCCGTAGAGTTGGTGAAGTATGCGGCAGGAATTTATTGGTACCATCTCTCGAACTTGGTGGGAAAAACCCTCTGGTCGTTATGGAAGATGCTGATATAGATTTAGCCGTTAATGGTTCTATCTGGGCTTCCTTTGGAACAGCTGGACAAAGATGTACCTCAGCAGGCAACATTATTCTTCACAAAAATATTGCCAAAGAATTTAAAACAAAATTTCTGGAAGAAGCAAAAAAAATCAGAATCGGCGATCCAGGACTTGGAGAACAGGTTCTGTATGGTCCAATGATGGCAAAAAGATTTATGGATAATTTTATGAAATACTATGAAGTTGGTAAAGCTGATGGAGCAACTTTGCTTTATGGTAACGGGCAAATTACCAATAATAATAAGCCGGAAAATTTTGTAGGTAATCCTGAAGACGGTCTTTTTGTCTGGCCGGTCATCTGGGATAATGTAAAAATGAATATGAGAATTGCCCAGGAAGAAGTATTCGGGCCATTTATCACTCTGATAGAAGTTGCTGATATTGATGAGGCAATGCAGGCTGCAAATGGAACTCAATACGGGTTATCATCCGCTATGTACACAAATAATCCTGAGTATATGTATAGATTTAAAAATGAAATTGGTGCTGGTATGAGTAGTATAAATAACTCTACTACAGGTGCAGAAGCACATCTTCCTTTTGGTGGTAACGGGGCTTCAGGAAATAATACCAGGGAGTCAGGAGTTTGGGTAATTGATTCATATACTAGATGGCAGGCAGTAAACATTGATCTTAGTGGTAAACTTCAGCTAGCACAGATGGATACAGAATATGTTGAAGAAAAAACTGAAAATAACCTAAGCGAATTTTTTAGTTAACCCCAAAAGCTCTGGTCAGATAAGTGAAATCACAAAAGGTAATAACCTTTCAACTAGACTCACTTGAATGGACAGGAGGGGTTGCTGACAACTTTGCCAATACCCCTCTTGGTATTCTTTCCAAACCTATTGGTATTGAAAGAATTGCTGAGCTGGAATGGACTATTATGGATGAAAATATTATTACTATTTTTACGGTTGAGCCTGAAACACAACTAAAATACTGGTTAAAAATTCCTGGTAATGTACGTGATAAAATTACAAAATTTACTCATGATATTTTACCTTTTGAAAATGATAAAATATTTGACCGGCATCTACTTGGATATTCTTCTGAAAATCCGATTAATGGTAATAAATATATCGGTTTTATTTTTGAAAGTATTCTGACTGAGCTTAAAATAGGATTATATGTATATATGCAGGCAAAAATAAATTTTAATGATGAAGCAAAAAAATTTATGGAAAATTATATTGAAGAAATAAATTCAATTGATATTAAAAATTTAGAGCAAATTGAAATAAGAAAAGAAAGTCGTTTTAAAAAGTTACTTTCTCTTTTTCGTAAAAGTTAGAAAATTTTATCAACACCTTCCAAAAATGAATATAATGGTTTCTTATACCAAGGTAAGTCAGTATATTCAGCTTTTTGAGCAATACTTACATGAAAATCAAAAAACCTTGAATTTAATTCCTGAGTAAATTCTGAATCAGAGATTGCTATATTTAATTCCTGGTTAACGTAAAAAGCCCGGTGATCAGCATTAGCAGAACCAAGTGTTGACCAGACATTATCTATGGACATCGCTTTGCTATGGCTAAAACGATGTGTTTTAAAACCACTCCAATAAACCTCGACATTACCCATTAGAAGTTGATTTGTGGTCATAATTCCTAATTTATCAAAAATTGGTTCATCATTATATTTTGGGATTAGAGCAGTAACCTTAACACCACGGTTTTGAGCAGCAATAAGTTTATCAATCAAATCATCATCAGAGAAATAAGGCATCGAGATTTTTACATTATCCTTGGCAGCATCGATGGCGGCTAACATCATACTTTTTATATCAGATTTCTTATCAGATTCATGAGAACTGGTCATAGTTAATCTTAAAGGAAACTTTTTTCCATCAGATGAAAATAAAGGTTTTTCCAGTGTTTTTTGCATTGATTCAGTTATTGTTCCACCAGCTCTTGTCCAATCATAAAAATATTCCCTTATTGTCTCTTTGACAGCTTCTCCTTCATATTTAATCATCGTGTCATGGATAGAACCCAATGCATAATCATCACCGATGTTCATGCCACCAGTCATAGCTGTAACCCCATCAAAAATATATAGTTTACGATGAGTAATATTCATACCTTGTGAAGTTAAAACCTGTTTGTTAAAGGTTTCTACTTTTACACCATTTTTTGCCATCTGATTCAGATGTTTTACATCCGGGTTTCCTACGTAATTATAATTTACTCTTACATCCAGTCCTTCTTTGGCTTTTGCAATAAGAGCATCACCAATTCTTTTACCAGCTTTATCGTTATAAAATTTGAAAACTTCAATATAGATACTTTCTTTTGCATTTTTTATCAGTGATTCAAGCTCAGGGTATGCCTGTGGCCCATCTATATATAATTTCAGATTATAGTTATTAAAAGTGCTTTTTGTTCCGGTAGCAACGTCAATTGAATTATTTATTTTGCCAAGATTACTGAGATTTACAGGAAGAGCATGATATTTATTATTTATTGGGTTTGTTAAATTAATATTCAGGGGATTGGTATTTAAAATATTCACCGTGGCATCGTTTGGGGTGGAGTTACTACCACTACCACAACCAGTTAAAAAAATTATTGATATAAAAAGAGTAAGTTTTTTACTAATTTTTAACACTGACTATTTCCTCAGCTATTCTACGTATTAATATATTGTCGCAGAATTTTAATTTTTTCTTGCTAAAGTTAACTTTTTTTTAATGATAATATGGAGCTATTTATCACCAGAACTTACCTGAAAATATGACACTTGCTTCTTCTTTGGGATAACACATGTATTAGATCAACATAATTTGTTATTATTAGGAGTATTTTAATAAATTACAATTTAGGATGATTATTTATGAACGGAAACATCATTATTTTGTTCAGATTCTTTTTTTAGTTCCCGAAGAATTTCTTTTATTCTGTAAATCTCTTCTATTGCTTTATCAAGTTTTTTTTCAAGTGAAGAAAGCATTTGTTCTTTCTTTCTGGATCCAGAAACATTGGTCCCTTTAGGGGAGTTATTTCTGTACTCAGAAACAGGGGCCCCACCTTGTGGGGAGTTATTTAATTTGTTTTTTTTGGAAAAACTTTTCATCTTCAAATAAAAAAATAATCCACAGTATAAATAAGATATTATCATGCAAAGTGCAAATTTTATGGAAAAATTATATTTATTTAATAACTTATCTTATGTATTTACCATAAAAAATATCAGTTAGAATATAATATTAAAGAGCAGAAAAAAAAAACTTATTATGTATATGTAAGATATTATATATAAATTTGCACCAAATTCATTAATAAAAAATATTTTAAAATGGCTAATAAAGAAATATATACAAAAGAAAGAAAAGAACTTTGGAATAATATTGCGTCTAAAGTCATTAATTGGAAAGGGTTTGGTAGTTATTACCATTCAAAGTTAAGAGATATTTATAAGTTTTTAATTCCTCCTGATAAAAAAGTTCTGGAATTGGGATGTGCTGAAGGTGATTTACTTGCTTCTACTTCCCCTTCATATGGTGTTGGCATAGATTTTTCTGAAGAAATGCTCTTTATAGCCAGAAAAAAGTACCCTAATTTAAATTTTATATCATCCGATGTTCATGAAATTATTCTCATGGCTAGAGCTGGAGAAAAAATAGAAGAAATATTTGATTATATTATTTTATCTGACTT
>CAYRDV010000017.1:0-32442 GCA_964422885.1 uncultured Candidatus Sericytochromatia bacterium
TATTTTTTCTTGATTATGATAAAAAAATGGTTGACAAAGTCATAGAATTCGAAGTGTTACAATCCTTAGAAGCCCCAACTATACCGTAAGATTAGTTGATGGAGTAGTCACTTCTATTTTAAGGGTTTACAATTTGTATTTTTAAAATCTCTGGCAATTGAATCAAGAGTAATTTCTTTGAAACTTTTTAAAATAACATTATTTGCTTCTTCCAGTGATTGTTTTAATGAATCATTAACCGATAATTCAATTAAACATCTGGGATTATTATTAGAAAACCCCAGTGCAAAAATTTCAGGACTTCCAAGGCTTTCATAAACATCAGACAAACTAATTTCACAGAGTGGCTTAGCTAAAGTCCAGCCTCCATTATGCCCCTTTTCTGAATTTACATAACCGACTTCCCTTAAACCAGCTAGGGTTCGTCTTACAACAGTAGGATTGGTATTTAACATTATGGCAATTTTTTCTGAAGTTAAAGGAGCCTTATGCTGATCCATATGAATCAATACATGTAATATTCTAGATAAACGGGTATCTTTGTTCAATTTAATCATTCAATTTTAAAATAATAGCTTTTTAATATACTATCAAAAAAAATAGCTTTATAGTAAACTTTCCCGATAAAATAAGCCTCCAGAGGGCCCATGATTCGGAGTACCGAATTAAATTTCCTTTGAAAAACACACAAACTAATTTTTTGCGCTATAATTTTTTATAATATCACGTAACATTAAAAGTTATATAAAAAATATAATAAGTATTGAAAGCAAAAAATAAAAACATGAAAGAAAATCAACATTATAAACATGAGCAGGGTTTACAATCTCATAATTTAACAATTGAACAATCAAAAAAAACAATGAGAATATGGGAAACCCATATGACAACTTTCTGCGGTGGTAGATATTCTGCCTTTAAGCTTTCTTCAGAGTTAATCTTTAATTTAGCTCAGCCAACTGGTTCAGGTGTTATAAACATTGTAGATATTGCCTGTGGTTACGGCGGCTGGTCCGCATTTTTACAAGAAATTTTTAAAACTGAAAATTTTAAAATCGAATTTACCGGAATGGACGCATCAGCACATCGTTTACATATATATCAGGATATATTAGGCAAATCGGCTTACACAATACAGGGTAATATTTTAAATACATTACCAAATCTGGATAAGAACAAATTTACTGTTGCGCTTTTGGGCTGGGCATCCCATGAAATTACACCTTTGCAGTTAGAACAGGTGTATACGTCAGTTAGACAGCTTTTGAAGCCAGGAGGACTTTTACTGATAGCTGATTTTGTTTCAGGATTGCTTCCTGAAATAAACGAATTAAGTGTTCAACTCATTAAAAAACAAAGAGAGAATTTATTATTAGACACGAAGAGCAGACAGCAGGAAGAATGGCTTAAAGATATTAACAAAGATAATATTCATAATCACTCAAAACATCATCATGATGAACACTCACAACACAGACAGGATTATCAGGTAAATGAGCATTTTCGTTTTTTGAAAAATGCCGGATTTTCTGTAACTGAAGAAGTCTGGCGTTATATGAATAGTAGTATGATACTGTCTGTAAAATAGGAAATTACTTTTATCAAATTTTGGAATTAAATCTAGCTTAAATGAAGTAACTTTAATCCGTGATTCAGGCAAGATGAGCACTATAAACCAGCTTACCATCAACAAATGTGTGTGCTACATTAAAATCTTTATCAATAAGTGCAATACTGGCAACTTTTCCTGGTGTCAGACTACCATACAAATTATCAATTCCCAGAATTCTTGCAGGCTTTAATGATGTCATTCTAACTGCCGCAGAAAGAGTACAATTAGTAAATTTGAGTAAATTTTTTAATGCCTTATTTAGTGGTAAAACACCGCCAGCAATAGTTTCATTTTCCAGTTTCAGTGATTCTCCATCAAATGTTGCATATGAATCATACCACTTGTACACACCCGGAGGCATACCCATTACACAGGTTCCATCAGATACAATGATCACTTTATCCCAACCTTTAACCTTGATAAAAATCTGCACTATCGCCGAATGAAGATGCACCCCATCACAGATTACTTCAATTACTGACTTATCATCTAAAAGGGCCGCTCCTACAATACCGGGCTCTCTCTGGTGAATCATCCCCGTAGCATTTCCCAGATGAGTAAAATATGATGCACCATATGATAAAGCATTTAAGGTTTGTTCATAATTTGCATGAGAATGACCTACAGAGGGAGTAATATTTTTAGAAACAAGGTATCTGATAAATTCTTCAGATGTTTTTTCCGGGGCAATTGTAATAATTTTTATCTTGTCATTGGACATTTTTAGCCATCGTTCAACTGTTTCAACCTTTGGCTCAAAAATATGTTTGACCAGATGAGAACCTGCCCGGCTAGGGCTGATAAAAGAGCCTTCGATATTTATTCCATAACATGAAGAACCATTTTCATTTTTAAAATCAGCCATCTGCGTCATAACTTTGTCCATTTCCTCAATAGAAACAGCCATAGTTGTCCATAAAAAACCGGTGATACCAAATTGAGTCAATGCCTGAGAAACTTTTTTAAGACTGTCAGGATCATCATCTGTAATACTTATACCATTTGCACCATGAATATGCAGATCTATTAAGCCTGGAACTGCTGTTAAACCTGAACCATCGATAGATTCATCTAAAGAAGAAATAACCGGATTATCATTTATTTCTGAAATATATTGCTCTTTGATAACAAGGCTTCCAGAGGTTATTTCTCTGTCAGGCAGTACAATGTTTACATTATTAATAATCACGGTTTTATCTTTAGAGCATAAAATCGGCAAACCACCTTGTTTTGCCTCTTTCATGAATAACTTTTAGCTTGTTTCCTTTTTTTAAATCTTCAAGATAAGCAGATATTGTTGAAGAAATAAGATAAAAATTTGGTATATTTTCTTCCAGATCAAAAGAAGCCAGACAAAGAGCGGTCAGTTCATCTGTAGTTTTTGGCATACTAAGATGCATTAAAATAGTTTCTTCAAGCATTTTTATCTGTCTCTGGTTATTATAAACCTCCGCTGTAATTGAAAATTCCAGAGGTTTTCCATGTGTTGGAACAAACATTGTATATTTTGACTTGAGCAAATATTCCAGTGTTTTTTTAGCTTTCGTAATATCAGAAGCAAACGGGATTGGGTTTTCTGATAATTCTTCGTTTGAATACAGAGCATCACCAATAAAAAAGACTTTATCAGGGCTAATAATACCAACCTGACCATGAGAATGTCCTGGTAAAGCAATGATATCAAGATTCTGTTTAGACGAAGTCATAACAAATGGTTTCCCAGGTGTTAAAACTCCATCAACAAGACATTTTGCATGGCTTAGTACAGTATGATGAGTGACCTTTTTTTTGGTAGGAATAAAATGAATGATGCTATTTGCATTAGTATTATCCCGCTCATCTTCTGTAACTTCTACTTCTCTTACCTCAGAAATTATTGCCGAGTAATTAGATCTTTTCGGATTTTCGACAATTACTGATTCTTCTTTGGAAGAATATAACTTGGCCTTTGTCTTATTTTTTATATAGTGGGCACCTGCCAGATTATCTGCATGAGCATGAGTTATTAAGATACTTTCAAGAGCAAGGCCTTTTGCTTTCATGTATTCAACAATATCTTTACCCTCTTCTTCAGAAGAACCAGTATCAATAAGAATACATTGCTTCTTATACATGTACATTCCCGCATTGGTATATTTTAGCGGGAAATAATATGTACCACCCCTTAAATGTTCCAAAGTTAATGCCATATATTTAATCTCTGTTTACTGTAAATTTTTATACGCTTTGTATCCCTTTTCATAAAGCATTTTTACCAGTACTTCTCTTGCTTTCAGATTATACTCAAGATCCAGAAGGCTATCAATTTTTTCTTTCAAGGTATCCTTGATTGCTACCTCCTGAATTCCGATTGACAGATAATCAGCAATAATATCTTCTTCCTGACCGATCAGAGTTACCCATAAATCATCAAGAGTCTGAGCCTGTTCTTCCTGCTTAATTTGCCGTGTGTCAATATTTAAGAGCTGAATCATCCTTTCTTTAGTTTCATCAACAGCATTTAAATCTTTAATAACAGTTTGCAGCTCCGACTCATTTAACAGAAAAGCAAATCTTGTCTTTTCCAGTTCCTGAACTTTAACAACCAGCTCTTTAACTTTTTCCTGTCCGGCCAGTTCCTGTTTCCTTAACTGATTTATCTGGCTACTAAGCTGTTCATTAGTGGATTTTAGCTCTTCATTCTTAGTAGTTAACTCTTTATTATCAGCCTGAAGATCATCTATTCTGTTTTGCGTTCTGGTTAACTCTTTACCTTTATCTTTATTTTGCTTGTTTTGATTCATTAAGTCTGAACCAATATTATTTATCCGATCAACAAGCTTTTTATTTTCTTTTTCGATGACTTCGAGTTGTTCGCCAAAAGTTTTTCTTTCTTCAGCAAAACGACGATCAGAATCAGCCTGAATTTTTACTAACTGAACTTTTTCTTCTTCAAATTTTACTTTTGAAGTTTCTATACGTTGCTCATATTTAGAACGTACTTTTTCTTTTTCCAGCTCATAATTTTGTTTTAGATTATTGATTTCATCACGATGTTTATCTTCAACCTCAGAGAATCTGCTTTCTAACTCTTTAATTTTTGTTTCCAGTGATTTTACCTTTTCTGAATCACCAGTTCCAGACTCTTTAAGCTTTTTCTCTTCTTCTTCTTTCAAAACTTCCAGAAATTCAAAAACTTTTTCGGAAATCTCGGCCTGCATAAGGAAGGCATATGTTTCAAAATCATCAAAATTAACTTCTTTAAGAGTTTCCCGTATCTCATCCAGAGAAAGGTTTTCTGAAGAAAGCTTTTTTGCATCCAGTTTTAAAGACTTTTTGCTTTCTAGCCAATCAATAGTTAACTGTTTCATACTTTTAGGTGATTTAGGAACCTGTTTTACCAGAAAATCATCAATATCTTCTTTTTTAGCATTTTTAGCAAATATCCCTTTAGTCAAAGCAGACATTTTCAAAGAAGGATTTTCCTGAATATATTTTGTACGATGAATACTTGTCGGATAAAGATCTTTAAAAATCTTTTTAACGATATCTTCCGGTATTTCTTTTTCTTCTTTTTCAGATTCGGATTTGGTTATATCTTCATCACTTTCTTCAATAGAATCACCATTATCAGTTGGTGTATGGGATACTTCCACATCATCTTTCTTATTGTTTTTCCTGGTTTTAGCTTCCTCAGTACTTAGTTCTGAAGAACTTAAATCTATAATAATTTTTCTTTCCTCCACATTTAAATTATTGATAAAATTATCAATATCTTCACCTTTAGCTTTAGATAAAGCTTTATTGGTTTTATTTTTAAAAAGCTCATTTAAGGTGTTATTATTTTTAATAATATTTTTCTTTTGAGTAACGGTTAATTGTTGTATAATCTGCTCCATCTATCTTACCTCATTCAACATCCAGGAGTAATTCTTCTGTATATAATTTCTTAGCCAGTTGGGTTATCTGGCTTAGTTCACAAGCAAGCAGGTTATTAGCCAGGCTTTCTCTAAACAGCTCAATATAACCATTGGCTTCCGGGTCATCCAAACCTAATTTCAAAGATTTATCAAAATCCTGCTCAGCCAGTAAAAATTGATTAATCTCTGAAAAAATGAAACCTCTTTCAAAGTAAAGGTAAGGATTATCAGGCTCAGTTCTGATATTTAAATTTAAAGTCTGAATATCCGGATCAAATTTTTCATTTTTAAAAGCTAATTCTCCAAAAGATGCATTATTATATTCATAAATACCTTTTAAATGCACAAACTGTATATTTTCTATCATTTTAGTATCCAAATGAATTGTAAAAATTCTATCATCCCATCTTCTGCCATCACAAGTAAGAAAAATACAGTTTTTATGCCTGTCATAGCGAACAAACTTAGGAGCGGCATCTTCTCCGCAAAAAATCTTTTTGACATCAATATGTCTTGAAAGCTCATCTGTCATATACAACTTTAAATAGGAATTTGAAGGTCCCTGATAACTAATTGAGAAACTTATACCCTCTTCAGGAGAGTAAAGAATATTAGCACAGGATAATTTTGAAACTTTGGGATTCCATAAAACCTGAAAACCTAAATCATGTTTTCCTACCTGTATAGATACATTATTATATGGTTTTGACAAATATTCTTTTATTTGTTTCAGGGGTTCAACAATAATGCCAAAATTATTGGGAACCAAAGGTTTTACTACATTATTATTAACTTTTATCCGCACATCCCGCTGAGAAACTTTCACAGCAATAGAATTTTTATCAAGATTATAAAAATCAATCAGTTCAGCATTATAAAGGCGACTATCCTGAATAAACCTATAACCAATTACTTCAGGTTCATAGGTTAAGTTCAATTCAGTATATGGATTATAAAGCTTGGCAAGCTTATGATATTTTACTCTTCTGGTTTCAATAAGCTTATTAGTATTAATACTAAACTTACATCTTGCCGGATTATCAAAAAGATAACTCTGGCTTGTTTTTCTGTTTCGGAAACAAGGGACCTGAGAATTTAGGGTAAGAATAATCTGATCATCTTCAAGATATACATCAGAATCTTCTTCTACAGTAAGTTCAGGAATAATAAAAATATGGCATTTGGCAACAACAGCAGAACGGTACATAAATTCAAAATCATAACGCCCATAAGAAAGTCCTGTAAAATTCTGCAGCAATTTTTTAATAAACTGTTCATCAATAACCGAATGATTTTCATTTCTTTCAAGCAAATTATTTATCATTCCAATCTGCATCTGTGAAGAAACCACATCAAAATTAAACGAGGTTTTTATCTCCAGATTTTTAATCTGAAAATTATGTTCCTGGCAGGAAATGAGAAGGTTAACATCCTTCAGATTAAGAAACTGGTTATTTTTATAATCAATAAATTTGTTATTATAATTTGGTTCTCTTGGTTCTACTGAAATATCCAGTGTTCTAAGAAAATTCCAGTGACAATCATTATCAATATTTATTTCAATAGGTTTTCCTTTGTCTATCCAGTCTATTTCATAGACATTATAATTACCAAATGCCTGATAAGAGCTGACTTCACAGACATCATTAACCCAGCTGTTTTCAAAACTTTTAGTTGTAAACAAAAATAATTTTGAGCTGACAAATTCTATAGGTCTCTGGGAAGGATAAATCCGGCATTTTAGTTTACTGTCAAAAAGCATTGTTTCATCAAGAAGGCAAGTTAACCTGGGTTCAAATACTTTTAATGGTAAAGGTTCTTTATTAGAAATAAGGTATAAATCAATTCTTCCTGGTTTTTTATTTTTCACAGGATAATTTATCTGACCACTAAAACCGACTCCTCCATCAATAGTAAACTCTTTAAAAACAGATGTTTGATCAGTATTAATAATCTCTACCTTCTTACCTTTATTATCGTTTGAGATAAGTATTAAATAAGCAAGGTTAAGTTCAAAATGAGGAGTTGAAGATAAATCTTTCAACTTTAGTTCTAAACTAGAAATAATATTTTCAGTAGGCTCAAACGGAAGAATAGGAACTTTTTCGCTTTTAATGGTAAGTGTATCCAGTAAAGGCTTATTAGAATACCATAAATAACCTTCAAATTTACCACTTTTATAAATTTTGAGAGGTTTACTGATAGCCTTTGAAACGCCTATATAAGGGATAAAAGGGTGAAATGAGCGAACTATCACTTTATTACAAACAACAACAATCTTATCCCTTTCAATATTTGTAAAAAAGCTGGTTTCGAGAGCCTGATTTGGTAAAACATTAAATGTCTGGTTATTTATTACATAGGAACCATAAAACATTTCTTCCAGCCCAAAAAACTGTTCAATCGTGACTGTCTTATTATCCGGTAAAGTTATTACTGTTTCAGGAGCTTCATTTTTAACAATTTTTATAAACTGAAAAAGATGAATAGAAGGTAAAATCTTAATAAATTTAGCTTTTAACTCATCTGCTTTAAAAAGATAATTCACATTATATTTAAAATCATTATTAAAATTCTGAATTAAAAGTTCTAAGTTTTCAAAAGACAGATTACCTTTATTGGTAACATAATTTGTAAAACTGATTAAATCATCAAGAGCCCAGATAATTCTTTCATTAAAGTCTGAGAGCCTTTTGTATGTAGTAAGAATTATATCTTTATCGGAAGTTGTCTTTGGCATTAAGGTCACAATATTGCCTGATTCTTTTTTTGACAACTCCTGAACAAAAGCCCTGACTTGTAAATTAGGATAAAAGTATTTCCAGAAAATATTAAAAATAGTAAAAATATCATCTAATATCTGAACAGATAAATCGGCTTCCTTGGAAATAATACCAGTAAAAGATTCATATTTATCAGATTTGGGGTTAACAATATTCTCATCAACCAAAGCAGGTTCCAGAATTGTATTATAAAAACCGGAGTTTACGGTTATTCCTGCTTCACTGCCATAAAACTGCCAGAAATTACTTTCTTCTTTATTGTCAAATTCCTTGAAAATCTGGCACACACCAGCAAGAGCAATTAATTTTGCTTTTTTAAGAATTTTCACAGTATCCCATGAGGACAAATTGTTCAGACTTTGCTGGGCAATATACAACCTATGCAAAGATACTGTTATTTCTATCAGCTCATTTTTTATATCAGCTAAATCCAGATAACCAAATTTTATACGCTGAGAAGCTAAAATACCAGATTCTTTTCTTTTAGTATTTCGTCTTTGTTCAATAATATCCGAATATTTTTCAACTTCTTCAACGAATTCACGTGGGCCAAGTGCCATTTATTTTTCATCTTCCTTTCTAAAGGAAAGTTATTTATATATCCATTTGTATCATTATATCTATTTTTTTTGTAAAGAAATAGTTTATTCCATTTTATTAAGAAATGAATAAAAATTAACTTCTAATATTTCTAACTACGAACTAAACGAAAGATATTAACCTGATAATTTTTATTATTATTAAATAATTCGTTTTTATTCATTACATTCAAGCAATTTCTTAGTTTGTTATTTAGTTATAGCCTACCCTTTTAGTTTTAATAATTGCCAACCTTAACATTAATTCTCAGTTAAAATTTTGGTTTTAAAAGCAACTTTTTTATTAAAAACAATATTATATAATCATGGTTAATAACAAGTTAGACTCATTATTTGTAAATAAAATACAGGAAAAACTTCCTGTATTAGCTCCTCTTAAAAAAAATTATAAGGCTGAAAACAACCCGCAAATAAATATTAAAGATTCACTTATACAAAAATATAAGCTAACAAAACTAATTAATCCTCTTGAATTATTCCATACAAATGATAAAAACCCAAATGTGGAAAGTGGAATTAATAATATCTCCGATAAAACAACCCAGGCAAATCTGCCTCATAGTTTAAATTTATTATCTCCAAAACAACTGTTTTTAACTTCAGCATCTAAAAGAGTCCCTGTTTTTGGAAATATCGAAAATAACTCACTGATTACAGGGGAAGGGGCTTCAGCAAAAAATATTTCCGCAGTTAAACAGATACCCGGAACCCAATGGCTTGGTAAATTAGCTTCAAATGGAAATCGAGAAGTAGCAATAATCATACCTAAAGGCATTGATTTAAATAAACCGGTAGAAGTCGTTTATCATTTTCATGGTCGTGAAGGAACAATTTCAAAAGTTTTGGCAGATGGTAAAAATTATGGACTAAAGGAGCAACTGCTCGAAAAAGCAGCTGATAAAAATATAATAATTGTTGTTCCTCAAGGTCCCCCCCCCATTATTGATGCTAAAGGAAAGACACAATATATTGAACATACCTGGATGAGTGGTAAACATAATGAAGATATGCAACAGTTTCAACAAGATACGGTAAATCTTATTAAGAATCGTATGGCTCCTGGAATACAAATAGGCTCAATAACTGTTGAAGGACACAGTGCTGGAGGAAATCCGATAAAAAACTCGGCAGTTGAAGGAAAACTGAGTGCAGATAAAGTAGTACTTCTTGATTCAACTTATGGAGACTGGGGAACTAAAGCTTATGAGAATTATATAAAAAAGAACCCATCAGTAAAATTTAATGTCGTATATATTCCAGGCTCACAAACACAGGGTGATGCCTTAAAATTAAAGGGAAAGCCTGGAGTCACTATGTATCCATCCAAGGTTGACCATAGCAGTGTACCAAAAAACTTTTTTAATATCTAAAAATTCAAAAAGAACCACGAAAAAAATTCGTGGTTCTTTTTTGGCCTATTTTTTAGGGGAGTTATCTTCTGTTAAAAGAAGTTCTTTCTCTCGGACCTCTGAATCTACGTTCAGAATCATTTCCTTCTCTTTCTCTGGCTTTATTTACTTTAATTCTCTTTCCTTCAATTTCCCAATTAAGTAAACCATCAATAGCTAACTGGCCTTCATAATTGTCTTTCATTTCGACAAAGCCAAAACCCCTGGAAAGACCTGTTTCTCTATCCATAATGATTTTTGCAGAATATACTTTTCCAAATTGAGCAAATTTTTCTTTAAGTTGTTGTTCTGTAAAATTTTCCTGTAAATAACCAACATAAATATTCATGATGAATATCCTTTCAAAAAATAAAAATAATTCCCTATTTTGTGGGTACTACTTATGGGTATTACCTTAAAGTATACCCTGTTAGCCTTAAATACACCTTAATAAAGCGTATTCAATACTAATATGGTGAAAATAAACTATTTAAATTGGTAAATTTATAATACTTATTCCGTTTAAAAATTTTACCTTAATAAAAAATCAAAATTAAAATCTTAACCATATGTAAATATTATAACATCTATAAATAGAAAAATATTTCCCCTTTAGTATTTGCAAGAGTGACACTAACTGTCATTTCTGGAAAAAAATTTAAGTAAAAATGGGAAAGGGATTGTATCGAAAAAATTAGCTGACATTTCTACTAGAATAATATAATATAGCTGATATGTTTTATATAAAGATGGCTTCACTGGGAATATGGCTGATTATTTGTTGTATAATCGGTCTGATAAAATCTGTCTTTCGCTGGGGAGATACAGAGTTAGGTAAAGAGTTTGGCCAGTTATATTCCTGGGGAGCATTAAAAATATCTAATGTAACTCTTCAGGTTGAAGGCCTGGAAAATCTTGAAGCAAACCAGCCATGCGTATATACACTGAATCATCAGAGTAACTTTGATTTGGTTATATATGGTGGTATATATCCGTCAAATACAGTTGTCATAGGAAAAAAGGAATTATTATGGATTCCTTTATTTGGGCTTTTTTATAAAGCTGCCGGAAATATTATGATCAATCGCAGTAAAACAGATAAAGCAAAAAATGTTTTATCACAAGTAGTAGATGAGATAAAAAACAGAAAAGTCTCTGTCTGGATTTTTCCTGAAGGAACAAGAAATAAATCAGGAGAAGGGCTTCTCCCGTTTAAAAAAGGCTCTTTTCATATGGCTGTAGCAGCACAGGTTCCGGTAGTGCCTTTAGTTTGTTCTTCAGTAAACAGAGTAGCAGACTGGAAAAGAAAAAAACTAGCCGGAGGAAGTTTGAAAGTAAAAATCCTTCCGCCAATTCCCACAAATGGTCTCACAGAAAATGATGTCGATAATTTAACTGAAGAAGTCAGGGAAAAGATGCTGGCAGCACTTAATGAAATTGAAAAATGACGGATGAATCTGCCGAGCAATCGGCAAAAATTATTTTTCTACTTTCAGGTCTGCTTTGTTTACTGTCAATTATGAAAAAATTTTGATTCATATATTTTATAGCTATTCTAAAATTAGAATTATTCTAGATTTAATTTTACCATAGTTTAAAGTATCTTTATTAATAAAATAAGAAATAATTTTAGAAAAGTGCCGATGAATAATTATAATTAATTAGTAACGGGAGAAGAGTAGTGAAAAAATGTTCAGGAATTATATTGTCTTTCATGTTAACAGCGATTGTATCAGGGTGCGGAAATACTCAGGTATCTTCTTCACTTCAGCCCGAAGTAACACCTGTAGCAATACAAAGCGAAGTAAAAGATGTTCAGGAAATAAATATAGATGAAATGACTAAAATTTTAAACGGCACCAAGGCTTATCTGGCAAGCCGGATTGTTTGGGGAAGTGTTGAGCAGATGCCTCCTGAAATGCAATTTTACTTTAAACGTATAGATAATAAATATAAAATAACCGGCAATATTTTAATGGAAAAAAGTGGTCTTTTATTCAAAGACTATACTTTAAGAGTCGAATCAGATAATAAGCAAAAATGTTTTTTGACTACCAGAGAGTTTTTGACAAAAACTAAAGCTGAAAATTGGTTAAAAACGATTCCGGTAAATAAAAAAGCAACAGCCTATTTCAGTGTCAGAAAAGTAAACTGGAGAGAAATTGGGGCAGATCCATTTGTAATAGAAAAATTTGAAGACGTTAAGTAATTTTCTAGCTACCAATTAACGCTCAAGCTAAATAAAGAAATAAAATATATATAGTTGAATCTTTATCTTCTTGTACCACGAAGCAAAATATTGGCTTCATTTACTTTAAAGGTATCATCAAGCATATATTTTAATTCCAGTTGCTCTGGAAATATATCAATTAACTTAGAAGTATTTTCATCAAGAAAATGATAATGGGTTTCCACATTATTATCATAAATAACTTTTTCTGAGTGGGGTAATTTAAGTGCTTTTATCAGTTTAGCTTCCACTAATATATTTACTGTATTATATACAGTAGCGAGACTGATTTTGGGAAAATTTTTATCGGCCCATTCTTTTATCTCATCAACAGTTGTATGTTCTGCTTCACATAAAATAAAACGACATATTGCTATTCTTTGAGCTGTTGCCTGAATACCGGTTTTTTTGAGTATTTCCTCAATTTCCTGAGTACTTAAACAGCTAGGATATTTTTTACTCATATTATTTACCATAATCTTATTATATATAAACTTTTAGAATCAGCCAAATTATTAACTAAATCTAATTTTAGAATAGTTCTAGCTAGTTTACTTTGGAGATATAAACTTTAGCCCATCCCCATGAAAAAGGTAAATTCATTGTTTTAATAAGTTCAAGGTGTTCTCCTTTAAGCCAGTTGGAAACTGAAATTACGATGGTTCCTTGTTTTAGACTTTTCAACTTTTCGACTAACTTTGTTAGAGTTTCATCATCAAAGCATGTCCCGGCTATATATAATATATCGGCTTTTTCTAAAGCAATATCAAACCAGTTTTCCTGTAAAAAATTTATATTTTTAAGTTGAAATTTTTCTATTATTTTTTCTGCATTTTCAATAAAGGTAGGGATCAAATCAATTCCCCAGGTTTCAAGACCATAAAAAATATTTATAAAAAAACAAATCCGACCTGTACCACATCCAAGATCATAAAAGACTTTTTTACGGCTCAAATTTTCATTTTGTTCCTGAAACTCTCTTTTTGAAGCTGAGCCCTGAATGTTTACATTAACAAATTCCATTATTTTATAAACAGATTTCCAGGTAGCCTCACCATAAGTTAAATCCTCTTTTATCCCAAAAATGTCTTTACTTTCTTCTATTGATACCTGAAACTGATCTCTAACAGCATAGATTTTAAAAAGCTCTATATCAACTTTTCTTAATAATTTATTCGGGTAAAACTTTATAGCCTCAAGGATAAAAAGAAAAAAATTATAAAAAGCATTTTTTATATTTATATAAAAAAGGTATACATCTTCAATTGTATTTTTAATTATATTTGGTGTAGTTCTGGACAAAGTATTTGTCCTAATCAGTAGGATCTATCAAAAATCCACCTAAATCGGTTCTTCCAATCAAAACAGAATAATTTAGATTACTTCTGTCAGCAAGTGTAAAAGTACTTCTTATTTTTTTCCCTGAAAGCTCATAGTTTACCTCAACCAGTAATCTTGTTTTTACACCATTTGCGCTCACAACATTAACTTTTCCGATATATTTTGTATAACCAAGCTCACGGGCCAGATTTAAATCTATACTTGATTGGGTTGCACCTGTATCAATTCTTGCTTTTACAATTTTTGGACCATTTGTGGACTGCAAAATAATTGATTCTACAGCTTTAATAATAATCCGATCCTTTGAGTTATTATCATCATTAACTATAGCAGAAGCTTTAATCGGGACAAATTCTTCTGATTCGGAAATAGATGAATTAAAACAAAAAAAGGTAAGTAATAATAATAATAATACCGGTTTCAATTTCCTGATATTTAAAATCCTCTGAAAAACAGAAACAAGAGCTTTCTGTTCGGTTTTATAGATAGAGGATATAAAACCATTTTCAATTAAATGCTCCCTCTTAGGGAATTTATTTAGTTTCACTAAAAAAGCCTCTCCCGATTTGCTCTTTTAAACTTTTTTAAAATACTTTTTTGCAGGTATAATGGTAATTCATGAATTATCCACAACCCCTACCCCTTTGAATAAATATTCAAATTGTCCCCTAAGGGGATTTTTTTTCAGACTCAGTTTTATCTTCAGCAGGAAGATCATCTATAATAATATCATTTTGTTTGACATGAATTAAAGTGTCTTGTTTTATCTTAATAATTTTTGCATTATCGTAATCCTGCAAACTGTATTGAACTATTAGGTTTCCACTCATTCTGAATTTTATTGAATTTTGAGAATCAACAAAGCGAAAAGTATAACTTAATTCATCATTCTGGTAGCGTAATAAAACCTTATCAATTGATGAATTAACTACTTTTACAATATAACTGGTATTTTTATCTGCTTCCTGAACATTTTTACTATTTGCGGCACATGAACCAATAAAAACAACTGATATTATTAAAAATAATAAAGTTATTCCGGGTTTAAAAACAAATGATGAATAAAGGTTTTTATGCAAACTCATAATTATGGCTACAAAATTTATGTCTCTATTAGGTTCTTTCAAATCTGATAAAAATTTAAATTTCATAACATATTTCCATTAAGGTTCTGGATTAATTGTTGGAATTAACTTTAGTTCTTCAGTATGATGAGTAACATTAAAAAATTTATCTTTGATCTCAACCCTCAAAATTATTGGACCATTTTCTTCCTTTGAAATAATAGTTTTTATATAAACTTTATAAATACCTGTTTCAAAGGTATTTTCAGGAAAATCTTTGCTAAAATGGTACTCACCAGTTTGATAAGCAGTTTCAATAGCTTTCAGATAACCTGTTGCTATTCCCATAGACCTTGAACGTAATGTGGAATAAAAAATAAATAATGACAAAGATAAGACAACAACAATAACAACAAAAAAAAGAGTTACAGCTCTTGCCGGAGACTGAAATTCTTCATCAGTCTCCGGGATTTCATTATCAATAGCCATTAAATATTTAGAGTTTAATTATTAAAAATAATTTCTGGGATTAACCTGACTGCCATTTACCAACACTTCAAAATGAAGATGAGGCCCGGTAGAGTGTCCAGTAGAGCCAACAGCAGCAATAGATTGACCGGCATTTACTCTTTGTCCGTAACTGACATATACCTGTGAGCAATGCGCATATCTGGTAACAAGGCCATTATAATGTCTGATCTCAACAGTTCTTCCATATCCGGATTCCCATCCGGACGAAATAACTTCTCCAGACATAACCGCAACAATCTGAGTCCCATATCTTCCTGCGATATCAATGCCCTTATGAAATGAGCCACTGCGAGGTCCAAATCCAGATGAAAACTCACCAGCTGCGGGCCAGACAAACCTTCCTGAATATCTTGAACCATCACTGTTCGTTCCGCTCATTAAAGAACGGCTTGCCAGACGACCGGTTTTAGAACGTCCGCCATTCCGGTTTAAATTATTTACCGGAATGATAATAGCTTGATTTATTTGTAACCTTTCAGGCCTTAAATTGCTATTTGCCGCGATAATCTTATCGACAGAAATATTGTATTTTACGGCCAAACCTCCTAAAGTTTCCCCGGAAGCAATTTTATGAACAATGTTATTTTCTCTGGAAATACTTTCAGTTTTAGGTTTAACAGCGACTTTAACTATTGCTGGAGTAACAACATCTTTGGGAGGATTTTCAGAAACTATCTTTTCCTGTTCAGAACCATTTACAGCTTCGATTGATGGAACAAAAATTGGCTGATTGATCTGCAAAAAGTCAGGGTTTTTAAGATTGTTTTTATTAACACTGATCAGTTTGTCTACAGATAGATTATATTTATTAGCAATACTCTCAATTGTTTCTCTGGGAGCGATTCTATGAATAATCCCGGGAGAAGTAGGTAAAAGTAGGATATTTTTAGCTATTGTTTCATTATCAGAACCAATGTTATTGATTAACTTTACTGAATCACTAGAAACTTCCATTTTTTCAGCTACTTTTGCAACTGTGTCTCCCTCTTTTACGTCATAGTTAACAAAATTTCCATCATTAAAAAGCCCGCCTGATTTTATCTGTTCTTTGATCGATATTGTCTTTGCGTTAATATTTTGACTGGTAATTTGGGGAATTGGTGATGCGTCAGCAATAAAATTGCTTTGTTCAAACTTAAAGCTTGTAGCTCCAACAGTAAGAGCTCCAACAAGTACAATTGTACAGGCTACAGCTATTTTTATTTTCTTACCGTTAACATTATCAATGATACTTGATAACCTAGCGAATTTTGTTTTGGTTAGCAATTCCTTTTCATATACAAAGGGATTTATTTCGGAAAAATTCTTATCACCAAAAAGTGAAGAAATATTTTCATCATCCTGCTCTATCTGTTCTGGGATATTAAGCTTTACCGGCTCAAAATTATTTAGGTCTTCAAAATCTATATTGTTAACTGTATTTTTTACTGTCGTAACTTCAGGAGTAGTTTGATTGTTATTTATCATTGTCACTTTATCATGCTCCTTTCGATAATATTTTGGTTTATCTGTTTGCACCAAGTTAATTTAATATTAAGTAAAAATAAAGAATTTACGTATTCAAAGTTCATACTATCAGAGTTATCAACCAAAGCCAACTTTGGTTAAATTTCCTTAACCTTAAAAATCAAAATATCAATCCCTGTATTTTTTAATATAAAAGAGATAGAAGCAGTTAATGAACTTTTATTAAAAAAAACTAACTTTTATTAAGTTAGAGTGTGAGATAGGATACAAAATTACCTGTTAATAGTTTGAATTATTAACCTGAACTCAACTTATCAGTAACTTAATATTTACTTTTTTTTAAGAGATTTTTTATATTATATTTTTTTAGTAATTTAATTAAGTTTCTAAATCCTGATGTTTTGTCTAACCCTTTTCTAATAAAAAAAGAATTCAGTTCTCCAATATTTACCTCATCAAATAACAAGGAAATATTTTTTTCTTGATCAATTTTTGAATTTTTGGTTTGACTATCAGTATATATTTGAGTTCTTCCTAATAAATGTTTTGTCAATTTGCTGTTCTCCTTTCGTTAACTTTTCCATACCTTTGAATTTAAAGTCAGAATTAAGCATGAACTAAATTAACCTAAGTTCTAGAAGTATACTGAATACTTGGTATAAAAGGCCATTTTTGGTTAAGTTTAGTAAAGCAGAAATAAACACTCTAATGCCATCGAAGTCTTTTATTGAGAAGACTTTAGAGACAAGTAACATAATATGAATAAAGACTGATTTTTATTAAATGATAAGTAATTTCTAAAAAATAACTTATCACAAAACAATATCTGTTAGGGCGACCCGCCGGGTCGCCCCGACAATTAAATTTTATAAGTTATTTTTTTATTTTTACTAAACCAAACTATAGTTATAGATGATTTCCAAAATGGAATCTGGAAAAGTGTTTTTCAGGTTTCACAACAATGTGCTTATGCTCATTGTTGTGAAATTAGTTTTATAATAGGACTAACTTTTAGGCTCCATTATCAACAATTGAGGCAAGAAATTCACCATTACTTTTACTTTTCTTGAGTCTGTCAATAATAAATTCGGCAATTTCAGCAGTATCGCCAGAATCAAGCGTTCTTCTAAGAATAAGCTCTTTTCTTAATTCTTCTTTGGATAACAGTAATTCTTCTTTTCTGGTGCCAGACTGTTTGATATCGATTGCAGGGAATATTCTTCTATCGGCCAGTTTTCTGTCAAGCCTTAATTCCATATTACCAGTACCTTTAAATTCCTCAAAAATTACGTCATCCATTCTACTTCCGGTTTCAACAAGTGCTGTTGCCAATATTGTAAGGCTTCCGCCATCCTCAATATTTCTGGCAGCTCCGAAAAATCTTTTGGGCCGATGCATTGCATTTGGATCAAGACCACCGGATAAAGTCCTGCCGCTTGGAGGTATAATCAGGTTATAAGCTCTACCCATTCTGGTGATACTATCAAGCAGAATAACAACATCATAACCATGTTCTACCAATCTTTTCGCTTTTTCTAAAACAAGCTCGGTAATACGTACATGGTTTTCCGGTAATTCATCAAATGTAGAAGCAACAACTTCTCCCTGAATGGAACGTTTAAAATCAGTGACTTCTTCTGGTCTTTCATCAATCAGCAGGGCAATCAGATATATTTCCGGGTTATTCATTGACACACTATTGGCAATTGCTTTAAGCAACGTTGTTTTACCAGCTTTTGGCGGAGAAACAATCAGACCTCTCTGCCCTTTACCAATTGGTGAAAAAAGATCAATTACTCTAACAGATAAATTTTCAAGGTTAGTGCCATTTTCCAGTTTTATTGCTTCCTGAGGATAAATTGGAATAAGTTCATCAAAATCCTTTACGGCTAAAGCTTCTTCTGGTGAATGTCCGTTAATCATTTCGACCCGAAGCATACTATAGTACTTTTCTCCGTCTTTCGGAGGCCTTACTTGACCTGTTACCACATGCCCGGTTGCCAGACTAAAACGCCGAATCTGAGTTTGGGATACATAAATATCTTCTGCACTTGGTAAATAGCCTTTTACCCGAAGAAAGCCATACCCTTCAGGCAAAACTTCCAATATACCCTGAGCATAAATAATAATACTCTTTTCAGCAGATTGCTGCCCTGACATAATTTCTTTTCTTTCTTCAGGCTGTTGCTGCTGAACCATAGGCTCTTTTTTTTCAACTGGGGGGCTTTGAAGTTCAAGAATCTCAGCAATAAGATCCTGTTTCTTCTTTTTTCGGTAACCAGCTACATTTAAGTTTCTGGCAATTTCATAAAGTTCTGTTACAGTTTTTCTGTCCAAAGTTTCTACATCTAATAACATTGTGTTATCCGGCAAAATCAACCACTCACCTTTCTGGGTTTTGTTTTATAACATAACATTCTTTATTTCAATAAATCTAAAAAGCTACTCATATTCATTTCTTGGGATTATTTAGTGAAGAATTGAAAACTTTTCGTTCACAAATTAGTTATTTATAAAACGCAATTATTTACTATCTAATAATATCTAAAATTTTTAGTCAAAAACAATAACAGTTACAGAGCAAACTTTTGCCCGGAAATCAAAGAATACAACTGAGTTTTTTTTGACACATCAAATTTAAATAAATAATAATCTGGATTATCCAAATCTATAAAAACAAATAAATATTCTTAAAGGGGCTCATTTTAGTATTGCCTTTCGGTAGGTACGTAACCCTTTATGTATCTACTGAAACAAAGACTTAATATCAGGCTTTATTTACAATACTGAGTAAAACATCATTTGTTTTATCAAAAAACACAGGCCAAATTTAAGAGACCTATTGGTAATAAAATAAGCCTAAATCAGATTAATGTCAAGCACTATATAAAATAACAATTAAATATTAGTAAATTAACATCTGTCTGGAATCCTGCTGAATAAGCCAATAGAACTTATCATAATAATATTATACTTTAAGTGGATTAGGATGCAACTATTAAATTAATAACTTTTACATCTATTTTAATATGCGCCCGGTGGGACTTGAACCCACGACCAACTGATTCGAAGTCAGTTACTCTATCCACTGAGCTACGGACGCAGTTAAAAGTATCATATTGACACTATAGTTGATAAAAGTCAAAGTCTATTCAATATTTATCATTATAATACAGGTTAGATTTTAAGAATAACCATTCTAAAAAGGTTCCTAATAAAAAAATCCTGTAATGCCTATTTTATCTAATGTACAGAAATTAAATATGCTATAATTTCATTTATGAACTTTAACAACTAAATTTAATACAGGGGTTAATTGCTAAAAGAGCCTGATATACTAGCTTTTTGTTAATATTAATAACTCCGGTGAAAAAAGTTATTTAATTACTTACTTTAGTTTAATCTTTTATTCCAAAATCAATATAATGTATTTATATTTGTTTTTTTATTTTTCTTTCAGTAGGTAATGAAATTAGTAAGCAATTTTCAAGAAAATATTTAATATTTTTCTTCCTGGTTTAATGTGTTTCGGTACTGAAAAATTCTGTACCCAGAAACATGACCCCTTTAGGGGTATTATTTAAATATTTATTTACATTAAGGAGGAGCATGTATGCCAAAACTAGTTATAAAAGGTAAAAACATTGATATTACAGCAGCTTTAAAGGATTATATAAACAAGAAAATTTCCAAACTGGATAAATATAACCAGCATATTGTCGAAATTGTTTTTGAAATGCATGTTGAAAAAAATCCACGGATTTCTGATAACAAAATGGTAGACGTTAATATATATGCTAACGGTGCCGTTATTAGAGCAGAAGAAGCCAGCCCTGATATGTATGCTTCAATTGATATGGTTATGGACAAACTGGAACGTCAGATGAAAAAATATGAAGAAAAAAAAGTACGCAACCGTACAAATAAACTAAAAACAGGTGAAGCTCTGGCAGGTGATCTTGATAGTTAAGAAGATGTAAAAGAAGAATCAGAAGACGAACAATATTTGACTTATTAGTTTTGGTAAAAGCATCATTGGTTAAGTTAACCTAACCAATGATGCTTTTTCATCTTTATATTAATTTTTGTAAATTTAAATATTCCTCAAATACTTAGTCTTTATTGTTGATAAATAAGGAATACACCCTGTTTAACAATTAAAGTTTTTATAGTATTAAGATAAAATTAACGAAAAATTAATTCAATATTTGGTAAGGTTTTCGCTTACTTATCTATAAAAGGTTATAAGAGATTTAATTTAAAAGCATCTTAAACGAGGCAGTTTAGAACAATGGTTGGGAATGTGAATAATTACGGTGGAGGCACCAATTTAAGCCCTTTGCCGTCATATAACAATAATAATCAGCCACAAAATAATAATTTTGTGGAAAATAATAATTATTCACGTAATGATTCATATGCCTTCAATTTATCAAATGTCCCAAGCGGAAAGGTTCCTGATGTAGAAGTAGGGTTGCTGGATAAAGTTACAAGTTACTTTAAAGATGTAAACCAATCTCCTGAAAATCTTAAAATGTTTAAAGTTTTTGAAAATTCCATAAAAGCAAATCCGGGAGGCTTTTTACAGCCAGGTAGCACTGATACTGGCAAAGTAAAAGATTTACAGAAAAAGCTTAGCTTTGTAGGGGTTAGTGTCAATCAAAATGGCGAGTTTGGGCCAGCTACTGAACAAGCTGTAATTAAGTTCAAAAAATCTCAGGGAATCAATGATGGGTTTTTGGATAAAAATGGAAATTTTGCTGTTACTGCGATAGTAACTCCTCAAACCTGGAATGTTCTTAATGGAAGAGTAAATTATAAATTAAATCCGAATGCCCAGATTTCAGGCAACGGCTATACACCACCGCCTATTTCCAGAGAAGAACTGGATTGGGCAAAAACATTACAACAAAAGATTTCTCAGCTTGGGTATAAACCAAGTCCCGATGAAAGACAAAAATATGACAATATTTATCAAAGACAACAGATAAATGTTTCATCTCAGAGTGGTTCTTATAATTCTTCTCCGGTTCCTCCTCCATCACAGGATGAGATAGACTGGGCAAAAGTGCTGGTAAATAAGATTCAGCAATATGGTTATAAACCAAAAAATGATGAGATTCAAAAATATAAGGATATTTCTCAGAGGCAGAAACAATCTAAGATTGTTCCCCCACAACAGAATATTCCTAATACAAATATGGGTAATAATAGTCCCGGTGGTGTATCACCAGCTGAGTTAAGCTGGGCAACTGAGCTGATGAATAAAGTAAAAGCAGGTTATAGGCCAAGTCCTGATGAAGAAATTAAATATCAGGACATTTTCTCCAGATCCCAGGCTCAGCAGGGGGGGAATACAAACCAGCAGCAGGGTGTTTCACCGGCAGAAATGCAGTGGGCCCAACAGCTTGAAAGCAGGGTAAATGGTCAGGGCTATAATCCAACTGCCGATGAAAGAGCAAAATATGATGATATTTTTCGCAGATCGCAAAATCAGGTTTCAGGACAACCGAATAATGCCGGTGGAGTCACCCAACAGGAGCTTAACTGGGCACAACAGCTTGAAAATAGGGTTAATACTCAGGGGTATAATCCTACAACCCAGGAGAGAGCTCAGTATGAAGACATTTATAAGAGATACCAGTCTGGTGGCCTGAATTCTGGCCAGCCAAGCCAGCAGGCCGGACCAGTTCAGAGACCAACAGATCAGGAAGTTGCCTGGGCAATGGAGCTGGAAAGAAAAACCAAACAGGAAAATTATCAGCCAAATCAGAATGAACTGGCCATTTATAATGATATTGCAACGAAGCTGGAAAATTATAATAAAGCCCAACAAAATGGAACAACCGGTACAGGTACTGGAAATGCTACAGCTGATGAGCTGGCCTGGGCTTCTTCAATGTTTAACAAAATGCAAAATGGCTATAAGCCAACTCCAACAGAGATGACAATATTAACTAATATTCAGAATAAGGCTTTTGGAAATAATAACAATAATCCTGTTCAAAATAATGGCCCTGTTACTATGCCAAAACCAAAACCAGTTCAACAACCTGCCGAAGAGCAACCGGAAACTATCCCGGAACCTGCTCCAACATATAATACTGCAACTGAGTTTGTTTATAGTCAGGCAAATATTAATGCCTTTAAAGAAGCATTTCCAGGTGTCGAATTCCTGGGTGGTGATGTCCCATACCTTCCTCCGGCACTTGGTAAACAGGTGGCAAATGAAAACGGATTTAGTACAGTTTCACAGCTCCAGCAAGCTGTAAAATGCGATAAAATTGATGGTAAATTCGGGCCTGAAACATATTTCAGACTAAACCAATATTTAAATGGCGGACAGCAATCAGGTAACTCGGGTGGAGTAACCCAACAGGAACTTGATTGGGCTACAAGTTTCCAGCAGAAAGTTCAGGGAGGATATAAACCAAGCCAGCAAGAGCTTGATAAATATACTGATATCTTTAACCGTTATCAGGCAAATGGTAATCAGGTAACAGATAATAAGCCCAAACCAAAACCAGTTGAAACTGGTGAATCTGATACAGGTGTGCCAATAAGAACCGGCCCACCTCCTACAGAAGAAGAATTACAATGGGCTGCCGATTTACAGGCAAAGCTAACTAAAAATTATTCACCTACTCAGGAAGAAATTGATAAATATACTGATATTTATAACCGTCACCAGGCAAGTATCGGTGGGGCACCAAGCCTTAATTCAAGTCCTGGACAAAAACCCACAACAGATCCCGGAGCAACCACAAATCCTGGGAATGTGACCGTTAATGCTGGCTCAGGCGATGCTGAAGTTCAATGGGCACTTCAATTACTGGAAAGAGTACAGACACAAGGTTATACACCAACAGATCAGGAATTACAGAAGTATGAGCAGATTATAGCTAGAAATCAGACTGTCCCTGGTACTCCTTAAGTTTTTTAAGAATCCTCCCCAACCCTCCTTTATGAAAGGAGGGAGTTTAGATTGACCAAAAAGGTGAATACTCAAACCATTGGTAATGAGTACCATATTTCATACATTAAGCACATATATTTTTCATTAGTTTGAGCATTCACGGCTTACTGAAACCGATTATTAATAGCACTTTACTCAGATGGTCAATGAAGAAAAAATCTGAATCAGAATTTACAGAATTAAAAAATTTTTAACCTAAAAAGATAATCAATAGTCAGAATTCTACCAATAATCGCTTAAGCTAAATCATAAATTTAAAATAATTATTCTTCTGGTTCATCAAATAAACCAGGAATCACCTTAATAGTAACCCGTTTATTTTTTAAGTCTATCTCACTAATCATTTCTTTTACAAAAGGAACCATTACGTCTTTTCTATCAGGCGTTTTAATCTCAATTAAAGTATTAGCTGAAGTATAGACCTCAATTATTTTTCCCAGATATTCATTTTCAGTTGAATAGGTTTCACAACCTTTTAGATCATCAATATAAAAAGAATCTTCAGGTAATTCCAAAGACTCACTTTGAGGAATTTTTATAAAATAACCCTTAAATTCATTTACAGCTTCAGGGGTGTCAAACGCATCAAATTTTACAAGTATACTATTATGCGTAAAGCGAACCTTATCTATTTTTGCCTTTAATTGAGTTCCTTCATCTTTATAAAGCAAAACATTTTTTACTTTTTCAAATCTTTCTGGAAAATCTGTAAGCGGAAAAACTTTGGTAAAACCATGAACTCCATGAGAACCAATGATTTTACCAATGCTGATATATTTTTTTTTATCCCTGTCCACGAATTTCGACAACTACTCCATCTTTTAAAATTACTTCTGTATTGGATAATTTATCATAAAGATTATCGCCCACTTTTATTTCAACATAGTTTTCAAGCGTTCCCTGTAAAAATTCAGAATTCATTTCCAATTGAGCTATTACATTTAATCTTTGCAATAATTCATTTTTGTTCAAAAGTAATCTTTGTCTTTCCTGTTCTATTTGTCCCTTTATATTATCCATATCTGCCGGACTGGCCTTTTGCTTTTCAAGATCGGCAATTGCCCTTTTAGCCTGAAACTCCAGTTGCTGAAGGTTAAGGTCTAATTGTTGCAGACTTTGCTGAATTTCATTTGAAGCATTGGTTTTAAATACATCAGTAACAATCGCTTTAACTGCAACCTGTCTTTTTAGGCTTATTGATTTCATTATTTCATCCCTTTCAATATATTCGTGATCTGAAAGAGTATTATAACTCTATGTTTTATGAGTTACAATGGTATATAGCCTATGTTTTTATGAAATATTAATGATATACACTAATAATAAAAAGTTTTAAAATAGTTCTTATATTTTTTAGAATGGCTTATAAAAAATGCTCAATAAATGGAGTTTTTAGTGGAACCAGTTAAGCAAACTATCCTTTTGGTAGAAGATGATGCTTCTATTTTAAAGCTATTAGAATTTATCTTAAAAAAAGAATATAACGTTATTACTGCTGTAAATGGTAAAGATGCCCTGGAAAAAGTTCAGTTAACTAAACCTTCTCTGATAATTTCAGATATTATGATGCCTGAAATGAATGGTATTGAATTTAAAAAACACCTGAATATAACTCCTGATACTTCAGAAATACCCTTTATTTTTCTTACAGCGATGAGTGATAAAAACACCAGAGAATTGAGCCAGGAATTAGGTGTTTCAGAATATATAATTAAACCAGCAAAACCTGTTGAAATAAAAGATAAAGTAAAAAAAATCCTCAATTAGACATATTTTCTCATTGCTCTGTCTATTTCCCGTTTTACATCTCTTTCTTTGATTGCATCCCGTTTATCATATTCTTTTTTACCTTTGACAAGGCCTAGTTCAATTTTTGCCCAGTCACCAGTCCAATACAACTTTAAAGCGACAAGGCTCAAACCTTTTTCTCTGGTTTTACCCATCAGACGCATAATTTCTTTTTTATGTAAAAGCAATTTTCTAGGACGCAAAGGTTCATGGTTATACCTGTTACCATGTGTATAAGGGCTAATATGCATATTATAAAGCCAGATTTCCCCATTTTCAATTCGAGCAAAACTATCTTTTAGGTTAAGTTGTCCCATTCTTATCGACTTTATTTCCGTTCCGGTTAAAGCTATACCAGCTTCAAGCTTTTCCAGCACAAAATAATCATGATAAGCTTTCCTGTTTTCTGAAATAACTCTTGTATTATTTTTATTCAATTTAAAACACCCAATATCAGCCATTCTGTCAGTTTGTCAGATTGACATTAATTTAAAATTATATCAGAATAAAATATTAAATTTAAAAAATGTCAAATTCTGAGTGAGTTATAGGAAAATACAGTGAAAAAATATTTTGTTCTGATTATCAATATTATCCTTGCCTCTACTCCAGTTATTATCAATATTACACCAGTAAGTGGCGTATATGCCGCAACAAAAAAAATATCTCTGGCAATAATTGATTTTGATAACAATAGTGGAATTAAAGAATGGGACTATATGCAAAAAGGTGTTCCCAGAATTCTTGTAGCTAATCTGGCGCAAAATAAAGGGATTAAAATTTTAGAAAGAGAAAAACTGGATAAAGCTCTTAAAGAACTTAAATTTTCCCAGACAGGTCTGGTAGATCCTGATACTGCTCGTAAACTTGGAAAATTAATCGGTGCAGATTATGCAATGTATGGCAGTATAACCAGGTTTGGCACTAACAGGCCGACTATCATTATTGATGCAACAATAATGGAAATTCAAACAGGTGAAGTAAAATTTGTTGAAAGTGTTCGTGGTAATGATGAAAACTCAATAATCAATCTGCTGGATAAACTTTCGGTCATGCTCTTAAACGACCTTGTACCGATGGAAGAACAAAAACCGAATAATCTTACAGTTGATAATAATAACCAGAATTCAGTCAAACCAAATGAGCTTTCTGGACCTTCCAAATTAAATCTTAATGATAAACTGGTATTCTCAGCCCAAAATGAAAAACAGTCCCGACAAATTTATATTTCTGGAAACAGTGGTTCAGTCTATAAGTTGACAAGCTCCCAGGCAGGTAATAATACGCCGGTCTGGTCTCCTGATGGTTCTAAAATTGCCTTTGTCAATCAAAAATACGGGATTACTGTTTTTGACCTGAAAAATAATATGTTAACCCAGTTTTCCAGTAAACCTGTTTCTGATAAAAACCCCAAATGGACTTCTGATGGTAATAAAATTATTTTCCTGACAAAAGAAAAAAATAACTATGCAATATATATTGGTAACAAAGATGGTAGTGAGCAAAAAGCGTTAAGCCCTGAACATCTTGATGTAAAAAGCTTTTCTGTTTCCAATAATGATACTATTGCCTTTTGTGCCAAAACCAAGACCAAAGGCAATATAACATTTCAGATTTATAGTATGGATAGTCATGGTAAAGACCTGAAACAATTAACTTATACAGGTAGTAATGCCTGGCCAGAATGGTCACCAGATGGGAAAAAAATTACCTTTGTCAGTGACAGATTAAATTTTACAAAAGTCTATATTATGGAAAGTAATGGTTTTAATCAGTTATTACTTTCCAAAGGTACATTGGATGAGGAAACACCTGTATGGTCACCTGATGGCCAGAAAATTGCCTTTATCAGCATGAATGAGAATAAAGGAAAAGTTTCAATAATAAATGTCGATGGAAGTGGGCAAAAAATACTAACAAATGATGGCAGCGATAATTTTGATTTAACCTGGATGTCTAATAGTAAAGAAGTCGCTTTTACTTATAAATGAAATATTTATACTATTGATATCAATACTGGAATAAAAAATCAGTTAAATATCAATGTTGGAGAAAAGGAACATCCAAAATGGAAACCCTGATTTATGGTAAAATGAATTCCTGCAATAAATGAAAATGACGGTAAAATATAACTTGTTAAAAGCAGTGAATCTTGGCAGAGGTTTTTAACTTAATATTTTTGATATATTTAAAATAACTAATGGGAGGCAAATATTATGAAAGTCATACTTACAGAAGATGTAAAAGCGCTCGGCAAAAGAGGAGCAATAGTTAATGTATCAGATGGTTATGCCAGAAACTTTATTTTCCCTAAAAAATTGGGGATTGTAGCTTCAGATGCAGCTTTAGCGCACGAACAGGAAAGAATAAAGCAAGAAAAAGTAAAACTTGCAAAAATACTAGCAGAAGCCAAAGAAGTTGCTGCAAAACTTGGTGGACAGGCTGTTATACTTAAGGCAAAATCAGGAGAACATGGAAAACTGTTTGGCGCAATTACAGCCAAAGAAGTTGCTGTTGCTGTAAAAGAACAATTAAAATATGAAGTTGACAAAAGAAAAATTCACATGGAAGATACCATTAAAACTCTTGGAGAGCATCCTGTTTCCTTTAAACTGCACCCTGAGGTAACTGTCACAGTAAAAATACGAGTTGAATCAGAAGCATAAATTATAAATGGAAAATTTATTAGATAAGGTCCCTCCGAACAATATTGATGCTGAAAGGGCCGTTCTTGGTTCTATGCTTCTTGATAAAGA
Source organism: uncultured Candidatus Sericytochromatia bacterium (assembly GCA_964422885.1). GTDB lineage: Bacteria > Cyanobacteriota > Sericytochromatia > UBA7694 > JACMQJ01 > CAYRDV01. Next base: position 28,435 of record CAYRDV010000017.1, read on the forward strand.
AGCTGTGGGAAGGGTTTTGGAGATTTTAACCTACCATCACCTTTATGTCCCAAATCACCAGATTATTTTCAAAGTTATCTGGGATTTATTTAATCAGAATCACCCTGTTGATCTGGTAACTGTCAGTGATTCTCTTAAAACAACCGGGCTGCTTGAAGATATCGGGGGATATATGTATCTCCTGGATCTTGCTGAAAGTGTTCCGACTACAGCTAACGTTGAGCAATACGCCAGAATAGTTGAAGAAAAGTACATCAGGCGTGAATTGATCAAAGTAAGTAATGAAATTATTGATATTTGTTACGAAAGTAATGAAGATATTTCCAAAGTACTTGATAATGCTGAAAGAAAAATGTTTAGCGTAGGTCAAAAGCGTTTTACCAGGGATCTTATTCATATCAAAGAATTACTGGTAGAAAATTTTGAAAATATATCTGAGGAATATCCTGAAGAAGGAAATAATAAACCGATTCAGACAGGAATAAGTACGGGCATTGGCGCACTTGACGAGCTAACAAACGGTTTAAACCCATCTGACCTGATTATCATTGCTGCACGGCCAGCGATGGGTAAGTGCTTGGGCAAGGGAACGAATATTGTTATGTTTGATGGAACACTTAAAAAGGTTGAAGATATTAAACCAGGCGATATGTTAATGGGTGATGATTCTAAGCCAAGAAATGTTCTAGGTATAACATCAGGTCAGGATAAAATGTACTGGGTTCATCAGAATCATGGTATTTCTTACAGGGTTAATGAAGCTCACATACTTTCACTTAAAAGGAGTAGAAATGAGAATAAACATAGGAATGGTGATATTTTAAATATTAATATTAAAGAATATCTGGAAAAATCAAATAAGTTTAAAACAAATTATAAAGGTTATAAAGTTGCTATTGATTTTAAAGAACAAATAACCCCTATTGATTCTTATTATTTTGGCTTATGGTTAGGTGATGGCAATTCCTCTAGCTCAGATATTACTAACATTGATTCAGAAGTAATCGATTTTTTAAATTATTATGCTGATAAGTTGAGTTTACAGGTGACAACAATAAAAACCATAAACAGGACACCGATATATGCAATTACCCATAAAGGAAAGGGTAAACATACTTCATTTTGTTTACAAACAGAGTTAAGGCATTTAAATTTGATTAAAAACAAACACATACCTCAGATATATATTTCAAACAGTACTGAAAACAGACTGCAATTACTTGCGGGTTTAATTGATTCAGATGGGCATTATAATGAAGAATTTAATGTTTATGAAATAGTTCAAAAAAATAAATGTTTAGCTAAAGATATTAAATATTTATGTGATACTCTTGGTTTTAAAACTTCATTTAAAACAAAAAAAGCAACTCTAAAAAGTAAGAACTATGAATGTTTAGTTTATAGAGTTAGAATCAGTGGTGATTTAGATAGTATTCCTGTTAAAGTGGAAAGAAAAAAAGCAAGGCCTAGAATATCACCAATAAATTGGAGACATACTGGTGTTAAGGTTGAATTTGATAAGATAGATGATTATTATGGATTTGAAATAGATGGTAATGGCTTATTTCTCCTTGAAGATATGACTGTAACCCATAATACTTCGTTTTGTCTTAATATTGCTGCTAATATCGCACTTAAAGAAAAGCATCCTATCGCTATTTTTAGCCTGGAAATGTCCAAAGAACAGATTACTCAAAGGATAGTATGTGCAGAAGCAGAAATCAGTGCTTATCATTTCAGGGTAGGGAATGTACCCAAAGAATCATGGCAAAGTCTTGCTGATACAGTAGGGAGGCTTTACTCTGCCCCAATATATATTGATGATTCAAGCAGCCTCACTCCTATTGAAATCAGAGCTAAAGTCAGAAGGTTAAAAGCAGAGCATAAAAAATTAGGCGCTGTAATTATAGATTATTTACAGTTAATGGATATTGAAAATGTAGAAAACAGGGTACAGGAAATCTCTAAGATAACCCGTGCCTTAAAAAGGCTTGCCAGAGAAATGGATGTACCGGTAATAGCACTCAGTCAGCTTAGTCGTACGGTTGAACAAAGACAGAATAAACGTCCTCAGTTAAGTGATTTGAGGGAGAGTGGGAGTATTGAGCAAGATGCTGACATAGTTATGTTCATATATAGGGACGAATATTATAACCCTGACTCTGATAAGAAAAAACTGGCTGAGTTAATCATTGCCAAACATAGGAATGGCCCTGTCGGTACAGTCGAACTATTCTTTGATGCTAGCCTGACAAAGTTTTCAGGACTTGAAAAAGAATAAAAAAAATATTTTTATTATCAAACTTATTGAACACAAACGTTCATTTATTCCTTATTTTTGGTTGTATTAATGCAGCTTTTTAAAATATAATTATGAAATAACTGCAATTATGACATATATTCAGTAGTTGTGTGAAATTAGAATATTAATAAAAAAATTGTTGAGTATGGAGAAAAAATATGGCAAACCTTAATGATTTTAAACTTTTGAATATAAAATGTAGATCATACTTCGAAATTTTAAAAAAGGACTTGCAAAAACCAATTGACCATCTGGATGAAACCGCCAAAGCAAGGCTGGGTTTTTACATTTTGATGATTGAGTATTTATGCAATATAAAGGATTCTTCCGATATAGTAAAAATGATTACAGATCAAGAATTTAATTCAATTTTATTCGATACCAGAGATGAAGATTTTGGAGTTGATGCAGTTCGAATAGATGAAGAATCAAATTATATTGATTTATTCAATTTTAAATTCAGAGCTAATTATAATAGTGATAAAAAACAAAGTATAAATGATACATTTTTATCGACTAAATTTACAAATTCAATAATCAGTGAAAATACAAACGGATTAAAAGGTAAATTAAAAGTATTTGCTGAGACAATTATTGAAAAACTTCGTAGTAATGACATTTGGAAACTCAGGTTATATGCGATTAGTAATGATTCTAAAGAATTAGATCTAAATTCAAACGAAATTCAGCAATTAAAAGAAATATATGATCTTGAAGTTAAACCAATTGGCTTGGAAACTATATCAAAACTAATGTCGATTCGTCCACAACCTATTAATTCAATATTGCATATTGAAAAAGAAGCAATAATGCCCTTTGTAGAAAGTAGTTTGTCATCAGCAAAATCATATATAATTAGATTAAGCGTAAATGAATTAATAAGAATAACTTGTAATGATGAGCAAATAAGAAATAACTATAATATGGAAGATTGTAATCTATTATCTTCTGTTTCAATGGAATATGGACTTCTTTTTGATAATGTTAGAGGGTTTATTATTAATTCAAAATATAATTCAAATATTGGAAAAACTCTAAAATCAGAGCCTTCAAAGTTCTTTATGTATAATAATGGTTTAACAATTACTACCCAAGATATAATAGCTGAAGATACTAACCTAAATAAAAAAGTTAAATTAATAATTAAAGATTTTCAGGTAGTAAATGGAGGTCAAACCTTAAGAACATTGCATGATTTTAACTCTTTAGATCCTGAAAATATTACAAATTATTTGTCACAAAGTGAAATATTAGTCAGAATTTTTAAAACGACAGATTATAAAGGAGGAGTGAAGAATAAAATTGCTGAATATACAAATAGTCAAAATGCCATTTCAAATATTGATTTAAAATCTCTTAGTGAAGAACAGATTCAAATAGAACAATTTTTAGATGAAAATAAAATAATATATGCGAGGAAAATAGGAGATATTGGATTATCAAATAATTCAAATAATTATATACATAAAATCAGTATGGAAAAGTTCGGACAAATTTTATTTTCTATCCAAGGATTTCCAGAAAAAGCATCAAATCAGAAAAAACAGATTTTTGATAAATACTATGATTTTATTTTTAAAACAAATTTTGATTTATCAAAATCAAGTCAATATGTTGTAAATTATTACATATTTAAGAATCTCTACGAAAATAATTCAAAAGGCTATGAATCATCTGATCAAAAAGTTTTTTATGTTTTATATATA
>CAYRDV010000018.1:0-30749 GCA_964422885.1 uncultured Candidatus Sericytochromatia bacterium
TAAAACATAATAAACCCAACAGTAAAGTTGTTATTATGAGCGCATTTTCAAATGAAGAAATAAAAAAATTCGTTTCAAAGAGTGGTGCTATTAATTATATCGAAAAAAATGGAAATATTAATCAACTTAACCAAATAATCAGAAATAGTATTTCATCAGGTGTTGTTGGTAATATTAATGATATTAATTTAGTTGATTTTTTTAATATAATTTCTTTATCCAAAAGCAGTAAAATAATTTCTATTGTTGAGCCTTCAACAGGTAATAACGGAACTATCTATTTTAAGCATGGTGAAGTAATACACGCTGAATTTAACTCTCTGGAAGGAGAAGAAGCATTTTATGAAATAATGAAAATAAATTCTGGTGATTTTAAAGATACTGACTTATTAAAAAATTTTACAAAAAAAACAATCAGCATTTCATTTAATTTTTTAATGCTAAAAGCGGCTAAATTGATTAAGGAGCAAAAAAAAGACCGAAATCTTCGGATTAAAAAAAATTCTCATAAATTAAAAAAAGATATTCTGGTTGTAGACCATTGCAGTGTGTCTCTGTTAATAATCAAAGATTTACTTGAAAATGATAATTATCAGGTTACTTTAGCAGATAATTTTCATAAGGCAATTACTGAACTTGAGAATAAAGATATCGATATGGTTATATCTGATATCATGCTTCCATCTGGAGATGAGGGTCTAAAACTTTTTACCTGGATTCGTAAAAATTACCCTGATTTAAAAATAGTAATGATGACTTCAATTGGTATCAAAGAACCTCAGTTATTTTCTTTACAAACAAGTGAACTGGTATTTTTTCATAAATCAGTTGGATTTGACAATCTTTCAGAAGTAGTAAAAGAAACATTTCGGCATAAGAATTTTTCAGGAAAAATACATAATATTAATATTTTAAATTTTATAAAGGTTATTTGTATTTCTGGTCAGAAAAAACTTTTATGTATTGAAGATTATTTTGTTAAAGGGAAAAGTTATATTTATATCAAAAATAGTAAGGTTGTACATGCCTATACAAATGATATTGAAGGAGAAGAAGCATTTTTTAATATTATAAATATTAAAAATGGGCGTTTTTATGATCTTGACTGGAAAGAACCAGAAAAAGAGAGTATTTCAAAACCACTTGTAAAATTAATTTTTGAAGCATTTAAAAATACCTATAAAGAGTTTTTTTCTGTTAATAATTATCCTGAACTTGAAAAATTTAATTTTAAAATAAATTCAAGAGCAATCGAAAGAGCAATTTTACAAAGTGATGCTTTAGAAAAATCAAATAAAAATCAGTTAGTTATTTTTGAATCAGGAGTTACCCTGGGAATTGCCATCGGAAAAACAAACTATGATGAAGTCGAGCAAATTATGTCAGAAAAAAGTAAAATAAAAAACTTTGACAATAGCAAAAATAAAAAACTTTTTTTTGAAGATTTGGATTTAAAAATAGGTTTTAACAAAAATGGGATTGTTGAGGAAATTACATTTGGAAAAACTTTTATGGGTAAAACAGTAAAGGGTGTGTCTATTGGAACACATATTGGAAAAGTTTTGGAGCTATATGATGAGTACTCAGTAGATCACAGCGAAAATGGAGTTATACTTGAAAATATAGCTTTTTTATGTAAAAATAATGGTAAAGTTAACTGTATAAAAACAGGTGATTTTTATAATTTACTAAAATCAGGTGAATCAAAGGATGATATCCTAAAAAGAATTTTTAGTGATGATTATGATTTTAATAAGGATGAAAATTTACTTAAAATTACTGGTACTGCAAAAGGCAATATTAGTAATCAGATATTAAAAAATTTACTTTTAAAATATTCAGATATCCAGGAAGTATCCGGAGTAGAACCAGAAAACCTGGAAATTAATATTTGTCTTGACAAAGATGGTAATTTTAAAAAAATAATATGTGGTAATAAAAATCTAAAAAAAGGGGCTTTTAATGAAACTGACTCTTTTATAACTCTGGATCTTAAACTCAGGCCAAATATGTAAATATCTGGACTCTGTTGTTTCCTCTGTCTAAAACATAAAGTTTGTTTTTGTTACTGATACAAACCCCTTCAGGATTACTAAACTCACCTTCTTTATTACCCTTTTTACCCATTGAATATAACCATTTTCCGTCTTTAGAAAATACCTGAAGGCGGTGAGTTAAAGATTCAGTAACATATATTCTTCCACTTGAATCAACACCTAATCCTTTTGGTACGGTAAATTTTCCATTTTCAGTGCCACGGCTACCAAAAACCAGTTCTGGTATCCCTGATTTATTTATAACCTGAACATTTGAGTTACCCTGGTCCAGCACAAATATTTTTTCATTATCTGAAGCTAAAGCATATGGAGCTTTATATTCACCTCTTTCTTCACCCATTTTTCCAAATGAAGTAATATATTTACCTTGGAGATTAAATACCTTTATTTTACAATCCTTTGTATCCAAAACATACAGTTTATTATCTAATGAGAGAATACTTGATGCTCCTTTAAACTTCCAGGGGCTATCACCCAAACTACCAAACCTTCTCAGTTCTTCACCATTCTGATTAAAAACTCTTATTTTACAATCTTCTGCATCCAAAACAAAGATCTGATTAGTTTCATTGTCAACAGCTATACTACATGGAGCTTTCATATCATCAGCTTCTATAATTAACTGACAAATATCATTTTCATCAAATATCTGAACTCTTGAATTTTTGGTATCTGCAACATATAAAAAATTATCTGAGTAATAAATAGTTCTGGGAGAAGAGAATTCTCCCTGCTTATCACCAAGATTTCCCAAGCTTCTTACAAAACTAAGTTTTACATCCTCTTTTCCTTTTATTATTATTGTTTTTGCATCCCGGCTTGGGATTGTTGACATTAGCTTATCTTTGAAAGTGTTAGAAACTTTTTTTAACTTGTAAGCTTCATTAGCCAAAGCTGGATCATATACATTTTCAACTGAACTTATTTCTTTAAAATCACCAACAAATTTAAGGGCCATTAATTCATTGGAAATGTCTTTAAACTTGTTATATCTCTTATCTGGTTCTTTTTCCAGGCATTTTAAAATCATAGATTCAAGTTTACGGGGAATTGATGGGTTAATCTGCCTTGGAGGTATGGGGTTACAAGTCATTATACTGATAATAACTTCACCGATTGTTTCCCCGTCAAAAGGGAGCCTTTGGGTAAAAATTTCATAAAGCATTGCTCCGAAAGAAAAGATATCAGCTCTATTATCTACAGATTTTGAATCATAAAGCTGTTCCGGTGACATATAACCAATAGTCCCCATCAGAGCACCATTTTTTGTGATATTATCTTTTTTCCTTTCCATACTGGCTATGCCAAAATCCATAATTTTTATTACGTTATTATCAATTACTTTAATATTGTCAGGTTTAATATCTCTGTGTATTACTCCTTTGGAGTGTGCGTGCTCCATTCCTGAAGCAATTTGCAATAAAATATCCAGTAAAGTATCCAAAACAAATGTATGATTTTTCTCAATAAATTCTTTAAGACTCCTACCAGGGATATATTCCATGGCAATATAATGTTTCCCGTTTTCCTGGGCAACATCAAAAATTGTCACTATATTTGGGTGGTTTAAATTTGCAGCAGTTTGAGCTTCTCTAATAAAACGCTCTGTTATTTCTGACCGTTCTTCACCATCAACGAGCTCACTAATAACAAGTTCTTTTAGTGCTACAGTCCGTTCAAGCCTTTCATCATGGGCCATATAAACGCGACCCATACCGCCTTTACCAATTTCCTCGATAACCTTATATTTCTCAAGGACTATTTTTAAATCTGAATCAGATTTCATAAATTATTAAATTAAAAAAATGTTCTTAATAAAATTTAAACAGAAATAAAAAAATATTTCAACAAATCAAATATTAATTTTAATTTAAAAAAAGAAAAAAACAACTAATTGTTTGGTATTTCTTAACAATTAGTTGTTTTAATTCAAAAATTTAAAAGTTAAAATTCAAAAACAGCACCCACAAGGAATGTGGTCTGATTTAACACCTTGGTAGGCGATGTTACAGTTTGATCTTTACCAGCAGCATCCTTTGTTGTGGTTGTGATATTTGGAGCCGAATCAAATACTTTGGCAGTTGACTGATCATAACGGCCTTCAGCACGAAGTATCAGGTGTTCAATAGGTCTGTATTCCAGTGTCAGGGTTCCTTCCGTCAATTGCTGTTTTGTTCCGGTTTGTAATCCATCTGGGTCATTAAACCATTCTCCTCTTAAAGCAACTGCTGTATTATCTGTAATAGCATACCTGGTCATGCCGGAAAATCCCATCCAGGTGTTATTAGCCTTATTTACAGTTTCCATTCCATAATCAAAATTAAGGTTAACAGCCCATGATGGCATTATCTGCCAATTCAAAATGGTATCACTTACAAAACGCCAGTCATTATTATTGTCTGCCTGTTCAGGACCGCCAATTACATTTTCATACAGGGTCAATCCATCCATTGGTGTTATCATCACCTGTCCACAGAATGTTTTCATATCGTTATTATCAACAATCCGGTTCCAGCCATTAACAACAGCAGCATGAAAACCAATATATTTATTTAATGAATAATTGGCCCGAATACCTGTATGAGTGTAGGGAATCGCCCAGGCAAAAAGATTTGATCTGCTATAATTCCAGTTAGCATTTGTTTCAATAACTTCTGAACCCATATGTGTAGCAAATTTACCAACATTAAACATTAGATCATTCCCATTTATAGGTATTGCAACACTTCCATATGCTTCCTGAATATTCTTGGATATTTCATCAACCTTACCATCTATTGTCTGGATGAAATCAGCAGTTGAGCCAAATAATAATTTTGTCTTAAAACCAACCGGTCCGTCTTTCTGAATTGATAGTTGTGCTGCATTGAGCCCAAACTGATTACTATAAATGTCAAAATTCCTTAGCTGATTTGAACGACTACCAGGCATATTCAAGTTAAGGCTATAATAAGTATCCACAAATCCATTAATTTTTACCGGATTTTCATCTGGTTTTGTTTCTTCTGCCAGAGCCTGGGATGAGAGCAAACCTAAGTTTGCAAATAATAATAATGCGAGAGCGTGTAATTTTTTTACAGCCATAACTACTCCTTTGTTTTCGTACCTTAATAACAGCTTCGAATAAAAAATATTCTCGTTTAGTATACAACTTATATTGTTAATTATTTTGTGAAGAAATTCACAATTAAGAGAAAATTAACTAAAAACTGAGGCTAAGTTATTTCTAAAGTACAAAATTTGTACAATTGTACTATTTTAAACTTTCACTGTTAATGAAATTGATTATTTCCATAGATTTATCCATTGGTAAGTCTTTAAACTCCACACCCATAATTATATTCATTTTATTATGGACACCTTCAAACATTGATTTTTCTATATATTTTATCTGGCCTTTAATATTGCGGAAAGAGATATTATTACTTAATTTAAAAGCGATCTCAATTTCTTCATCCGCCTGATAATTTCCAACTGTACTGATAGACACACCACCAATGCTGATATCTCTGATTAGACCATGACTTCTTAAACCATTTTTTGAAATTGAGACAAAGGTTTTAAGAGGAACCCTGATATGCATCCTCATTGTATTTTCAAGAGTTTCCAATAAATTTTCAGGAATCGCTTTTTCCAAAACTTCATAGACCTTAATCGGTTCTGTTTTTCCTTTTACTGTTAATAACTCCCACTCCTTTGTTATTACAATATTTTTAACTATTTCATAAGTATTTTCACTGATCAGAATACTGCCAGGTGGGGCATGGGTTTCCAATCTGGCGGCAATATTTACACTATCTCCCACAACAGTAAGATCCATTCTTTGAGGAGAGCCGATATTACCATAAACGGCTGGGCCTGTATTTATCCCTATTCTGACATTAAAATTTTTGATCCCAAATTCCTGAAAAAATTTATCCCGTAGGCCATGTACCTGCTTAATCATATCAATTGCCGCTAAAACAGCATCTTTGGCAAAATCCTGAGAGAAAAGAGGAACACCAAAAACAGCCATAATACCATCACCCATGAATTTATCAACGCTTCCATTATATGAAAAAATAACCTTTGTCATATTAGTCAGATACTGATTTAATAAGGATACTATCTGCTGTGGCTTTAACTCGGATGATATTGCAGTAAAGCCACATATATCTGCAAATAAAGTACTACATTCATGTAATTCACCGACAAAAGCCAGGTTTATTTTATTTTCTATAACTTTTGAAACAATATTACGTGGTAAATATCGTTGTAAATTGTTCCTGATATTAGTTTCATTTTTCACTTTTTCATAAAGTAATGAATTATCTATTGCAATTGCAGCCTGGGTAGCCAGTGACTCAATCAGATATTTATCCCTTTCATTAAATTCTTTTTCAGATTTTACCTTGTTTATCAGGCAAATATAACCTATAACAGCATTACGGGCTTTTAGTTTGGCTGCCAGAATTGATTTTACCTGAGAAAATCCAGTAATAGAAACATCATTTAGACTTACACTGCTGGTTTCTTTTAATGAGTCTAAAATTTTATTGGAAATAGCTTTATTAAATTTATCCAGATCTTCCAGTTCCTTATCTATATTTATTCCAGCTTTGATAGAGATATTTTCTGTCTTTGGATCATAAAAAAGAAGGAAACCCTTTTCAGTTTTGATTATTTTTATTGCCAAATCCATAATAACATTTAAAAGCGAGCCAAAATCAAGGATAGAGCTTACCTGATGGGCAAAACTATTAAGAGAAACCAGGCTATTGATGAATTTTTCATTTTCAACCTGACTACCATCATTATCAATAAAAAGGTATTCATGCAATGTATTTTCTTCAAATTCTGCTTCATTCTCAAAAACATTGAAAACAAATTTTTCATTAGCTATCTGGATTTTATCTCCATTTTCCAGTATTTTTCTGATAGCTGGCTTATTATCGATATAAACATTTCCCAATTTTTTTAATAAAATTATATTATTATCTTCTTCTTTCAGAATTACTCTGGTATCAATATCTGCTTCTATTTTTATATCTGAATTTTCAAATGTGCCAATATAACTAATCTCTTTATCAAGAAAAAATTTTTGTTTTGTTTTAATATTTATCAGTATAAACAAGAGGTATTAATCCGGTTTTATAATAATGATTATTCAATCTGGGCCATTTTGACCAGAATTTCTCTTGCCTGCTTTGCATCGGTAACAGGTTCATCAAAAGTAAATCTGAATAGCCTGTTTTCTGACAGCAAATCAAATCCTTCAGAGTCAATTCCAATCATTTGGACATCATTCACCTCTGTACTTTTATATGCACGGCAGTATTTTATCATTGCACCTTTATGATCTTCATTCATATGGCTGATAATTCTTTGTTCTACCTGTTCAAGAGGGTTTGGTAAAAGAAACTGTTCAGGCTCTACCCAAAAAATACTGCCAAATCCACCAATATAGCGCAGCTTTTTCAGTTCAATTTTAAAAAGGGCAAAATCATGAAAATTAAAATATTCTTTGGAAGATGGAAAATATTTACGGTATTTTTCTTTTAATGATTCATCATCCGTTCTTATTGCATCACCAATATATGTTATTCTTGCATTCGCCTGGACATCATTTGTATGTGGATGAAATACAGTGATAGATACTTTTGGATCAGCCAGGATATTTTTTGTATGTTGGGCAATTGTACTAATCAATAACAAGGGTTCCAGTTTTACAGATAAACAATATGGTGTAATTTAACCAAAAGGATATCCGGGAACATCCAGCGAGATAGTTGATAATACGCCAAAATTATTTTCTTTTAGTAGCTTTCTGCTTTCAAAACCTTTGTTAATTACTTTCTCTGACATAGTTTTCAAATACAAATCAAAATATCTAAAATATATACTAGCAGGGAATTGGATAATATTTAATAGGAAATTTAAAAATATATCTGTTAAATAAGCCTGCATATACAAAGTACACACAGGCTAGATTAAAATTTATTTTATCCTTCTTCTGGGGAATTTGTACCGGTAGATGGTGGCTGAACCGGAGCCGGAACATCTACAATTGGCTGGTTATGATAGGTTTTTCCAAGCATACCAGCATAAAAAAGGTCTTCATATTCACTAAAATTAAGATCGCCATCTCTGATAAGATCAGACAGGTTAAAAATAATATTCAGATTTGGATCCGGAGCAACAGGAGCATCACCCTGTGCCTGAGAAACAGCAGGCTTAAAGTATTCATTACGCTCAATCTTACCGTTTTTATCAAGATCTATACCAGCAAAAGCAGTCTTGGCAGATTGTCTTAAAATATCTTTGGAGTACATTTCAGGTAAGAAATTTTTTCTGTTAGCCATCATTTCTTCAATAGTTACTTTTCCATCACTATTTTTATCAACTTTTTTAAATCTTTTATCGCTGTTTGGAACTTTTAGCTTTGTATATTCGGCTATAGTAACAACACCATCTTTATCAGCATCCAAAGCGGCAAAAAAATCTTTACCAATATATCTGTTAATTTCAACTAAACCATGATCTGACTGGGTTGTTACCGGAATAAAATCTGGTAAAACAGGTGCTGACTCACGGCTTCCGCATCCGGCAAGTACTGAAGCTGACATTATGCTGGTGAATATAAAAAGTAAACTTTTTTTCATGACAAATCTCCTATCTAAATAAACTTACGCTGTATGTAATATCTATAGAAGAAAATTTTTTAAACTTTAGTCAAAAATAAAATTTTTACCTAAATTTATACTGGGGATAATAAGAAATGTCTGAATCAGAATTTTCAGAATTAGAGAATTAACAGAATGAATTTAACCTATTAATTACAAAGCTTTGATACCTTTATTTTAAAATCAGCTTTTTTCTCAGGGTTATTTTTTGAAAAAGCTGTAATAACTGCAACTCCATCATTCACTCCCGTAATAAAATTATCAGTTTGTTTTGCAATAAAAGTATCAGATGAAACCAGTATTACATCATCATTACCAAAATATGTTTTGAAACGGGAGTCGTTCTTTAAATCAATCTTTTCTCCTTCATTTAGGAAAATAGTATCCTGAGGAAAATTCTCTTTGGGGTTAAAAAATCTAGAATAAAGATTAAAAATTTTATTATCATATATCCTAGAATCCCAGAAAATAACATAGCTACTATCATCATTCAAAATAATATCTCCTATTTCAAGAAATGAAGTATCGCTAGTTGAAAGTGTATAAAGCTTACATTTCGGAACTCCTTTTGAATCAAACTCCTGAATAAATATATTATCTGTACCATATGGACGTGCTTTCCAGAGTATAACAAAATCACCTTTATTATTTACTGAATATATAGGATATAATAAATCAGAATAATTATGAGTATTTTTAATTTTAACAATTTCAGTAATTTTAGTCTTTATATCAGTTAAAATTCCGGTTATACCATAAAAAGCACTATCTCCTATTAGTACAACTATTTTCCCATTATTAGACATCTTAAAAGAAAAAGGGGGATAGCTATAGCTATATAAAGATGGATATTTTAATATATTTTGTTCGGGAGCAATTACATTACCATTAATATCATATACTTTAAGAAAAAAAGAATCGCCTTGGTACCATAATAAAGCAATATCTCCATTTTTATTTACAATAATTTTAACTGTGAAGGGAAAAGATCCATAATAATAATTATCTGGTACAACAAAATCTTCGCTATTAACTTTTAATTCTTTTCCTAATGTTTTTTTAGTTGAATCATAAATTTGTAAGGTAAGGTATGCAATTTGATGAATATTTTCTGCTTTATTCTCATAAACCTGCTTTACCAAGGCATAATCACCTTTTTGATTTTTTTCCTGTTTAATATGATAAATAGAGTAGTAAGGATAAGTAAGTGGTTTTATTTTTGCTTCAGCTTCTTTCCTTAATTTTTCAGGTTCCGCAAGTACCTCTTTTAGTTCTGGTGGCATAGATAAGCTATCTATTTTTACATAACTTTCATAAGAAAAACCATTTTTATCAAAGCGTTTTTTAAAAGTTACGCACTCGCTGGAACAAAAAGATATTACCGAAGTATATCCTTCACTATCACTTTCCAAAAAATATTTACCAGGAGTAGAAAAGTAATAAGTTGAAAAAAAACTCTCTTTGAATGGTTCAAACGCATCTTTTACTAAGACTATAATTTTAGAAACTTTATTACCATTTTTAATTATTATTTCAGCTCTTCCCCCAGAAATACCTGTGATGATACCGTCATTATCAACCTGAACTTTTAAGGGATTTGAAGATGAATATTCCATTTTATTTTCAAGCGTATTATCTGAGTATTTTAAAAAACTATAGATTTTAATTTTTTCATAAGTCCTGATAATAATATTTTCAGGGTAACTGATTATTTTTAAGGGTTCTCTGGCTGGTACAGGAACAGGTATCATTGAAGCAGAAATTTTTGGGGTAGGAGTCACTGTAATATTTGGTTTGACTACATTTTCACAGGAACTTAGTGAAAAAAATATTAAATTGCTTATTATAAATTTTCCTATAACTCTTAATTTTTTGCTCATGTTTCGATTATTGCTACAAAAATAGGTTGTGTATCTATTATTTATTGAAATAATAAAAAGCAAAAAGTATTTGCTCACATTTTATAGGCTTATTTATAAACAATTGTTACCAGAAAGTATTTTCCCGAACCTTTTAATTCTTACATTTCTTTTACCCCTCGCTTTTCAAGAGAGGGGCCAGGGGAGAGTTTCTTAATACTGATTCTGACTATTCATCACATATACAACATGATCAACAAAACGACCATATAAACATTCAGCCATTTCAACTACTTTTTCTTCGGTAAAACCTAATCTTACCGGAATTGCCCTACTTTTGCTATTTTCAGTTGCGCACCTTATTTCCAGCTTTTTCAGGTTAAGCTCAACAAAAACATATTTAATTACTTCCTTACAAGCCTTGGTAATCAGGCCATTTCCCTGAAACTCTTCACCAAGCCAGTAGCCCATAGCCGCTTTTTCATTTTGCCAGTCAATTTCATGTAAACCAATTACCCCAGCTAATTGGCCTTTATACCAAATACCTGCATCAAAAGCTTTACTTCCGGCAAATTTTTCCAGGCAGCTTTGAATAAAATTTTCAGTGTCTTCCTGTTTAACAGTTGAATCAAGCCAGGGCAACCATTCGCGTAAATAAGCCCTGTTTTTATCGGTTAATAAAAATAACTCATACCCATCCTGTTTTTCCAGGATTCTTAATTCTGTATTATTATCTATCGGGAAAGTTCGCATAGTTTTGAAAATGTAATTTTTTTATTGAAAATATGTTTAATCTGAATTATTGAAATCTTAGAGGAGTGGGGATGGTGAGACTTGAACTCACACGGGTTTCCCCGCCACCCCCTCAAGATGGTGCGTCTGCCATTTCGCCACATCCCCACAAATCTGTAATATTTAAAAGTTACTTAAAATATCACAAGAGAAAGTCTATCATAATACAATCTTATTAACAAGCAATATTCTGAATAAATTTCTGTAAAGACACATGCTGGTATAGAGAACAGCCATTATGAAATCAGAGATATTATTGGATAGCCCCTCTATTTTTCCCCTAAGCTTTTATACCCAGCTTTTTCTGTAATTCGCCACTCTCATACATTTCAGATGTAATATCACAACCACCGATTAATTCACCATCGACAAATACCTGTGGTGATGTAGGCCATCCGTATATATCTCTGAGTTGCCCCAATAATGTAGGATGATCCTGGAAAATGTCTACTGCTTTAAAAGGCACTTCAAGTTCTTCAAGCATTGCTACTACTCTTGCCGAAAATCCACATCTTGGTTCTTCCGGGGTTCCTTTCATAAATACCGCAACTTTATTTTTCTCAACAGTCTCTTTGATTTCCTTTGTCCAATCTGCCATACTAACCTCCTTAAACGTGTAATTCTAAATCTAATATTAAATATATCTAACTTGGGCGTATACAATACATCCCTACAAAAAACTTTAACTTTTTGGTACAGACGTTTTTATTGATAAAGCATGAATAAAACCGCCTCTATTTTCCATCTGATAATCCAAAATATCATGAATCATTTTATGCTGCTGAATCAGGGATTTGCCTTCAAAACCTTTTGATATTACCTCAACTCTCAGATGGTTTCCACCTCCCAGATCATATATGCTTACATCAGCATCTTCTAAAGCATCTTTAATTGTTTTAACAACTACTTCAAAACCGTTCATTATATTACCTCATATAAAATTCTGGTTTCCCAAAATTATATTAAAATTAATCAAGTTAAACTTTTATCAGATAGGTATTTTATCATATCAGATATATATAAAAGAATAATTTCACAATCAGGCTTTGCCTGAACAAGGGGCTTTAGTCCCTTGTACTTTATTCCATTGCATTACTCAAGGGACCAAGGCCCCTTGTTGTGAAAAACATTTCTCCAGGGCTACCTCTGAAAATCATATTATAATTATAAAATTGATAAATCACATACAACAGTTTAGAATCTAATATAATGTCTATTTATGGCATTGAAGATATTATAATTTTTTGAAATCGGAAATTAGGAAATATGTGTGGAATAGTTGGATATGTAGGCTACCAGTTAGCAAGCAGTATTATTTTGGATGGTTTAAAAAGACTTGAATACCGGGGTTATGATTCTGCTGGTATTGCCATAATCCAGGACCAAGGCTTAATGGAATTAAGAAGAGAAGTTGGAAAATTAAAAAATCTGATTATTGATGTAAATAATAATCCAATAAAAGGTAGTGTTGGCATTGGGCATACCAGGTGGGCCACACATGGAAGGCCAACTGTTTTTAATGCCCATCCGCACAGTGATGAAAGCGGTAAATTAGTAGTTGTACATAATGGTATTATCGAAAATTACCTTTCTTTAAAAGAAGAATTAAAAAAGAAATACGAATTTAAATCTGATACAGATACAGAAGTTCTGGCTCATCTGATAATGGATAATTATTCAGGAGATTTATATCTGGCTGTCCATAATGCATTGCAAAAGGTTCAGGGTGCGTATGCCATAGTAGTTGTTCATGCTGATAATCCTGACTATATTGTTGCCGCAAAAACCAGCAGCCCATTGATTGTAGGATTAGGGGACGGTGAAAATTTTGTTGCTTCAGATGTTCCGGCAATTTTAAGCCATACCCGTGATATTGTTTATCTTGAAGATGGTGAAATGGCTGTTGTTTATAAAGATAAAGCCGAGTTTTTTAATCTTTCCGGTGAAAAGCTAGAGAAAAAAGTATCAAAAATATCCTGGAATGTTGCTTCTGCTGAAAAAGGCGGTTATGAGCATTTTATGTTAAAAGAAATTCATGAACAACCGGCAGCAATAGCCCAGGCTCTTGCTGGCAGAGCTTCTGAATCAGGCGGAAAACTTTATCTTGATGATTTGGGCCTTACAGCTGAAGATTTAAATTCTATCAACAGAATCATTATTCTAGCATGTGGCACTTCTTATTATGCCGGTATGGTTGGTAAATATTATCTTGAAAAAATGGCAAAAATACCTGTTGATGTTGATTTTGCCTCAGAATTCCGCTACCGTGAGCCTTTTGTTGATAGTAATACTCTGGTTATTGGTATCAGCCAGTCAGGAGAAACAGCAGATACATTGTCAGCAATAAAACTGGTTAAAGAACTGGGAGCAAAAACAATCGGAGTCCTTAATGTAATTGGTAGTGCAATAAGCAGAGAAACAATGGGTAATATGTATATCCATTGCGGACCAGAAATAGGTGTTGCTTCAACCAAAGCATTTACTTCCACAATAGTATGCCTTTATATGCTGGCACTGTATTTTGGTCAGTTAAAAGAAACAATTACAACTGAATTTATCAGAGAGCACATAATTGAGCTTAAGACTTTGCCAAATATTATGGAAAAAATATTTGATATCAAAGATAAAATAAAAAGTATTGCCAATAAGTTGTCAAATTATACAAATTGCTTATACCTGGGTAGAAATTACAATTTCCCTATTGCCCTTGAAGGAGCTTTAAAGCTAAAAGAACTTTCCTATATACATGCCGAAGGATATGCCGCAGGCGAAATGAAACATGGGCCAATTGCCCTTATTGATAAGGATATGCCCGTAGTTTCGATAGCAACTGAAGCTACTACATATGAAAAGGTTTTTAGTAATCTAAAGGAAGTAAAGGCCAGAGATGCTATCGCTATTGCTCTGGCAACTGAAGGCGATGAAACAATTAAAAATGAAGTTGATTATATTATTTATCTGCCAAAAGTTAAAGAAGAATTATCACCAATTATTAATGTTGTTCCGCTGCAATTACTGGCTTATTATACTGCTTTAAGAAAAGGCTGTGATGTTGACCAGCCAAGAAATCTGGCGAAATCAGTAACAGTTGAGTAATTTTAACCATCCAAAATAATATATAATTATTAATTTGGATTATATGTGTTGTGAATTTTAAATATTAAAAATGAATATTGTCTCAGTAGAAAAATTAACTAAATGGCAGGGTGGAAAAAAGTTATTTGAAAATATCTCATTTGGTATTGATGATTCTCAAAAAATTGCTCTGATTGGTGTAAATGGATGCGGGAAAAGTACATTATTAAAGTTAATTGCCGGAAAAGATCAGGCTGACAGTGGTGATATCACGCTCAGAAAAGGTGTAAGAATAAACTTTCTCCAACAAATACCGGAATATAAATCTGAAGAAACAATTCTGGAGCATATTTTTAATAATGAAAGTGATAGAGTACAGCTAATAAAAAAATATGAAATATGCTGTGAAAAAATCAATAAAGGTTATAGCGAAGAACTTCAGTCAGAACTTAAAATTTTAATGGAGGAAATGGACCACCTGGAAGCCTGGCAATATGAAAATGATATAAAATCAGTACTTTCAGAGCTGGGGATCTCTGATTTAAGTTTAAAAATGAATACTTTATCAGGAGGGATGCTCAAAAAAGTAGCCCTAGCCCAGTCACTGATTGATGATGCTTCTCTTTTAATTCTTGATGAGCCGACCAACCATCTGGATATAGATACTATTCAATGGTTACAGTCTTATCTACAGAAAACAGCGAGAGCATTGCTTTTTGTTACTCATGACAGATATCTGGTTGATCAGGTCTGTACTGATGTTTATGAGATAGAACATGACACTTTATATCAGTATGCTGGTAATTACTCATATTATATTGAGAAAAAAGCAGAAATAGAAAACAGCCTGCTTCAGGAAGAAAGCAGAATAAAATCTATTTTAAGAGTAGAGCTTGAATGGTTAAAAAGAGGACCAAAAGCCAGAAGTACAAAACAAAAGGCCCGTATTGACAGAGCACATGATATGATGAGCCGAGAAAAATATAAACAGGAAGAAGCAGTAGAATTAAGTATCAGCGGTAGAAGACTGGGTAAAAAAATTCTTGAGGTGAACCATATCTCCAAATCTTATGATGGGAAAACAGTAATAAAAGAATTTTCCCATAAATTTAAGCAGCAGGAAAGAATTGGTATTGTAGGAGCCAATGGTTCAGGAAAGACAACTTTTCTAAGACTATTAACCGGACAGGAGAACCCTGATAAAGGAATGGTAGATCCTGGGATAAATACATTTTTCGGGTATTTTGATCAATATAGCACAGCATTGGATATTAACCGAACAGTTCTTGATTATGCCAAAGAATCCGGTATATCAATAAAATTAAATGATGGCAAAACAATCAGTACCAGCCAGTTACTTGAACGTTTTCTGTTTCCGTCATATATGCACTATACTCTGATTTCCAAACTTTCTGGCGGAGAAAGAAGACGTTTGCATCTACTCCATATACTGATGAAAAATCCTAATTTCCTTATTTTTGACGAACCAACCAATGATTTGGATATCAAAACATTATCTGTTCTTGAAGACTTCCTCAATGAGTTTGGGGGATGTCTGCTGGTTGTTTCCCATGACCGTTATTTTATGGACAGAGTGGTTGATTATCTTTTGATTTTTGACGGAAAAGGAAATATTAAGGGTTTTCCTGGAAATTATGCCGATTACCTGGAGTATAAAAAAGAAATTGAGGCTGAGGAACAGATTAAGCTTAATGAAAAGAAAGAAGTATACATAAAACCAAAAGGTGAAAAAATAAAGTTATCTTTTAAAGAAAAATATGAAATGGAAAACCTGGAAAAAGATATTGAAAAACTGGAAAATGAAAAAAAAGAACTGGATAACCTGTTTAGCTCAGGGGATAGTAGCTTTGACAATATTTCCAAATGGAATGAGAGGTATAAGGAAATAGGAAATTTACTGGATCAAAAACTGGAAAGGTGGGAATATCTTGCCAATTTTGAATAAATATTTTTCAAAATTTCAGATATTTGTCATCAGCATTTTTCTATTAGCTCTTTCTTTATGGCTTTGTTATAAACTAATTAACCTAACCCCAACCCTAAATGAAAAAACATCAGAGAAATTAATCACTCAGGGATGGTTTTATTCTCCTGAAGGGCTATATTTTATTTTATTAGATAATAGAATTTATGCCAGAGATATAAAAACTGAAAAAACTGTCTGGGAATGCCAGCTAACTGAGAACAAAAAACGTTTTTCTTCAACACTGCATCCGGTAATAGACAAAAATTCTGTTTATTTTAATCTCGAAAACCAATTATATTCTCTTGATATTAAAAATGGCCGTCAACGTTGGAGCTTCAGTGGTTCTGGGGATGATTACCTTTTGCCTGATGCTGATAAAGATTTGGTCTTTTTTGGCAATAAATCTGGTTTACTATATGCACTTGAGAATAATACAGGGAAAGTCAAATGGCAACATAATTTTAAAGTAAAAAAGCCAGTTGATAAGATTGAAAAAAACCTGGAAAATATTAAGCCCAAAGTAGATATAAAATATGAATTTTCACATCCAAGACCTGCAATAGCCCAGGCTACATATAATTATTTTTATAAATTTTATAAATTAAATAATAATACAGGCCAATCAGAAAAAAACTTTCGTCTAAAAAAAAGAACCCCTGCTCAAATGGTCAAAGCATCTAATAGTGTGATTGACTGGCAGGAAAGAGTAAACCCTTCTGCCTATATTAATAATAATAATTTTAAAACCAGAGATTTGAATAAAGCATTAATTGCTTTTAAAGGAGTTATTTATTACCCCTTTGGTAATGAGCCGGAAAACTATCTTTATGCAATAGATAGTAAAACTGGCAAGGAAAAATGGAAGGTCATATACAGCCCTTCGGAATTTATTACAGCCGGAGAGATTATTTATTTTAATAATACAGGTTATATTTATGCAATAAATCAAAATACAGGTGATGAAGTCTGGAAATTTAAAGCAAATGGTTTTGTTTCAAAACTGTTAATGCAAAACGGAATAATCTATGTCCAGGATAGTCTTTACTCTATGTATGCACTAAAACCGGAAACAGGAGAAGAAATCTGGCATTTCAAATCAGAACAGTTAATTTTTTCACCGGTAATAATTGGTGAAAACCTTTATTTTACCTTATCAGACAGTAACCTTGTTTCAAAAAGTTATCTTAGTGTAATTGATGCAAAAACAGGAAATTTTAAATGGAAAATAACATTAAATGAAAATGAATGGATTTATTCATTAAATATAAATAATAACGAGCTTTATATGGTTACTTCTATCAAAGAGAAGAATTTTTCATTTGCAGAATTTGTTTATTCGTTTTGGTATAAAATTTCCAATTTAAAATTTAAAAATATCTTTTCTAAATAATCATGGCTCTGTAAATATTAAAACTTCTTTAATAGCAGCAATAAAAGTAAAAACTGTTACTATAAAAAATTATTGCAATATGTTTGATTTTTCAGGTAAAAAAATGGGTGGAGTCGAAGGAAAGACAGTTGGTAATTATGACGGTTACCTATGGGGCAGAAATGACATAGTAGCAGGTAAATCAGTCGGAAATAATAATGGTTATGGTTCGCTAAAAGAAGCCCTTGATGTTGCCAAAGCAGCAAAAGGTGCTGAAGTAATCACCGAAAAAGAGGGAAAATACTTCTTAAATGAAGTAAGAGGCACACATTATTCAACAGAAAGTGAAAAAGAAGTAACGGTAAGAGCCTATCCTTCCGTTGAATTTTCCAAAGTAGTAGCTTTCACTGATGATTATGATAATGTCATTGCTCAGTTTGACAAAGACGAAAATCTGGAAATGCTTGGCAAAATTGATCAGATTAAAAACAAAATCAGTACCTTGCCTGCAAATACAAACCCTGACGCCGCTTTAAAAATAGCAGGAGCAATGCTTGGTGTTGGCTCACCTGAATTTTATTCAACTTCCAAAAAACTGGTTGAATCATTAAAAATGATGCCAAAATATTTGCCTGATAGTCTAAAACAAAAATTTGAAGCAATGCTTAAACCAGAAAGTGTCGCAGCTATTGCTACAGTTCTGACTGTCTATGCCGCCTCTCATGCTTTTGGAGTTGGAGAGGTTGCAGATGTTGTTCTTGTCGGGGCAGGATTAGCTTTTTTAGGCGCAGATGCAATCAAGGTCGCCAAAAATTTTTATGACTTTGCTTCAACAGCTTCCAATGCAAAAAATAATGATGATCTGGAAAGAGCTGCTACACATCTCGCTGAAGGAATTTCCACAGCCCTGTTTGATGGCGCAACCACCCTTATTGGTGCAAAGGCTGCCTCAGGCGCAGGGAAATTTGGTTCTGGTATTGCTAATACCGGAGGAGGAATGAGTCTGGCATATGCTGGTGCAGGTTCGGGAAGAATTATTTCTTCTACCGCAGCGGCAACAGGAGGAAAGGTTTCAATTGCAACAGGTGGAGTTATTGCTGCACCAAGTATCTTACAAATGTCATCCAAAAACTCTGTTGGAAGTACTAAGCCAACAGATACAACTAAAACATTTTATGATGAAATCTCGAAATTAAAACCCAATGAAAGAGTTCCGGTTGTCAGAAAAAAAGCACAGGAATTTGCTGAATCAAAAGGCTGGGAAAGAGCAAAAGATATAGAAAGGAAAAATGGCAATAGAACTATTTACAAGGATGATAAAGGAAATCTTTATTCTGTTGATACTCAGCATGGTCATTTTGAAGTGTGTAACCCAAGAGGAAAGCATCAGGGATCAATAGATTTATGGGGTAATGAAGTTCCAGGTAAATATGATTCTTCTGGCAAGCATGATCTGTTTACAAAATAAATATGAAAAAATTAATTGCAGAATGCATTGAAAGAATATATAAAAAAAAAGATTATGACTATTATTTAGCTAAATGCAAAGATAAAGTGACTCTAAATATTGAAACCATTTATATCTTAAAAAAATATGGTTTTGAGTATAAGCAAATTGAAAATGATTTTTGGCCTTCCGCCAGTTTTACAATTCTTTTTGGAAGCTTCAGCAAAGGTGATTTTAAAATTGTTTATAAAGGACAGCTTATTTTTTCCAAACTAATTCCACTTTATTCGCTGGAATTTTCTTATGATATAAAAAATCAAGATCCAGACGGTTATTCGCCAAACTTTTATGAAACAGGAGAAGAACCCTTAACTGTAAAACAAGCCAATTTTTCCGATGAATTTATAGAAAAACTAAAAACCTTAGGTTATAAAAGAATTTTAAAAAAAGATCAAGAAGTTACTATTAGTGGCATCGAATATGAATCACCGAACTCATTTTTTAATGGTAAAGTTGACTTATGGACGGCTCTAACTCATGATGTATTGAATAAAATTGACGATTGAAAATACTAATGTTTAGATTCAGTTAATTTGTGGTATTTTATAAGTAATATAATATCTTAGGAACAAATAGCATGTGTAACCTCAGTTTAAACGGTAATAAATATCAGCTTGAAGCAACAGGCAATATTAAAGTAAAAAAAGTAAAAACACCTGAAAGCATTCTCCTTGATTTCAAAGATGATATTGTTGTACAGACAACAAAAAATAAGCTGGTAGCGATCAGGGCTGATGAACTTAAAATAAATACCAGCTCAAAAGTACCGTATGTGGGATTACCTGCAAGTGGTGATAAAATTACCTTTTTTGATGATAAAGGTAAAGTAAAAGTAGAAGGAACAGTTGTTTCTTCCAATAATGAAAATGACTTTTCTACTTTTTTATCACTTCCTGAAGAAAAACAAGCAAAAACTATCAGAAATGCTGTTTTTAAAATACTCTTTACCCCTGCTCCTAAACAAACCGCAGAAAAACCCAGCGAAACAAAAAATGAACCAAAAACCTAAGCTAACTTTTTAATGCTTTATTACATTATTAAAACGTTTTTATCAGCAGGAATATTAGTCACTGTTTCCGAAATATCTAAAAGAAGTACATTAATGGGGAGCATCCTTGCTTCTCTACCACTTGTTTCAATACTTGCAATGATCTGGCTTTATGTTGATTCCAAAGATTCTGAAAAAATTGCTGAATTATCCACTGGCATTTTCTGGCTGGTTTTACCTTCACTTTCACTTTTTATTGCTTTACCAGTTTTACTAAAAAACAAAGTAAGTTTTTATCTTGCTTTATTTTTATCCATCACAATCATGGTTCTACTCTATTTTTTGATGCTTGTTATTTTAAAAAAGTTTGGCATAAAAATATGAGGTTAGCCTAAAATTTCTTTTACCCGACCCACCTGTCCATCTGCCAGCCTGACTTTAATTCCATGTGGGTGATTTGGTGAACTGGTAAGGAGGTCCTTTACAATCCCTTCGGTCAGGTTTCCGCTTCTTTGATCTTTTTTCAAAACAATCATTACTCTTGCCCCAATTTTGATATTTGCCCGAATTGTTCCATTCATTTAATTAATACCTTTTTTAATTCTATAAACTATATTCTAACTGAAACCCAGTCAGTTCAAAAAACTTGTTCCTGATATTTTCCCATTTTTCAATTTCAACAGCTAAATTAAGTTTAATTTTTACAGTTTTATTTGCTTCAATTATGCTTGGGTTTTTAGTTGGAAAAATTTCATTAGTATTTAAAAGGCTTAACGTTTGTAAAATGAGCTCATACTGGTTTGAAGCAGGATTAATTTTTATTCTCCAGCCGGTTTCCTTCTCCAAATCTTCAATCCATTTAATATATTGATTAGCAATTATGAAGCTGATAAAACTTAGTTCAATATATTTTCCTGAATTATCATTTTTAATACTCTTTTTATAAATTTTATGTTCTGAATATTGGAAAGCCTGTTCAATAAGTGCCAATGCGTCACTTTGATGAATTGCTCGGCTTAAATCAGGGGTTATAGTTTTCTCTTCAAAATTATCATATACTCCAGGATAATCAAGTTCAATATCAATTCCGGTAACTTCTCTGAACGAAGTTATTAATAATTTATTATCAGCTGGTTTTTCAGATAAATTTAATTTTAAACTATTTTGCACTTGGTTAAAGGAAATTTTTAGAAGTAAATTTTTTTCTTTATCCAGTAATTTATTAACCAAAGAGTTTATAGCAAGATGGTTAGGGTAATTATTAATTTCAACCTTCCAGCCTGTTAAAATTTCAAATTCTTTTATTTTTTCAGAATATTTGGAAATTGCAGATTTTGGAAAATCAAAATAAATTAAAGCTATTTTATCCTCAAATCTTTGTCCTGTTTTATAAATTCTGGCATCATCAGGAAAGAACTTATTAATCATAGAAAGCATTTTATTTGATTCCATAAACTCAGTTTTATTTAGTAAATCTATTTTTTCCTGATCAACAGGGTGGTAAAGAAATAGTCTTCTTTCTTCAGGTTCAAAATAAAGGCATTGATTTAATAAAGATTGAAAATTTTGAATGTCTTGTTCTTCAAAATCCTGATTTCCAGCCCAGATGTATAATAATTCCTCTGTTGTATAACCTTTTTTTCTCTCAAATCCGCTAAGATATTCCCATAATTGTTTTAAACTATCATTATCAGGTAAAGTATTTTTTACCATTGAAGGAATTTCATTTTCTTTATTTAATTGTTTTCTTGGGTTATGAAAAGTAATTAAAAATTCTTCACCGTTTTTTGGAATATAAATTTCTCTACGCCTTTCAACTGGTTGAGCCTGGACATCTTTTGCAAGACTTGCCAGAATTTCAGGCCCACCATGAATCAAAAATATTTTCCTGGGTTGTAACTTCTCTATTACTCCAAGTATTTCGCCTTTGTCACCATGTGCCGATAAACTATATTTTCCAAAATCACATTTTACCGTAATTGTTTTATCTCCTAATTTTAAAGTTCGTTCATCTCTAGGAGTTTCCACAAGATTTAACAGGTATCTTCCTGGTGATTCCTCATCCTGGTAGCCGGTAATTGCTATAAAGTTTTTTTCATTTTTTGCCAGATGTTCTGCATAAAAAACACTGTAACCACCAGATAACATTCCAGAGCTGGAAACAATGCAACATGGTTCATCACCTTCAATAATTTTTTTTCTGGTTTCATTATCATTAATCGCTCTAACATCATCAGAATAAAAGACATCTTTTTCATGCCACACTCTTTGTGCCAGTTCATATTTTAAATAATTTGGGTTATTTTTATAAATTGAACAAACTGTTCTAACCAAACCGTCAACATATACTGGTATCTTTTGAAGCTGCCCTTTATTCATCGCGCTTCTCAAAATTAAAATTACTTCCTGCGCCCGCCCTACAGCAAAAGCTGGGATCAGTATTTTACCTCCTCTTTCTATAACCATTTTTACCATTTCAACAAGCTTATCCTCTTCTACTTTCCTGTTGGAATGAAGCTTATCACCGTATGTGGATTCTGTAATCAAAACATCAGGGCGTAATTTAGGAAAATCTGCTCCTCCAACCGTTTTTTGAGGAACTACGGCAAAATCTCCTGTATAAAAAACAGAACCTTCTTCTCCTTCAATAAAAATACAGGCTGCTCCTGCTATGTGACCAGCCGGATAGAAAGTGACCTTTATTTCCGAATCGTGAAACGGTTTAAAAGTATAGTTAAAACCCAAACATTTAATTTTATTTAGCATAGACAATACATCATTTTCAGCAAATACTGGAATTTCTGTTTCTTTCCCATTCATTATTTTTAAACTGTCATAGAGTAAGTTCCTGGTAATATCTCTTGTCGGATGGGTCATAAATATCTGTGCAAGAGGAAATTCACGGCTTAATACGGGTAAACTTCCCGTATGATCCATATGAGCATGGCTTACAAGTATGCAGTCTACAACTTTGTTTTCCTGAATGGAGCTGAATTGAGGTAAAGGATCACTGGTCATCCTTATCCCAGAATCCATGACAATATTTTTTCCATCAATGTTGAGGAAAATACAACTCGCACCTATTTCGGAAGATGCCCCACAAAAAATTACTTTCATTTTAGTTAATATATTCGGGCTTTAAATTACTTATTTTTGGGGGTTCGTAATTCCCTGAAACAATATTTCTCATCAATTTATAAAGAGTAAAACTATCATTCCCGTTAAACTTTTCAAATAAAACGACCTGTCTCATGGTTAGTGCCATATCCATTTTTTTAAGACCTTCAGGATCATTATCTATAATAATATTTTCAAATTCAGGGAAATCTCTTTTTGCATCTTCTAAAAACTTCTCCCCAAAACGTTCCACAAATTCTTCCTGTGATAATTCTTCCTTTAGTTTTTCAAGCTCAACCTCTTCAAATAAAGTATCCCTAGTTTTTATTATTTTATTTTCAAAAATATTTTCCAGATTGCTTATTTCTTTTACATTTTCCAGATTAAATTCAAAAATTTTATTTATTAGATCGAGAGTTTCAATTTCTGCAAATTCTTTTCCTATATTTTTATCCAAAAATGTAATTGCTATTTTAGCCCGATTTACAGTGGATAAAATAATATGTAATTTTTTGCCTGTTACTTTTATATATCCAAGTATAATATCCACTATGTCAGAAATTTTTACATTTTTATCGATTTTAAAACCATACTTTTTCTCATTGCTTTTCATTATCCATTTATATAAGTTTTTTTCCTTATCATAATGAAAGTCTCGGGTTTTATTTAATTTATCCAAAACTTCAGTTTCATTGATAATTTTGTAATTTAATCTTACAGGTTGTATAAGTTCACCTGTATAAGTAGCTAAAACTTTTTTAATCTTTGGCATGATTTGATTCCAGCAATTAATAAACAGTAAACATTATAAAATAATTTAAGTAGGGATGAGAATATACCAACTAAATTATTGTGTTACTATGAGAAAAACAATACTTTTTCTAACTTTTGGCAATGAACGAAGATAAAACAATAATTGAAGACAATGACCATACAATAGCTGAAAATATAAATAATCCAATTAAAGAACAAAAGCAATAATTAGCTTTGTAGTTCCCAATATAAATAAAGAATTAAAGCAATATAAATTTGTTAAAGGGGCAAATAATATTAATAAGAAAGAATATACTCAAAATATTAATTGTAATATAATGAATATATAGCATAAAAGAAAAAAGGAATTTTGTTTTTCCGACTTTATAATTTTTCGTAAGTACTTTATTAAAAAATAAAAATAATTTTATTTTGTAAGCAATTACTCAGGAAAAAATCCTATAAGGATAAAAGAAATATAAGATTTTGTTAAGGCTAATTAAATAATGAATGTAAATGATAAGCCGCTGTCTTTCAATGTAGATGGTAAGCAGGTTGATTCTTTTGCCACGCTTGAAGAAGCCAGGAAGGCTGCTATTGGTCGTCAGGGAAACGAGGCTATAGTTGAAAATACCGATGTTGGCCTTTTTGAATATAAAGGTAAATCAACTTTTACTGTCCATGATGCAAAAGACCTGAATCCTGAAGCTCTAAAAAAAGACGCTATAGCTGTAAACCAGTTGTCAAAGGGAATAAATGCAGTTGAATTTATTTTTGATAAAGGAAATGACGCAGCCAAAACAGATGATCAGATTTATGCTATTTCCGAAGGAAACCTTAATTTACAAAAAGATGCTGGTAAAGTTTTTGCCTTTAATAACCCTGAGCTTGGAAAAGGTACTATCAGAGTAATCAAAAATGATGATAAAAACTTCTCTTTTGCCCTTTCAATAAAAGAAACTCCTGACAGAGCAAATGATTTCCTTTTTTTGCATTCGTCCCAATCTGTTCATGACGGGTTAAAAAATTATCTTAAGACCTTTATTGACAGCAATTCATTTGGTGATGGTGACGAAGAAGATGACAAAATGCTGAAAAATCAATTAAAACATGCAATTGAGCTTTCTGTTGACAGAGCTATGGAAAAAGGAGCTTTACCGGAAATAATCGTTTCCAAAACCTTACAAAAAGATGGCTCTCATAAAATGAGTGTTACGACTGATTTTCCTATTGCCGGTTTAACCGAGAAAGATCTTAATAAGCTTTCTATTAGTTCTACTTCTGATGGAAAAACCGTTATTCCTTTCGGAACCGTTAAAGCAACAACAAATATTGGTAAGTCGGATAATCCGACTCTTGCTCTTGAGTTTTTGGGTTCAGGGTATGTACCTATAGATATACCTCTTAAAGAAGTGGGGAATCAGTATACTACTGAAAAGAAAACATTTGAAACCCAAACTAATAAAGCGTTTGATAAGCTAAGTACCGATCAGACTGTAGAAATAAATACAGGTGCTACCTGGGTTGGCGGTAAAAGCCCAGAACTTAGTATTTCAGCAGCATATAAACAAAATTTTAAAGATTATCCTGCTGCAAAACTTAATTATGGTGGTAAGGTAGATGTACTGCCTGGTTCAGGCCAGTTTCAGGCAACTCCTACTGTAGGGGCAAATATTACCGGAGCAAAATATTATAGCATACCTTTATCATTAAATGTTGATGTAGGCCCATCTCTGGGAAACATGAATAACAATAAAGGTTTTAGTTTTGGGATCAATACAGCTGTAGGATTAAAATATAATGTTGCAAATAAAGTTGATATCGGGGTGAATTATGGTCATGTCTTTGGCATAAAGGCACCTGATCAAAATACAGTAAGCGCATCTGTTGGCTTTAAATTTTAATGTAGTTTTGGAAAAATATGGCAATAAATAATTTTGGAACAACTGATTACGTCAGAGATACGGAAGATTTGGCAGCATGGAAACTGCAAAATCCTTCTGAAGTTAAACCTGTTCCTGAAAAAGTAGGAGAACAAAAACAGCCTGCTGAAGTTAAGCCAAAAGCTGATAGTTTCGGGGCAACAAATACAAATGTCCTGGCAACCAAAACAGATAACAAACAATATATCAGATCAAATTTACAAATAGATATTAAAGACAAAGACGGTTTTGCTAACTTTGGAAAAGCTGATATCAGAGCAAAAGTTTCTGGTGATATCAATATTACAAAGGATTTTATATTAGATCAGCTTTCCAAGATGAAAGATGATGCAGAAAAAAAGTATAATCCTCCCAGATTTGATGCTGAACGTAAACAGTTTATTATTTCAGGTACAGCAAAAGACGCAGCACTAGGGTTTATTGATGTCAATTTTACTATCAGATTAGGCGAAGTAAATAATGGACTTGCTTTTCAGGTAGATAGCTGGATTACAAGGAGTTCAATTTATTCAGATTTGAAAAGCACTTTACTTGAAGCCGGAATCGTAACTCATGAAAAAGACAAATTACTATATATAAAGCCAACTTTTGGACAGGTAATAGATGTTCCAGTCTCCAAAGATAAAAACCATTCAGGAAGAGTTGAATGGATTGATACTAATGCAGCAAACACCACGGTTAATATTGATAAATTTGGTAATGTCCATGCCAAACTTAAAGAAGTAAATATGATTGCCAGTACTGATATTGGTACTATCAATAAAAAAGTGGAAAAGCCTGATGTCGCCAGCATAAAATTTGACTTTGCGATGGACAGTGATATGAAGCCAAGAGCTGAATTTAAAGATGGCAAGGTTAATGCAAATGTTTCCCAGAAGGATCTTGAAAAAAATCTGGGGAAAGAAAATATGGCCTTTATAGAACAAACTTTTGGTACAGCTCTGAGTGTAAGTATTACAGGTCTGGGTGGCAATTTAAAAGTTACTGATAAGGGTATTGATGTCCAGGCTCAGACTAATATATCGGCAAAAGCAACAAATACTGATTCACAAGTCACTACTGATGTTAAGGTTAGTGTTCAGGATTCAAAACCAGTAGAATTAAAAGCAAATAATCTTAAAGCAGATTTGATTGGTGACCAGAAAATAAATGCCGAAGAAGTTACCTATGATACCAAAAAAGAAGGAATTAATGTTGAGGTAAAAGGACTTGATGCCAATGTTAATGCATCAGGTATAAATGCCCAGGCTCAGGGTTCAGGTACAATTAACAAACCAAAAGAGGGAGATATCAATATTAATTTCCAGGGTAACACAAATGCCACAATTCAAAAGAATGGTGCAGATCTTAAAGTTTCTGGAAGCGGTTCTCATAATGTAACTATTGGCGATAAAAGAGTCGATGTGGTTCTGGATAAAGGAAAAGTTACAGGTACATATGATTCTACTATACCAACAGGTGAACCGGCTCAGGTTCCTCCAGATGATACAGCACCAAAAGAAAAAACTAAAATCAGTGTTGAAGTTAAAAGTGTTGATGCTGATGGTAGCCTAAAAACCAATGAACTTAATGCAAGTGCAAAAGTAAAAGATGGTGGTATCAGAGCTGAAATCGGAGATGAAATAAAAATCAGAACGGATGCCACAATAACCGGCTCAATTGATGGTGATAAGATAAAAGGTAAAGGAGAAATTCATGGAGCGGACTTTGAAGTCCGTCAGGACGGCTCTATCGGTATCAATGCAAAAGGCGTCAAAGCTGAAGGGCAGTTCAAAAAGGATAATGGCTTAGCTGTTAAAGGTAAAGTTACCGGTGATGTAAGTGTAGAAATGGACAATGACATGAACATTGAAGTCCAGGAAAGAAAAGGAAGTGTTGATGTTCAGTTTGAAAAAGGGCCAAAAATAAAAGTTCAGGGCAAAGGTGGAGATGCTACCTTTAAAATTGATAAAAACCAGGAATATATTGAGGTAGATCTCAAAAAAGCAGATGCAAAAACTCAGATTAATACAGGCAAAGTAAAAGTAAATGCTCATACTAAAGCTGATGTAAATATTCATGTACACTCAATGCCTGATGCTGATGATATTACTATTCAATCAAAAAATGGCACCTCGACAACAGATGTAAAAGTTAAGGAATTGATCAAAGGGCAGGGTACTGTCGGTGATGTAACTGTTAAAGTACATTCAACTCCTGATACTGATGATATTGTCACTGATGCAAAAAATGCAAACCTGACAGCGCATATAAAAAATGCTAAAGGGACTCTAAATATTGATGTTGAATCCAAAAACAATTTTCATCTTCATGTTGACCCCAAGGATAATATTCAGATTACCGGAAAAAATGCCCAGACGAAAGCTCACGTCAATCTTAAAGATAAAGTTGATGTAAATACTCAGGGCAAAGACTTTAATGTAAATGTTACTCATGATGGTGATGATGTAGCAATAAAAGTAAAAGATGTTAAGTTTGACAGTAAAATAAATATTAAAGACAAAATAAATGTTAATGCACAGACTGCCTCTAATTCGGATATTAATGTAAAAGTTTCCGACCGGGAGGATTATACCAAAGTAAATATAGATACAAAGTCTGCCTTAAAAGGTGATGTTTCTGTCGCTGGCAAATTAAAATCAGATTTTACAGATCCGAAAGGTTTTAGTCTTTTTGTCCATGACACACCAGAGACAACAAAAATAAAAACTAATTTTGATATTAATCTTGATGGTGCATTAGATACTGATGCAGCTCAGATCGGAGTAAAAGGCAAAGGTAATTTGGACCTTGATATAACAGATGAACCTTTAACTACTGATGTGAACATTACTTATGATGGTAAATTGGGTGGTGATGTCAAAACAAAACCAGGTGAAGTTACCGGAAAATACAGTATTGATGGTAAAGCAAAAGTCGGAGTTCATAATGATGATATCAATGTAAATGTTGAGGGCAGCATAAATGCTGATTTAAAATCCAAACAATTTGGTATTGGTGCAGAAATGCAGGCAAATGGAACTAAGGAAAATCCGATCCATGTTTCAATTAATGTCAAAGATAATCCAATTGTTGATGTAAATCTCGAAAAAGGTGGTTTTGTCGAATTAAAGGATATCGATCAGCTTCACCTGGGAAATAGTATGGATCCAACAGTAGCAGCCATTCTGGACAAATTAAAGACAAAAAGTGCAAAAATAGCTTACCAGGGCTTAGAGATCAAAAATAATGCCGAAAAAGTTTCGGTTAAAGTGCAGGCAAACGGAATAAAAACTGAATTCGGAAATATCAGTGCTGGTGTATCTCTCAGGAAAGATGGCCCAACCATTCAGCTGGATAAAGGAATAATTTCCATGCAGCCTAATGAAAAGCTATTTAAGCTAATCCAGGATGAAGTAAGTAAAAAATATAAGATTAAAGTTACAGGTTCACCAGAGCTGAAAGATGGTGTATTAAGTATTAAAGGAGAAATAAAGTCAGAGAAAGGGGTTGTCCAATTGGCTGACTTTAATATTAAAGCAAGTGTAGTTGAGAATAACCTTGTTTTGGATCTTGATAAGGCAAAAATACTTAAAATTGTGGGTCCACATGCTGTTAATAGTGTAATAAATCAGGTACTAAACCACACTGATATTGATCATATCAAAGTAGATAAGTCAAAGATTACCATTAAACTTGGCGATATAGTTAAAGATTTAGCCCTTACTGAAGGTGTCAACTTTACAGGGTTGCAGTTTAAAGATGACAAAATTCAGATAGGTTTCTTCTACAATAGTATTGATAAAGATATTGCTGGCTTTGCCAAAAAGAAAGATGTAGATGGGCTTTCAAAATATCTTGAAACTCTTGATTACAAACATGTAACAGGTGAAGCTTTATCAACTGCTTACAGTACTATTGCCAATTCAAAGAATGTTGATAAGTCAAGTAAGTTTATGGTTGATCTTGTAAAAATGTATAATAATAATCCAAATATTCCAAAAGATGAGTTTGATAAAGGCCTTACCTGGATTTCTAAAAACCAAGGTGTAAAAAGCAGTCATATCCAGGATGATATCACGATGAAATTTACTCAGCTGGTTAACCTTAAAACTCCGGAAGGTGATAAATTAATTAAAAATTTACCGGTAAGAGTTGTCGCAAACCTGGCAAATAATCTTGATCAGACAATCAGCCAGGGTGGTGGAATGAGTTGGATTACAAAGGATGAACGGGCTACAGCTAATTATATGAGAAAGCTAAAAGGCCTGCCTGAAAACCACAAACAAATTTAAAATCAGAAAATTTGATAAAAGTGTAAGTAACAGCTTTATATATTAACCATTTTTTAACCTTAACTAAACCATTATTTAACTTTAGATTAGCAAGAATATTTAAATTATAACGATATTAATGTCATGGTTAAATAAAAGGTTATTTGGTTAAAGGAGAAGACATTATGAAAAATTTAGTATTAAACTTACTCAGAGATGAAGAAGGACAGGGAATGGTAGAGTATGGTATTATCATCGCTCTGATTTCCGTAGTAGCAATTGTTGCAATCAAAGGTATCGGCGGTAAAGTTGGAAAAGCTTTCGGCGATGTTGATAAAAACCTTGGTTCAAGCTTAGGCGCAAAGTAAAAATTTAAAGAAAAAGCCC
>CAYRDV010000019.1:0-10620 GCA_964422885.1 uncultured Candidatus Sericytochromatia bacterium
AATTTGGATCAAGTTGCATTTCTGCTTACTAACAGGCATGGCGGGTATGCAATGTTTTCGGGAAAGCAAATTAGCAGATTTTTTGGATTATTTTTTAATATGGATTTCAAAATGTTCAAGGTTCCAGTCAGTTTGTTCATTAACAACAATAACTTGAGTGCCAAATTTCGCAAATAATTGTTTAAACAAAGTGTAACATGATTTACCAAATCTGTCTTTATAAAGTATAAAAACCCTGGAAACCTGGTTATCAAGGACCAATGCAATTAATTTGAAAAGTTCTGGCCTGTTATCAATATCAACTCCAGTGGCAATTTCTTTAAAGACTTTATCTATTTTGTAATTATGTTTTTCGCAAAAACTTTTCAAGCTATTCAACTGGGTTTCAAGATACTTTTTATTTTTATTACTTGAAACTCTTACATAAACCACATTTAGTTTATTGTTGCTTTTTCCTAAATATGAGTAAACATCTTCAGAATTATAATCATAATAATTATTAGGTAATTTTATTACTCTAATTTTTCCGGTTTTAACAAGATTAGTTAAAGTTGCTCTGGATATATTCAGCAGGCTTAAGACATTTTTTGATTTCATTAAAACTTCTACTTTTTTATATCCTTAAAAATAAGGAAATCTTTACTTAGGTTAGACTAATCATAAATCAGCTTATGATTTTATTTTATTTAGATATTACAAGAAAAACCTTAAAATGGGAAGTAAATATATTGTCAAAGTTTTTCCTTTCATAATCAATATTTTGCTTAAAATACAAAAATTAACATTACACTTTGATCGTTTTTTATCAAAGAATGTTCATTGTGTTTAATCTTAAAAAAATTTCTTAATTTATAAAAGCATAATTAAGTAAAAACTGAAGTTTATAATTAGTACAAATGATATAATATTTATTAATCAAAATATTTGTGCTAAAGCTAAAATCAAATGCTTAAAAATTCAGGTATAAGTAAATCTTTTTTTCTTATACAATTGCAAACAAATTTAGAGCAGGTAAATGAAATTTTTTTATTACAAAAACTTTCTGCTATTGCTGTAAAGTCGGGTATTTTGCTTCATGAAATACAGAGGGAAAGGGCACATAGTATCTGGTATCTGGGGACAAAAGGTGAAAATTTTACCAAGCTAAATAGTCAAAGAAAAAAAACAGATTTAAAAATGTCAGAATATGAGAATTATCTCAAATCGGTTAATCTTGAAAGCTTTAATGGTGAAATAAAGGACGCTATTTCTAAAACAATCATTCAACTTTCAACTCTTAAAAGAGAAAGGGAAATGATAAATTCTTTAACTGAAAATATTGACAGCTCAATTGCGTATTTTTCTACTTTAATTGGTTTTTTTATTAGTTTAATTGAAATGCTTTGTAAATTTAATATCAACTCTAAGTTAACCAGGGGCATAAATACATATATTCTTTTATTAAAATTAAAAGAAAAAATAGGGCAGGAAAGGGCTACTTTAACAGGAACCTTTAGTGAAAATAAATTTAATATTAACCGGATTGCTTCTTTCCTGGAGATATTAAATGAACAGGAATTGTATGAAAAAAAGTTTTTAAATAAAGCGACTAAAGAACAGATGAATTTATATTATTCAAAAATTGAAGACAGAATTTTAAATGAAATTAATGATTTTCGAAAAATAGCGATAAAAAATCTGATTACTAATACATTTGGGGTTTCTACAAAGGATTGGTTGCGGATAATTACGAATAAAATAGATCTTTTAAAAGAAGTTGAAGATAAAGTTTTTTGTGATATAACTAATGATATTGAAAAACTTAGAAAGTATTTTCATAATCAGGCTAAACAATCACTTTTCAAGATTGCAAACATATAATATTTTTTATTTTTTGATTGCTAAGAAACTAAAATATATAATAGAATGATTAAGTAACGATTTTTTGAAAGGAAAAATTTTCAAATATGACCAGACGATTACAAGTACGTATTATGGCTACTTTTGTTCTGATTCTTCTTGTATTTGTTGGTGTTTTCGTTTATCAAAAAGTTATTAATGCCGCTCCCTTAGTACCATCTCAAAATGCTTTTATAAAAGGTGTATCTTATACACAATCGGATAATCTGGCGATTTTTGAGGTAAGATGGAAACAAGATATGAAAAAAGCCTCTGTTAAAAACCCCGATAATTTCTACATAGAACATGTTGTTCCAAAAAATGGAAAATGGTTAACAATAATGAATGGTAAAAAATGTAATATTAGCTTTATTCAACATACATTAGATCCGCGGGATCCTGACCATAAAGCTAAAGTAACCCAGTTATCAGTTTATGTTTCACCTAAGGAATCCAAGGATGATTTTTACAGAATCAGAGTAAGAAATGTGGAATCAAGAGAGGGTGAAAAGATGGGGCCTGTTGAATATGGCGTAACTCAAATTACCAACTTTGCTAAATTTACCAAGAAATAATTCATAGTTGTATGTTTTTTACAAAAATACAACTATATATGGAAAGGTAAATCTAAAAAACCTTCCTGAACCGTAACAGCATTTTTATCCATGGAAATAAAAATTTTTCCATGTGGTATTTCTGCTTCATAAATATCACTAGATTCTCTGTTCACTTTTAGATTTGATTCATACCTTGCTTGTAATGATTTTATATAGGCATTAAAAAATTCATTGGCATCCTTATCTGTATCCCATAATGATTTATAAATAAATAATGAGTTTTTTTCTTTACCAGAAAAAAGTAAATATTTATCGCCACCCCATCCTGAAGATGCACTTTTTGCGTTCCCTTCATCAAGATATTCCAAAAAATAATTTTGTAAAAAAAATTCGCCCATTGTATCTTTTTCCAGAAAGTGCCAGTTTTTATCTGTTATTATGTTTTCATCCAGTTCTACTTTTATTGGTTCTTCATTTTGAATATATTTATCAGGATGTAAAATCTGCTCTGTTGAGGCAGGAAGCTTTTTATAAATATCACCAAATTTTTCCCAGCTCCCACAAGTATCATATATTGCCTGCACAAATTTTGAGCCTTCTATGTAAGGAAACATCATTTGTTCTACTAAAAAACCGGGTGCTTTATTAATGTTTGGCATTTGGCTTGTTCCTGCCAAGGCATTTTTTAACAGGCTTGATATATCAGTTAATGTTTCTGCATTAAGCCCGAAAGAATTTATTTCATATTGCAATGAGGCTATTGTTGCTTCTCCTTCAATTAAGGCAAGCCGGGCTGCAGTTATGTCCGAATTTTTATCCCCGGAAATAACTTTTTTTACATCGTAATATTGATCCTGAATAGCATGGACAAGCTCATGAGAAATAATTACCGAGAATTCAAGCCCTCCTAACTTAGGATTTTCTATCAGATAAAGAGCTTTCATTTCATCATCATAAAAACCGGCAATTTGCTCTGTATAAAGATTTAAAAACATCTCCTGCAAATTTGTATCTTTGGGAATAAGCCCAAGCCTTTCAAGTAAAATATAATCCTTTTCCAGATCCTGAGCAGAATATTCTTTGGCCATTAAATCTTTAAGATAAAGATTTAATTCCTGATGGTTTTTTATTCCAACATTTACAGGTTGTTTTGCTGTGAGTTGCCTTACCTTTTGAACCCCTTTAAATATTGTTTCAACATTATTTAAAATTGCTTTTTGTTTAGGTGTTTCTTTTGTTCCCCTAAGAAAAATTATATTGCTTTGTTTATCAGCTACAGGCTTATTCGTTTCATTAGCCATGACTGAAATTGGAAAAAGAAAAATATCGATTCCCAGCAACACAGAAATTATTTTTTTCAGCATAAAATTTTTTAATTTTTTGGTTTAAACCAATCCGTTTTGTCATAATATGGCTGATGGTAGTAGGCACCTACGGGACCATCATTAGATGCATCGGAAAGCCACTCAACAATATTACATATATCATTTGAAATTTTACCCCAATGTCCGGCAAACATGTTCCATTCCTGAGAGTCAAGATCTGTTAAGTGCCCTGAGCTATGAAGCACAGTTCCTTTTCCATCTGCTTTGTCAAAAAGACTTGTTGTGGCAATTTTTCTAAGTAAATAACCCTCGCCAGTACTTTGTTCAGAATAGGTTGCATGTGTACCCCTGGCAACATAAGCTTTAACATGAGTACCATCAAAATGTAAATCTTTGTCTCCTGGTGATTTAAATTTTCTGGAAACATTATCTTTAACACTATGTTGTGAAAAATAAACACTGTCAATTGCTTTAAAATATTCATCATCTGTTAAAGCATTATTAAACTTTTCTGTGTTTATTTTCAAGGAAATATGCTCCCAATCTCCCTGATGATCTCCACATTTTTCAACAATTTCCAGTTTGTTAACACTACTGGTTTCATTATAAGAATAAAAAAACCAGTATTGAATATATGTATACCCTTCAAGTTTTATTTTATGGATATATACTACCGGGTCATATTCAGTTACTTTATCATCTGTCTGAAGCATTAAAGGATAATCATTCCCGTCTATTTTTATCTTTTCAGTCTGATATTTTGCCAGTTCCTCAACAGTTACCTTTTTTGCCAGTAAAGGGTTCTTCCTTCCAGTCCTGTGAGCTTCAAGCTTGACACCCATTTCCAAAAATTTATCAACAGAAGTTAATGGATTTTTTTCCTGTGAATCAAAATAAATAATAGGTGCATAAAGCTCTTCAACATTAAGTTTTTTATTTTCATTTATTTTGACATCCTTGTTTTCTGGTAAAGGAGATTTTATTGTCTGTTGCTTAGCTGTATTTTGTGTTTCAACTATTGGTTTTATTGTATTTAAAGGAACTTTCAGGTTCCTTATTTCAGGCTCACTTTTGTATGGATTTGTTGTTAATTCATTATTACAGCCAACAGTAATTACAGAAAGTAAGAGCAGATTAAAAATACTTTTTTTCATAAATGTTTTTCCGGAAATAATTTCAAACTTAATATTATTTCTTTTTGTATAAATAAGGCTTTTCTTATATTATAAATATCACAGATATTTTTTTTATTTTATAGCATTGTATTAAAAATTAGCAGTTTTTTTATAAGTATTCTCATTTTTTAATTTAGAAAACAAAAAATAATTTTTAGAGGAAGCATTATGATACATGTTAAAAATTTATCCAAAGTCTTTGCAGGAAATGTTGTTGCTGTAAAATCAGTTTCCTTTGAACTAAATGAAGGGGAAACTTTATGTATGATTGGTACCAGTGGATGTGGGAAAACAACGACTTTAAAAATGCTTAACCGTCTGCTTGAGCCAACCGGAGGTGAAATTTTTATTCTGGGTAAAAATATTCTGGAGCAGGATCAAATCCAGGTCAGAAGAAAAATCGGCTATGTTATTCAGGGTGGAGGTTTATTCCCTCACTGGACAGTTGCCAGAAATATTGGCTTAATTCCCCGGATGGAAAAGTGGGAAGACGAAAAAATAGCCAAAAGGACAGATGAACTTTTAACCCTGGTAGAACTTGAACCTGAAAAATTCAGAAACAGATATCCTGCCGAACTAAGTGGTGGGCAACAGCAAAGAGTTGGAATTGCCAGAGCACTGGCGGCAGACCCTCCGGTAATATTACTGGATGAGCCTTTTTCAGCTCTTGATCCTATTACCAGAAACCAGATGCAGACAGAGTTTATCAGGTTGAAAAAACTGGTAAAAAAAACAATGGTTTTTGTTACTCATGATCTGAAAGAAGCGTTTAATTTATCTGATAAAATTTTAGTGATGAATAAGGGTGAAATGCAGCAGTATGGTACACCTGAACAATTAAAGAACTCCCCTGCCAATGATTTCGTCAAAAGCTTTTTAGAATCCCAGTTACACTGAACAAGGGACTTTGGTTACTTCGACTACGCTCAGTAACCAAAGTCCCTTGTTTAAAACCCGGAATAATTTATGCAAGGGCTTGATTAATCAAGCCCCTACAAAAGGAAAATTATAAATGAAAAAACTTCTTACTTTTTTTGCATCAATATTAATAATTACCTTTTTATCAGCTTCTGCTTTTGCTGATACTATTAAAATTGGTAGTAAAAGATTTCCTGAATCCCAGCTTTTGGCTGAGATCATGTCATTAATGATTGAGAATAACACTGGTTTACAGGTTGACAGGAAATTTGGTCTTGGCGGTACTTTGATTTGCTTTGAAGCTCTAAAAAGTAACAATATTGATATGTACCCTGAATATACAGGAACAGGGCTTACAGCAATTTTAAAGGAAGAGCTTAATGGTTTGGATACTGAACAGGTTTATAAAAAAGTAAGCGATGATTTTAAGAAAAACTTTGCTCAAATCTGGCTTCAACCTTTTGGTTTTAATAATACATACGCTCTGGCAATTTCCAAAAAATTCGATATAAAAACTATTTCTGATTTAAAGCCAGTTCTGGATAAATTACATGTTGCCTTATCCCATGAGTTTATAAACCGTTCAGATGGTTATGAAGGGTTAGTTAAACACTATGGTTTTTCTTTTCCTGATATGGTAGGAATGGAACATGGACTTGTCTATAAGGCGATTGAAGGAGGAAAAATAGATTTAACCGATGCTTACTCTACTGATGGGAACCTAATCAGATATAATCTTGCCCTTTTGGAAGATGATAAAAAGTTTTTCCCGCCATATTATGCTGCTCCTGTTGTCAGGCAGGAAATACTGAAAAAATACCCTGAAGTGGAAAAGGTCTTGAATCAGTTACATAATCAGATAACCAATGAAGAAATTATTAAACTTAATTATAAAGTAGAGGTTCAGGGGGAAGGTTATGAAAATGTTGCCCGCCAGTTTTTGATTGATAAGAAGTTTATTACAGATTTCACTAAAAAAGTAAAAACTGAAAGAAAAATTCCTATTATAAAGCTTGGAATACAGCACATCTTGATTACTCTTTCAGCAACAGCTCTGGCAATATTTGTTGGTTTACCAATCGGTCTCCTGATTTCCCGTTATAGTTCCTATGCTGGCCCTGTGCTTGCTTTTATCGGGGTTATTCAGACAATACCAAGTCTGGCTATTCTTGGTTTTATGATTCCTATTTTTGGAATCGGTTTACCCCCGGCAATTGCCGCTTTATTTCTATATGGTCTGCTACCAATTATCAGGAATACTTATACAGGCATTACTTCCGTTGATCCGGCTTTGAAAGAAGCCGGGAAAGGTATGGGAATGACTTCTCTGCAATTAATGCTGATGCTTGAATTACCCTTATCTACAAGAATAATTATGGCTGGTATCAGGACAGCAATGGTAATTAATATCGGCACAGCTACTCTTGCTGCTTTTATCGGTGCTGGTGGACTGGGTGAACTGATAGTAACAGGCTTGTCATTAAATGATAATAATTTAATTTTATGGGGAGCCATACCCTCTGCCTTACTTGCCCTTATTGTTGATTTTCTGCTTGCACGTTTAGAATCCTTACTGGAGCCTAAAGGCTTAAAGCTAAAGCATCGGAAAGGTTAAAGCATCTTTTCTAACCATACCCCAGCCCTTTCCTTCAAAGGAAAGGGAGCTTGTATTGACCAAAGAAGGGAATACTAAAACAATTAGTAATGAGTGCAATAATATGTTTAATAATCATTAATTCAAATCATTAGTTTTAGCATTCCCGGTTTACTGAAAGCTGTCAGTAATCACGGTTTACCACTGTGGTCAATAAGAAAAAACTCGTTGTAAAACCCTGATTCTGAGAATGATTATTATGATTTAAAAGAAAAGCTTCCGTAAAGTTATTAAACAGCTGAAAATTCGTATAATTTTTTAATCATGCTAATCAGTTAAATCATTTGAATCATAGTCAAATTTTTAACCTAAATAAATAACCACAAAGCATTACCTAACCAATAATAATTTAATCTATGAAAAAAAATAAAAAAATAACAAGAATAATTTAAATATTATCT
Source organism: uncultured Candidatus Sericytochromatia bacterium (assembly GCA_964422885.1). Taxonomy (GTDB): domain Bacteria; phylum Cyanobacteriota; class Sericytochromatia; order UBA7694; family JACMQJ01; genus CAYRDV01. Next base: position 7,909 of record CAYRDV010000019.1, read on the forward strand.
ATAACTATAAAACTTGAATGTTTTTAGTAAAGGAAATTATTTATGGGAACTCCAATACCGCCTTCATCCGAAATATACAATAAGCTTTTATTAGCTGATCCTGTTTTAAAAAGTAAATCTGAACAAGCACCACAATCAGAAGAAAAATCAGAAAATAATCTACAAACTGCCTTTAAAAAAGATTCATTAATTCAGGAAAAAGAAGGTGGGGCAACAAAGCAGGTAAGTTTTGTTGAACATAACTCTTACATCGGTGATGCCTATAAGCCGGGTCCGGGGGTTCCTTCGGTACCAACAAATCCATATTATGGAGATGGTTACAGACCTTCCCCTTATGCACAAGGAGTTGGCGCTACCGGAAATTCAGCACCTATTGGTTCAGGTGTTCCCCCAACCTTACAAAAAGTTTGGAATGAAGTAAAAGCTGATGGTTATATTTCTGCAAAGGATTATAATAAGCTTGTTTTTGCCGCAGCTCCAAACGGAGATGATAAAGAACTTGAGCAGGATGAATTTAAGTTTTTATTAGCTCTTAAAAAAGAAGTTGAAAATTCAAATGATCCAAAAGGTGTTTTAATCAGTCAGATAACATTTTTAAATCCGGATAATAAAAAACCAGTAAATAAAGAGGATATTCCTACTCCACCACCAGATTCAGATATAGATACTGCATTTGCTGTTGTAGAAGGTGATTTGGCAAATTTAACAGATCCTGCTCAGGGAGCAAGGATAGTGGCAATTCATATGGAAAAGGCTTCTGATTACAGAAATAAAGCGGAATCTTTCTGTAAGGAAGCTGAAAAAGAATCCAGAGAAGCTGCTTATGCTGCCGAGCAGTTAATTGAGCATCCTGAAAAGCTTTCTGATGTAGTGAATCATAAATCAAGGGCTATGGAATTATTAAAAACAGCTAAGGAATATACTAAAGCTGTTTATGATGAGTGTTTATACGGTCATGCAGCAAATGAAATATTAAAATCTAAATTTCCTGAGCCGATTAACTCTGACTCAGTAGTTGCTGATGGCTGGAAAAACTGGAGTGGTGGGAAAACCGAAAACAAATATGTTTTTTTTACTGAAGTGAAAAAGTCTGCTCCGGAAATGTTTAATCAGTCGCTTAATACTGTTAATGCAAATATTGGCAGAGCAACTCAGATTGTGAATGATTTAAGTAGTTTTGGTAATTGAAATTAAAACTCAAATGGGTAATTTCAGTTACCCATAAGCTTTTTAACCCAGGTTTTACCACGTTCTTTTTCAAGTTCTGACTGTAAGAATTCGATTTTCTTTATAAGCTCTGTGTTTTCAAGCTCTTTTTTTTCAATTTCTTTTTTTAGAACTGAGATATCTTTTTCGGAAATTTCCTGGAGCATTTTATATTTGTTTTCTGTACTTTCAAGTTCCGCTTGTATTTTTCCAAGCTCATAACAAACTTCACTGTACTTTTCTGTAAGTTCAACAACCTTATCCAGCTTATCATCAAAGTAGGCAATAACCTGTTTTTCCTCAAGTTCTTCCATATCATCTTCGATAATTTCTTCGAGCTCAGGTTCATCTTCAACTTTTTCATGAAATTCTTCCTGAAGTTTTCGGGAAATCGTATTTAGACCATTATCATTATCACGTAATGCTTTAATAGTCTGAAGAACTTTTAAATCTTCCTGGGTATAATAACGTCTTCCTTTGCTGTCTCTTTTAATATCAAGCTGAAAGTGCTCTTCCCATAAGCGAAGAGTATTTATACCCACATTTAAAATTTGTGATACTTCATTAATATTCATAGTACTAATATAACCTCCCGGAGATTATTAGTCGGTGCTATAAATTACAAAAATTATTTTTTAACAAAACTATAAATTTTAGGTCAAAGATGGTGCTATAACTGTAAAAATATCTTCCTGTTGCTGGTATTCTATCAGGTTAAGATGGAATCCCTTTCCATGAGCCAGCTTAACAAAACCTTTAAATTTTGCTGAACTGTCTAATGAGCTGAGAAGAAAACTTTTCTTTGGTTCGGGCGTACGTTCTGAAAATAATCTGAGTGTATCCTGTGTATATTCGCTAGTGGAAATAAATATTGCAGCTCCAATATCTCCTGTTTTTAAAAGATACTTTTTTACCTGGGTTACTTTATTGATAAAACTTTCTACGTCAGTTCTTTCTCCATTACCTACATGAATCAGAAAAAGTATTTTTTTTGTACTCTCTCCTTTTAGTTTTCCATGAGTGACAATAGAAAATTCATAATCATTGTTATCTTCACCAGCCAGGGTTTCATAAAATTTAATAGTTTCAATTGCAGGTATATACGTATAGATTTGCTTTAATGTGATGGTATTTCCTGACGAGTTAAGAAGATAAAAATAATCGTTAATCAACCATTCACAAAATTTATAATAAACGGAATCATTAACCACTTTCATTAAATCAATTTCTTTATCCAAAATTTTGATTTTATTATTTTGATTTAAATTTAATTCCAAATAGGTATTTTGTTTAGTTTCTTTTAAAAGATAATTAGGAATTTCTTCACTACCCAATTCTGCAACCTGATGCAGGTTTGATTTAAGAGTGCTTCTGTTTTTTAAAGATAAGGTTACCTGCTTCATCAGATTGGAAATTGAAGGACCTATAATATTTGGCTTAATCGTATATGTGTTAAGCAGTACGCCATGTGTGGCGATAAGATTTCTTAAATCAGCATAAATTTCA
>CAYRDV010000019.1:10630-14237 GCA_964422885.1 uncultured Candidatus Sericytochromatia bacterium
TCACCAGGCTGACTACAAACAAATCCTTCCTCACATGAACTATCATCTGAACATGAAGGATTTCTGCATCCCCAAATTCTATTTTCCTCTGCATCTGTTTCTTCAACACACTTCAATCCTTCTTGACATAAATCAGCATAAATTTCAGGTAATATACTGTCATCATACTCATCTACAAGCGAAACAAATATTTGTTGTCCCATTGAATAACCGTAATATAAAATGTTGGATTCTGTATAACATTTTACATAGCCTGAAAAGGGAGCATGTTCTGAAGAAAAATTTTCTACTAAGGGTGATAAATCTACAGCAGAAGAATCAAGATTAATATGAAAAGGTTTATCATAGTTTAAAATACTGGAAATTATTACCGGAGCATATTTATTTTCTTCATTAGGAGTTTTTAGTTCTATTAAGTCAGGTTTCTCAGGTAAAGCTTTAAAAACCTCCTCATGTAGTGAATTATCATTAATATTTACAGCACCAATAAAAAAACCTTCATTAATGAAGATATAAATTGATTTATTTAAGAGTAGGGCACCAGTAAACATATTTTCATATGACGAACGGTTAGATAACATATCCATTACTTCCTGGATATTCATATCCGTAATTTCTTCTGTTTCCCAGTCTTTAAGCAAAGCTACTATCCAGATCGGATCTTTTTCCAAAGAACTAATAAGAGTATTATTAATGACTGTTTTTTTCATTACAGTCTGTGCTAAATTAGTAAAATTATTCTTTTTGTTAGCGTTCATCATAATTGTCGCACCAGCTGGATCTGGCTGAGAAAAAGAGGCTGAGTTCATAATAACTGTTGGAAAGGATATATCACTCATCGAATCCTCTGTATCAAAAAGAGCACTTAAGCTTATCGGATTATTTTGTTGGCCAGGAGAATTTAAAAGTTTTGCCAGTTCTCTTCCCATTTCACTGGCAGTCTGGTATCTTTTGGCGGGATCTTTTGCTAAAGATTTTAAAATTATTGCATCAAGTTCCGGTGGAATATGAGGGTTATATTTGCTGGGAGGCTCAGGTTTTTCAGAAAGAATTTTCATAACAATTGCACTGATGCTTTCTCCCATAAATGGTAGCTGACCGGTAACAAGTTCATACAGACTTACTCCCAGAGAGTAAATATCTGCACGGGCATCTACTGTGCTGGCATTATTTAATTGTTCAGGTGAAATGTATAGCATACTGCCAAGAACAGAACCGGCCTGGGTTAATTTATAGGTTTCTTCAGAGTGATTTAACTGAGCAATACCAAAGTCCATAAGTTTGGCAATCCCTTTTCGTGAAAGGATTATATTTGCTGGTTTAATATCTCTGTGGATAATACCGCTTTCATGTGCAAAATCAAGGGCACTGCACATCTGAACTCCTATATTGACAATTAGTGCTGGTTCAACTGGTACTCCTGAAACCATATTTGATAACACTTTTCCATCAACAAACTCCATCACCATATAGTAAAAATCATTCTCATCACCTATATCATGGATACTTACGATATTAGGGTGAGCTAATTTTGCAACAGCTTTAGCTTCTCTTTGAAAACGTTCTATGACTTCATCGGCTGATACACCTGATTGTTCATTCCCACCGGATAACTTCAATACTTTTATGGCAACACGTCTATCAAGGCGCTTATCAGTGGCAAGATAAACAACACCCATGCCACCACTGCCAAGTTCTTTTTCAATTTTATAAGTTTTTTCCAGATTAGCTAACGCTATTTCCATAAATAAAGCTCCGGAGTTTTGGTTTTAGCTTACTTTTTTACATTATATCAGGATAACAGGGATTAGAGTAAAAGGTAACTAAAGTTATTATTAAATATTGTTCCTCAATTATAAGGCAAAATATATCAGTTTCTTATTAATGTGAAAGTAGATTATCTGTTCTCAATAATTTAAAAAATAATGAAACTAAAAACTAATTTTAAAGAATATAAACGCTTATTAAAATGTTTTAATATTTGAAATCTTTATAAAAATAATTTCTATCGTAGGGTCGTGCCATGGCATGACCCTACGATAGCTTACATATAATTTGTTTTTGTCAAATCAGGATCAAAGCGTGAAGGAAATACACAAACTTCGATAATAAGGCCTACAACTTTTATAAACTCTTCTTTTAAAAGAAACTCTTCTAATTTATTTAATTCGGACTTTGCCTGATCGAGTTCACTATTGTAGTTGGAGAGCTTTGTTTTTAAACCTTGAACTTCTTTTTTTAATTTTCCTTTTTTGAAAAAGAAAAAGATTGGATTAGTCCTATGTTTCATCATTCCCTTTTGGAGCTTTTCTAATTCAAGTTCTTCATTGTTAACTGTTTTTTCAAGCTCTTTTACCCGTTTTCGTGACTTTGCCGCAACACTTTCCAGGTTCGAGGAATACTTTTGCTTAAACTGTTCTATATTATTTTCGGATAAATATTGAGTCAGACTAAATAACATTGTTTTACATAAGTGCAAGGCTAACTTATTTTCTCTGTCAAAATCAAGGGCAAATATAACGCAATTAAGGGCTTTTTCTGTATCACCATCCAAAAGCTGAGAAAGAGCATACTGATAAATGTCCATAGAATTGGACGTAAGAGTATTAGAGAAAATTATCTCTGTTCCTTTGAGATATTTCTCAGATTTACCCTTACCTAGAGTATTCCTTATTACTTTTTTTAGAGAAATTATTTTTTTATTATGCTGTGTCATCTCTTAGTCTTATTTAGCCAGGCAATTATAACAGAAGCATTTATTTCGGATGCGTCCTGAGGGATATCCCATTCAGCAAGCTTTTTACTGAGAATTTTTGCATCCTCTGATGAAAGATTTTCAAAAACAGGGGTAATATTTTTATTAAAAATAAGATTACTGTTTGTCTCCATTTCATTAAGAAGCTTATTAACAGATGCTTTTGGTATTGTACCAGATAATTTTTGGATTGCCTCTTTTAATTCAGGGTTTAAATTTTCCCGTAACTTTTCAAGAGGAAATGTCTTTTTTGTTCCTGAAGAAGCGCTTTCTTTTTTGGAAATTGGTTCTTCTATTTCAATAGCTGGAGCCGGTGCAGGCTTCTCTTCTATTACTTCCTTTACTGGTTCTGGTTTTTTAATCTCGTGGGAAACTTCAACAGGATGAAATTCAGCTTTAGGTTCTTCAAGATTACCAGTTTGTTTTGGTTTCTCAGTTTTTTGAATATCTTCATTTTTGTTTTTGCTATCTTTTGAGATAAACATATTCAGGGCCTTTTCAACAGACTCTATTTTTTTCTTTTTATCTTCATCACTCATAGAAAAACCTTTTATAAAATATTCAGTAAAACTGTTTATATTTTTTGAATATAAAACTTTTGTTTTTTATTCTAGTTTAATATTATCATAAAACTTTAAATGTAAAATGTAATAGTAGAAAAAAGACTATTGACTTTTTAAAAATTGCATAATTCTTGACAAATTACTCACAACCATTAAACATCACAGTAAAAAATATTATTTAAAATAAATCCCCACAAAATGGGGCCACTGATTCTGACTAAAGAATTAGAATACTAAATAAACTGTAACTTACTAAGTTTGTCTAAACGTATATAATATGTATAAAAAT
>CAYRDV010000019.1:14247-29890 GCA_964422885.1 uncultured Candidatus Sericytochromatia bacterium
TAACTAACTAATAATATACAAAAAAAACAGTTAAATAATTACTTTTGTGTAAACGAAAATAATATTAAAAAAATAAAAATTTAAAAAACAAATTATGGAACTAAATAATTTAATAGAAAAATTTAAAAAACTAGAATCTTTTACTTCTTTTTTTAACTCCTTATCAATACAGACCCCGTATAAAATAACAGGCTTAAATAGTGGAGCAAAGGCATTATGGTTTTCTTCTCTGCTGGAAGAAAATTTTGACACTATTTTTATCGTTGCAGCCTCTAAAGAAGAAGAAGATATGTTTGTTTCCTTTTTCGATTATCTTGGCTTTAAGGATTTTGATATTTATCCGACACTGGAAATCTCACCTTATGAACATATTATTACTGATATCAATCTGCTTGATAAACAATATCAGGTAATAGACAAGCTTCTAAAAAAACAGATAAAATGTGTTATCACAAAAACAAGGGGAATAAATCAGAAATTACTTGCGATAAATGAACTTAGCAAAAATGTTTTAACCCTCAGACCAACAATGGAAATTTCACCAATGAACCTTACTGAGGAGTTAATTCGGCTTGGATATAAACCTTGTTCTGTACTGGAAAAAAGAGGTGAATTTTCCCGAAAAGGGGGAATAATAAATATTTTTCCTATGGGTTTTCCTCATCCTATAAAGCTTGAATGGTTTGATGATGAGCTTGAGTTTATCAGAGTTTATGATTTGGAAACTAAAAAGACAAAAGAAGAGATTGAACTAATTACTCTTTATCCTGCTTCAAAAATAGTAATACCCAGAGATATGCCTTCTAACATACATGAACAGATTATGCAACCGTTAATGTCTCAGATAGTTAATATTTATTCTAAAGGTTTAACCAAAAATGCTGAAGGATTAAGAAAAAGTACAGAAACCAGTTTAAACCGCCTTAAAAATTTTGAATATGATGATGCTACTTATTCGTTTTTTAATTATCTTTATAATGATGGTTATTCACTTCTTGATTATTTACCAAAAAATTCAATGGTAATCTGGACCGAATTTACAGCTCAAAACAGCACACTAAAAAAATTTGAAGAAAATCTGGAAAATTCTTTAAAAGATAAATTTGAAAAGGGATTATTACTGGAAACACCAGGAAAATTATATATACCCTTAAATGATATTTTGAAAAAGGCAAGAAACTTCCCACAGCTCAGATGTTCGGCTTTAAATGATATGCCAAATGTTAACCAGCAATTTTCTGGGACAATGCTTCCTGTATTTACAAATAAGTTTGATGAATTGGTTAATACTCTGAAAAAGTGGAGCAAAGAGGAAAAAAAGAAAATATTAATAATCTCTGCTCAGCCCCAAAGGGCCTTAACTCTTCTCAGAGAAAGGGACTGTGAAGCTGTTTATGGTGAAGAACCTGATTTCAATTCTTCCACTGGTGGAGTCTGGGTATTAAAGGGCGAAATCAGCAAAGGATTCATTTATCCTGATTTAAGCCTTGTTGTTATCACTGATTCTGAGCTTTTTGGCTGGACGCAAAGACCTCTTAAGAAAAAATCTAAAGAAAAACAGGATAAAGGGATAAAAATAAATAAAATCCAGGATATAAAAACTGATGATTACGTTGTTCATGAAATACATGGAATAGGGCAGTATAAAGGCCTGAGGGTTGTTGAGCTTGAAGGCAGAAAAAGAGAATATTTTGAAATTATTTATAGTAAAAATGATAAGCTTTTAGTACCAATAGAACAGATCAATCTCCTCTATCTGTATAGAGGCTCGACAGATATACCACCAAGGCTTAGCCGGATGGGTGGGGCAGAATGGGAAAATCTTAAAAATAAAGTAAGAAGTTCTGTAAAGGATATTGCGGCCGAGCTGATTGAATTATATGCCAAAAGGGCAAAAAACAAAGGGTATGGCTTTCCTCCTGATACAGAATGGCAGGGTCAGATGGAAGATGCTTTCCCTTATGAGGAAACGCCTGATCAATTGCAGGCAATTATTGAAACAAAAGCGGATATGGAAAGGCCACAGCCTATGGACCGACTTGTTTGCGGAGATGTTGGTTTTGGAAAAACAGAAGTAGCTATCAGAGCCGCTTTTAAAGCTGTTATGTCTGGGAAGCAGGCCGTTATTCTTGCTCCTACAACCGTTTTATCCCAACAGCTTTATGATGTTTTTCACCAGCGGTTTGCTCCTTACCCGATCAAAATGGGTCTTTTAAATAGGTTCAGGACTGCCAGGGAAAGTAAACAGATTTATGAAGATCTGAAAAAAGGAAATCTTGATTTAGTTGTTTCTACTCATCGGGTGTTGATGAAAACCCCGGAATTTTTTGATTTGGGTCTTGTCATCATTGATGAGGAACATAAGTTTGGGGTAGTCCATAAAGAAAGGCTAAAACAGTTTAAATCTCATGTAGATGTATTAACTATGAGCGCAACCCCAATACCCAGAACATTATATATGGCTCTCAGCGGAGCAAGAGATATGAGTCTGATTGAGACTCCACCACGAAACCGTTTCCCTATTGAAACGAAATTAGTTCCTTATTCAAAAGAATTAATCCGCAATGCTGTTTTACATGAGCTTGAAAGAGGTGGACAGGTTTATTTTGTCCATAACCGGGTTCAGTCTCTGGGAACCTTGCTGGAAGAATTAAAACAGATTTTACCGGATGTCAGTATTGGTATTGGACATGGACAGTTACCGGAACATGAACTGGAAAATGTAATGCTTTCATTTAATAATAAAGAATATGATGTCCTGTTATGCACGACCATTATTGAGTCAGGACTTGATATCCCATCTGCAAATACAATAATAATTGATCAGGTACAATTACTTGGTCTGGCTCAGCTATATCAGTTAAGAGGTCGAGTTGGCAGGTCTGATATACAGGCTTATGCATATTTCCTTTATCCCGAAAATTTAAAGCTGACAGATGAAGCAAGGCAAAGATTACAAGTTATTCAGGAAATGTCAGAACTTGGTTCCGGGTATCAGATCGCCTTAAGAGATATGGAAATTCGTGGTGTTGGTGATCTTTTGGGTTCAGAACAGCATGGAAATGTTTTATCTATTGGTTATGATACATACTGCCAGATACTTGAAGAAGCGGTTAATGAGCTGAAACCTGAAGACGAAAGAACAACCAATTTTTCTGCAACTGTAATAATTGATATCAATTTGCCGTGTTATATACCTGATTCCTGGATTGATGATTATAGGTTAAAAATGCAGGTGTACAGGCGATTAGCCGTTGTTCAGGATTTAGATTTACTTGAAGAAATGAAAAGAGAGTTAAAAAGTTCTTATGGTGATGTGCCAATCGTTGCCGATAATTTATTTAAAGTGGTTAAAATCAGGATTCTTGCTTCTAAGCTTGGGATTACCTCAATAAAATCTGTCAATAAATCTTTAAAGGTAATGTATAAAGTACCGGAAAAAGAATGGAGAACCCTTGTTTATGCAAATTCAGAGCTAATGAGATGGCAGTGGTCACTTGATGAGATATCTACAAAAGCTTCAGCCTCTCCTGAGGGAGACTTAAATATTTTAGATAAGTTTTTAAATGTATTTGTTATGGTATCCAAAGAAGAGAAGAAAGCAGGAGTTGCTTAGGAAAAATAAAAAAATAACTTATAAAATTTAATTGTCGGGGCGACCCGGCGGGTCGCCCTAACAGATATTGTTTTGTGATAAGTTATTTTTTAGAAATTACTTAATTTATTTTTTTTAAAACAACTTTCCCTGATGATTCTTCATGAATTTTATAACCTTCAGGAACAAATTCCATATCATTCTGCTGCTGCTGTCGGGAGAAAAAATATTCAGTCTCACCATTTTCATTTTTTATTACATGTAAATAATATACAAGGTTTTTACGGTTTACATACTTTATAGTCATAATATCCTGCTTTTTAATATCTATTATTTATGGAAATTTAGTATAGCTGAATTTTTCATTTTTTTGCTATGGCCCATATATTCATAAATAATTCAAAATATCCAAACCTCAAATTATTGGGTAAAAAATTTGCTTTTTCAAGAAAGTAAGATATTTTTTTATGGCTATATGCATCCTTATGCTCTTCTATTTCTACAGGACTCACAAGCCTTAGCTTTGCCATAAACCTTAATAGTCCATCTGTCCAGATTGCTGGTGTGGTTAGTATATACATCCCATCTGGTTTTAAAGTCCGGTGAATTTCCTGTAATACCGGAATCAGCCTCTCCGGTTCAATATGTTCAAATACTGCAAGCATAGTAATAACATCAAAAAAATTATCATCAAAAGGTAATTTATTTCCCTTTTCAATATTAAAATTTACAACTGAAATATTATGCTCTCTGAATTGATCATTTTCGGAAACCTGATCCATTCCATATTTTTTGGAAAATTGAGTATTCATTAAAAACAAAGGATAAGAACCACAACCAATATCCAATAAAATGCCTTTTCTTTTATAAGCAGGAATTAGTTTATTTGCCATATTACATCTCTGTCTGGCAAGAAAACCTTCTAAAAGTCCGTATCCTCGGGTTATATTATCGGTCAATGGTTTTATCCTCATATGAGTTAATAAAGTTTCTTTTTTTTAATTTTAGAAAAATTGCTGGTATAAAAATTATTAATAATCCTAATACCGGAGTTATATACCTTACTATAGAAAGAACCAAAACGGCCATTCCCCAGAAATAAAATACAAAAGAAAAAAGTAACAGATAATACTTTCTTTCTTCTTTAAAATTTTTCCAGCTAATAATAAATCCGGTTATTATAAAGAAAAGAAAGAAGGATTGGATGAATATAATAATTTTTTCATTTCTTTGGCTATCAGTACCATACCACGCTCTGAAAATTTTAATAATATATAGTTTTATTATTGTTAATGGAGATTCTTTAAATTTATTTATTACCAATGATATTAATTTAGAAGGAGAAGAATTAAGAGATTCTTTTTGTGACACTTCTTTCATAAATTGTTCTACATCAGCCGGGTATTGGTGTTTTACTCTGTATCCCTTTAGTACTGTGTTGAATGTTAGTCCATCAAAAATACCAGCTCCTCCGCTACTGCTAAGTAAAATAATTTTCTTTTCATTTGAATAAACCAGGCTTTCCCAGGGACTTATTGTTAGTACACTACCACTGATTATAAGTAAAGATATTAAAAGCCTTTGGCCAATAGGAAAACTTTTAAAAAAGAATATTATTACAAGAGATATTAAAAAAGGTAAGCCTATGGCAATTGGCCTTATTAACATTGCTAATCCCCAAAAAACTCCTGTCAGAAGGATTTTACTTTTAGCAAATTTTTCTTTTTTTAATTCCTGAATTAAAAATAAAACTCCGGTATAAAGAAGAGGAATAAATGGTGACTCACTATTTGGCTGTTTTATTGTCCATAAAAGCAGCGGATATGAAACAAAAATTAATGAGCTTAAAAAAGCAAAACTTTCATAAAAAAAAAGTTTGCTAATTTCAAAAATTAATATGCCTGATAAACCGATACAAAAAACTGAAAAAATAAAAATAATATGCTCTTTGCTAATATTTGTAGTTTCTGAAATTATAAATAGTCCTGCCAAAATAACCGGAAAGCCAGGAGGATATCTATATGTCAGATTTGCTTCTTTATCTATTAATTGTCTTTTATATAGAATATTTTCAGCAACAGGTTTATAAAATGAGTCATAATCTGTACTTTCATTTTGTTTGTAGCTTTGAGGAATAATCATCCAGAATGTAATGCCAATAATAAAAGCCAGGAAAAAAATATTTTTTCTAGGATTTTTAAGAAGTAATTCCTGTACAGTTTTGAAATAGTTCATTTTCTGAGGTGTGCTAAATTCTAAATAAGCCAAACTTTAAAATACAAAAAATTGTCCGAACTCCATCCTTCCAGCCAATTTTTTTCCCTTCTTCATAGGTTCTGCCATAATAGGAAATGCCAACTTCATAGATCCTTATTTTGGGAATTCTGGAAACTTTTATAGTAACTTCCGGTTCAAAACCAAAACGCTTTTCTTTTAAATCGAGAGATTGAATAATATCAGTCCGAAACATTTTATAACAGGTTTCCATATCGGTAAAATTAGTATTGGAAAACATATTGCACAAAATGGTTAAAAACTTATTTCCGATTGAATGCCAGAAAAATAACATCCGGTGCGGGTGCCCCCCCATAAAACGTGAACCATATACGACATCAGCCATACCTCTTAAAATAGGATTGATCAGACTGTTAAATTCTTCCGGATCATATTCCAGATCAGCATCCTGGATTACCAGATAATCTCCGGTAGCATTAGCAATTCCTGTATGTATAGCTGCCCCTTTTCCCTGGTTTATTGCATGGTTAAAAAGTTTTATTTCTTTAATGGCATTGGCACTGATAAATTCCTGGATTTTTGCATATGTATGATCCTTTGAACAATCATTAACTACAATGATTTCCTTGGAAATATTATTTGTCAGCTTAATTTCAAGTAATTTTTCAAGAACCGTTATAATGGTTTTCTCTTCGTTATAAACAGGCACAATTATTGAAAGTTTTTCAAATCCTGGCATCTATATTTTGTTGCTCTAATATAATAATTTCTTCATTTTACATTATTTGCCCGGTTGAGAAAAATTTTAAACTCTATTTGAAAACTTTGACATGCTATTATATTTTTAGAGAGTTAGTTTTTGGAGGGTGAGTGGTTTATGGAATCAAAATATATTGAAATGGCCATACCATTTTTCTTTCTTTTTATCGGTATAGAAGTATTTGTTAATTTTATCAAAAAGAAAAAATACTATAGCTTTAAAGACTCAATAAATGATCTCAGTTGTGGTATAACCCAGCAGATAGTGGGAGTTTTTATCAGCCTGACTCTATATATATCTTTATATAACAGTTTTCATCTATTTGATATTTCTCTTAATTCAACAATAGCCTGGGTTTTATGCTTTATTGGAGTTGATATTGCCTATTACTGGTATCACCGGACAAGTCATGAGGTAAGTGCAATCTGGGGCTCACATGTAGCTCATCATCAGAGTGAAGAATATAACCTGACTGTTGCATTGCGACAAGGTGCTTTTGAACAGTATTTTTCCTTATGGTTTTATCTGCCTCTTGCTTTACTTGGTTTTCCGCCTGTAATGTTTTTTGCCAATAATCAGTTTAACTCGATTTACCAGTTTTTTGTTCATACCCGTCTGGTTAATAAATTAGGGCCTTTGGAGATAATGTTTACTACGCCTTCCCATCATCGGGTTCATCATGGAAAAAATCCAAAATATATTGATCGTAACTATAGTGGGGTCTTTATTATCTGGGACAGAATATTTGGCTCATTTCAAAAAGAAGAGGAAGAAGTTGTTTACGGAACAGTAAAACCTTTGAAAAGCTGGAATCCAATCTGGGCAAATTTTGAAAACTGGGTTAATCTGGCAAAAACCTTTTATAAAACTAATGGTTTAAAAAATAAATTTAAACTATTGATTATGAATCCAGGCTGGCAACCAGAACAAGAAAAGTTTGATATTCCTGAAGTCAGTACAGATACTTATGAAAAGTATGAAACTGCTATACCAGCAGGGTTAAATATTTATGCTTTTGTTCAGTTTCTTCTAGGTTTGGCAATCGCTTTGACTCTTCTTGAAGTCAATACCAAACTGGCTTTTTGGGAAAATGCCTATCTTGCACTTGTATCTTTAATAGCTTTATCAAATGTGGGAGGGATATTTGAAACTAAAAAATGGGTACTTCCGTTAGAGGTTATTAAATTAATTTTAGTAATATCTTTTGTTTTATATCAGGATTGGGCTATAAATTTAAAATTACCTGTGGCTTTGGCCTGCTTTGTAATGTTAGTCTGGGTTTTTAAATATAGGCGTTTATTTTTTTCTAACCTCACCTCAGTCCTCTCCTTCAAAGGAGAGGAGGCAAAAAATTGACCCAGAAGGGGAAATCTAAAACAATTAATAATGAGTACAAACTTCTATTCAGTTTACATTAACTTATCTTATCTTATTAGTTTTAGACTTCCCGGTTTACTGAAACCGATTATTCGTAACGATTTACTCCAATGGTCAATCAAAGAAATTTCTTCCTTTTCACTTCTCACGTTTCACCTTTCACTCAACTGTAACCTACTAAATTAGTAAAAAAAATAATTATGTATATTCCTTTCAAAGGTTTATAATAACCTTTTTGTAAATACTTTTATCCTTTAGTAATGTTTTTAGGAGATAAAATGAAAAAAATTCTTGCTTTAGCAACCGTTGCTTCAATTGCTTTTTTTCCGATGAAAATTTTTGCAGCTTCAGAAACTGTACCTTTGATACCTTTAAAAAACTTTTTTAAAAATCCTGAAAAAACAGGATACACCTTATCACCAGATGGAAAATACCTGGCTTATCTGGCATCATCGAAAAGTCGGTTAAATGTCTATGTCCAGAAGCTTGGAGATAAAAGTGCTACCAGAGTTACAAATGCAACTGAAAGGGATATTGCCAATTATTTCTGGGCCAGTAATAACCGCATAGTTTATGTTCAGGATTCAAAAGGAGATGAAAATTTCCGGTTATTTGCGGTAGATAAAAACGGAAAAAACCAGAAAGACCTTACTCCCTTTGAAAAAGTAAGAGTTCAGATTATTGATGACCTTGATAATAATGATAATGAAATGGTTATCGGTTTGAATAAACGAAATCCAACTGTTTTTGATGTTTATAAAATTGATATCAATACAGGCAAAATGAATATGGTTCAGGAAAACCCTGGCAATGTTACAGGATGGATGACTGATCATAATGGTAAATTGCGTATTGCCTATGTAATGGACGGTGTTGAAACCAGCCTTTTATACAGAAACAGTGAGAAGGATAAATTTAAAAATGTAATTACCACAAGCTTTAAGGAAACTTTAGCTCCTTTATTATTTACCCCTGACAATAAATATTTATATATGGCTTCTAACCTTGGTAGGGATAAATCAGCAATTGTTAAATATGATTTGGCCAATAATAAAGAATTAAACCTTATTTATGAGCATCCTGAAGTTGATGTAGAAAATATCCGTTATTCCAAAAAGCGAAAATTACTAACTGGAACCTCTTTTGTTACCTGGAAAACCCAATATCATTTTTTTGATAAAAAGGCTGAATTATTACAAAAAGAAATTGAAAAACGTTTACCCGGTTATGAAGTAAGGATTGCAGACACAGATAAAGAAGAAGATAAAATTATTATCAGAACATTCAGTGATAAAAGCAAAGGTGCTTATTATTTCTATGATTTAAAAACAAAGGAATTTAATAAACTTTCTGATGTCAGTCCCTGGCTTGATGAAAAACAGATGTCTGATATGAAACCTGTTACTTATAAATCACGTGACGGACTGACAATAAATGGTTATCTTACTTTACCAAAAGGGTATGAAGTAAAGAACCTTCCTGTTATTGTTAATCCTCATGGGGGACCATGGGCCAGAGATCACTGGGGTTTTGATCCTGAAGTACAGTTTTTAGCAAACCGTGGATATGCTGTTTTACAGATGAATTTCAGAGGTTCCACAGGTTATGGCCGCAAATTTTGGGAAGCCAGTTTTAAACAATGGGGAAAGACAATGCAGGATGATATTTCAGATGGGGTAAACTGGTTGATTAAAGAGGGAATCGCTGATCCGAAAAAAGTTGGTATTTATGGTGGCTCTTATGGTGGATATGCCACGCTTGCCGGCCTTGCTTTTTCCCCGGAGCTTTATGCCTGTGGAGTTGATTATGTCGGTGTTTCCAATCTATTTACTTTTCTGAATACTATTCCTCCATACTGGAAACCAATGTTAAAAATGATGCAGGAAATGGTTGGTGATCCAGAGAAAGATAAAGAATTACTTCAGTCTGCTTCTCCGGTTTTTCATGTTGATAAAATTAAGGCTCCTTTATTTATTGCTCAGGGAGCTCATGATCCCAGAGTAAATAAGGATGAGTCAGATCAGATGGTGAAAGCTCTGAAAGAAAAAGGGATTGATGTTCCATATATGGTAAAGGATAATGAAGGCCATGGTTTTCATAATGAAGAAAATCGTTTTGATTTTTATCAGGCAATGGAAAAGTTTTTTGCCAAATATCTGGGTGGCAAAGTAGAAATCTAAAAGAAAAGCCCCCTGAGCAGGGGGCTTTTCTTTTACTTATTTTTTATAACTTTAATACCAGGAAGTTCTATTCCTTCCAAAAATTCCAGGGAAGCTCCACCACCTGTAGAAATATGGCTGAATTTATCAGCCAAACCAAACTCTTCGATTGCTGCTACAGAATCTCCACCTCCTACAATAGTGGTGACACCTTTGGTTGTTGCTTCTGCCAAAAGTCTGGCGATGGCTTCGGTCCCTTTAGAAAATGGTGCTTTTTCAAAAACACCGAGTGGACCATTCCAGACAACTGTTTTTGCACTTTCTAAGACAGATTTTATTCTTTCAATAGTTTTTGGACCAATATCGAATCCGCTCATATTATCCGCAATTGCATCCACAACTTCACCTGAAGGCGCATCAATACCCTCAGCAACTACATGATCATCAGCCAGGATAAAATTACATTTTGTTGAAACAGCTTTATCTATAATTTCTTTTGCCATATTAAGATAATCATCTTCGACAAGGGATTTTCCCACAGGCTGGCCTTTTGCTTTTAAAAAAGTATAGGTCATTGCTCCACCTATAACCATACCATCAGTTTTTTCCAGCAGATTGGTCAAAACACCGATTTTTGAAGAAATTTTTGCTCCTCCGATAATTGCCACAAAAGGTTTTTCAGGATTTAGTGCTTTTGAAAGAAACTCAATTTCTTTTTCCATCAAAAACCCGGCATAAGCTGGTAAAAACGCTGCCACCCCTGCTGTTGATGCATGTGCCCGATGAGCGGTTCCGAAGGCATCATTTACATAGATATCGGCTAGTTTTGCTAACTTTTCGGCAAATTCATGATTGTTTTTTTCTTCTTCAGGGTAAAAACGAATATTTTCTAAAAGAATTAACTCTCCAGGTTTTGCTTCCTGTATTGCTTTTGAAACGTCTTCACCAACAGAATCATTTAAAAAATTAACCTTAATATTAAGTTTATTTTGGATATAATCTGCAACTGGTTTAAGGGAGTATTTTTCTTCTCGTCCTTTTGGCCTGCCAAGGTGGGAAACCAGGATAACTTTTGCTTTATTTTCCTGTAAATATTTTATAGTAGGAAGAGCCGCTATAATCCTCGTATCATCTGAAACATGGCCATCTTTTAAAGGTACATTGAAATCAACTCTTACAAGTACTGCTTTGTTTTCAAGCTCCGATTTATTTAAATCTTTTATACTTAACTTATTCATTTTTATTTCTCCTGTCCCCAAGCTCAAATTAATAATATAAAGTTTACTTTTGTTAGAAACGTTTGTTAATACTATATTTGAAATTTATCTTTATAGTATTAAATAAAAAGGAATTCAAGTATATATGGACTCCTGCCTCCGCAGAAGTGACAAGTCAAGGTCATTCCTGTGACCAACGGGAAGACAGGAATCAATCTTTTTTAACAACATTTTCTTTTTAACTGTAAGTTTAAATTTTTATTATAATTTGCCTACAGATTTAAGATTATGATATAATTTCTACCTGTAAGGCACGTAGGGATGTCGTTCAATGGTAGGACAATAGATTCTGGTTCTGTTTATCTGGGTTCGAGTCCTAGCATCCCTGTTTGTGTAGTAAGGACAGAACAGTGTTCTGTCCTTACTACAACATTTATTCTTCTTTATTCAAAAATTTAGAAAGATTTTTGTTGCTTTTTGGTTTTTTCTTCTCTTCAGGTTTTTTTTCAGGTATATTTTTGGGTTCAGCAATGCCAAATTGAACAACATAAAAAAAAGTATCTGAGTTAATAAGTGTTTCAAGAGAATTATAAAGAATTTTTTGAAAGAAAATTACACCTTTTTGTTTTTTATTAAGGTTTCCATAATAGGCTGTCAGTCCATTAATTATTGCACTATTTCTGGCATTATTATAGGAATCAAGAATATTTTTCTTATCCTTTATTTCTGCTGTTCCTATAGAGATTACTGATGGCAGATTGCTTGAATATTTTCGGACATAATCTGGAATTTCAACATCCATTTCAACCTGATAAATATTAAGTTCTGGTAATGTTTTTTCTTCAATTTTGTTTTTAGGGCTACTTATAATAAATGAATTGTTAATTAAAAGAGAATTATTATTTATTTCAAAGGTAGAACCTTTGATAAAATTTATGTAATTTCTTTTCATATCCGCCAAAGCGGCATCTTTAGCTAATTTTTCACTTTGAGGACCTAACTTTCCATAACCCTTTAAAATTACACTTTCAGGAATATTATTAACCTGACTCATTAAAACGACATCACCCTCATTAAAATTTATTAAAAAATCTCTTTTTAATAATGTTTTTAACTCTTCAGTCGAGGTTATGGGTTCTTGGTCTGCTAAAACTGGCATTTTCAGGAAAAAAATAACTACGAAAAGAAAACTGTATGTTAATAAATTTTTCTTTGCTGTTAACTTTTTCATGAATATTTGTTTTAAAAGGTATAATTAGTATTTATAAATTAAATAATTATAACAATAATTGTTGGGAAGTTTATTTGTTTTTAAAATATCAATACTTTTTAAAATTTATAAAACATTTAAACTTGCGACAATGTTACAATAAAAAATGGGTTTTAAATTTCTATTACGGGGTTAAATAAAAGTCTTAGATAATGGCAATTAAAGACTATGAGGTAATAAAACAGATCGGAAGCGGAGGAATGGGGGCTGTATTTTTAGCCCGTGATCCCCGTTTGGATCGACTTGTTGCTATAAAGAAAACAAAAATTCCGGTAAATATAGCTAAAGATGTTCATACAGAAGTTGTTCAACGTTTTTATCGGGAGGCAAGGGCTGTTGCCAATCTTAATCATCCCAATATTGTAACTGTTTACGAGCTTGGTGAGGATTCAGATACAAAAGAATGCTATATGGTAATGGAATATCTTGAGGGAAAGTCACTGGAAAAAATGCTTGAAGAGCAGAAATACCTATCTGTCAGCATTGCTTTAAAGATTGGTATTCAGGTTTGTGAAGCTCTGGCATATATGCATCAAAAACAATTAGTTCATAGAGATATTAAACCTGGCAACCTGATTTATTGTGATAGTGGTATGTTAAAGCTTACTGATTTTGGCTTGGTTAGGATGGATGATAAGTTAGACCTTACACGGGCAGGCACTTTGCTGGGTAGTGTTTTATATATGTCCCCGGAACAGATAGAAAATCCCAAAAATGTTGATCACAGAGTAGATATGTATGCTTTTGGGGTGACAATGTATCAAATTTTATCCGGTGAATTTCCTTATAATGGCGAAAATGTTTGGGAAGTTATTACAAAAGTTACTACTGGTGAGCCAATTCCCTTATCGAAAGTAAATCCGGCTATTTCCAAAGAACTTGAAAAAATAATAATGAAATCTTTATCAAAAAGAAAAGAAAATCGTTACGTAAACATGAATGAACTTCAGGAAGCTCTCGTTAACTATAATATGTTAAATGTGCAAACTGTCGTATCTCCTTTAAGTTATGCCAAGTTTACCTCCCAGATTCCTGCTCTTGAAGAAGCCAGAAAGGCAGCTTTGGTCCGTGATGCAAATGCAGCACAAGTCAAACCGGATGTTTCAAAAGCTCCAACTAACCCCGGACTTTTAAAAACGGAGCATTTAGCTTCTGCTAATGTTTTAAACCCTGATCTAATAAGAACAGAACTTTCCATTCCTGTTGAAAAAACTGAAGAGCGGACTCATATAAAAATAAAAGCTTCGTCCTTTGTTGAACGAATTGATGAAGTAAAGACTTCAGACATAAAAACATTTGATTATCCCGTAAAGCTGGAAGTTGATGATCTGTCATCAGAGGTTGGACAGAAACAACTTAACCATCTTAGATTTATTTTGAGCAAATTAACTGAAGAAAGTAAAGCAATAGAGAACAGCAATCTTTACCTTGAAAAACTAACTGAAGATTTAACTGAAGATATTAAAAATATTCACCTGGAGCTTAAAGAACTGGTTCTTGATTATAATTTGGGGGTTACTTCTGTAAATCTTAGTGCGGATCAAAAGTTCGAACTAAAAGAGCAGAAAAAGAAAATAGATTTAAGAAAGTTGCAAAAAACCAGTAAAGAAAATGAGCTAAATTTAATTAGAGAAAAATTAAATACCTATAAAAAATTCCATTTCTCAAAAAAAATAAGAAAAGAAATCACCAGTTTTATTATTGATAAAATTGGTTCTTTACAAATTACCAGCTTTTTTGATGATGGCTGTACTATTTTTAGTCTTCCCGAAAAAAAGGCAGATGGAGCAAAAGAAATTATTCTCACAAAACTAAATACTCTGGTGCAGATAGATAATTTTATAAAAGATATGAGCCTAAATAGTGAGTATTTTAAGAAAAATATCTCAACCTCTGGAAATTTTGCTTCAGCTGGTTCTGTAATAAGATTTTTGCCTAAAAATAATGTGATTGAGGTTAAGTTAACAGAAGATCTTGATACCAGTTCAATGCTTGAGATTGATCTGGAATTTTCCGAAACTCTTTTTGTAAATTTCACTATTATTCATAATAATAAATATGTTCCTAAAGTACAGGGCGGAAATATCGTTCTCCTTAAGTCAGATTCATTTGTTGAAGAAATGAGAAAAAAGATTAAAACAAATTCACAGTTTTTCAAAGCAAAATCGAGGCCATTCAGAAAGAGTATCGCTGATGATGAATTAAAAGCTTATGAAATTTTAGTGCCCTTACTTGAAGGCCTAAAAACCAATCTGGAAAAAAATATTAATTTGAGCTTTGAAAATTTAAATAGTATGTTTAGTTCTTTAGGGTCTGAAGATTTTAATCTTTCTCCTGAAACAAGACAATTTGCCAAAGTTAAGACAAATAAAATTAAAAAAGCTGTAATGGACCTAAAAAAAGAATTTGAACTTTCAAATAATCATCTTTTAAAAGAATCAATAAAAAGCTTAAATAGTTTAATTCCTGCTTTGAACAGATTCCCCTTAATGCTAAATAATTATGAAAATGAAATAAAAAACCGCAAAGAACTGCGTAAAAAGAAAATTCATTCAATTATTAGTATGATTAGTAAATCAACACCTGATACATTAAGAGAACAGTCATCTGATTTTTTATCAAATATAAATTCTCTTAAAAATACTGATATTCCATCTTCGATGCTTGAATTACTTTCCTTCTATCTTTTATCAAAAGCAAAGATACCAACTGGTATCAGCAAAAATGAACTTTTAGATAATCTTAATAAACAACGTGATAAGTTATCAACATTAGAAGTTGATTGGATTTGTAAATTATTAAATTTAAAATATAGCCGAGAAAAAGGCTTTATTTTAAAAGTTGGTCTTTAAAAATATTTCAACTGGTTCCCGCAAATTTTTTTATAGCAATGGGTCGTTAACCATTAAAAATGGTCATTCTGAGGCCACTTTGGCCGTGAGAATCTAAAACTTATTGAAAATAACTCCCCACAGGGTGGGGCCCCTGTGAGTATTGACTCCAAAGTAGAACTTTGGAAACAAAACAAAG
>CAYRDV010000020.1:0-29805 GCA_964422885.1 uncultured Candidatus Sericytochromatia bacterium
ACATTTTCAAAGACCAGTTAAAGAAGCTTTGAAACCTTCAATATCCAAGGAAATTAATATTAATTATCTGGTAAAAGCGAGACATCGAGGTCAAGATCCGTTACTTTTTCTGGATATGAGAGCTGGTAGGCGTTATGTCCTTAAAAATAGTAAAGATTTATCTGTTCTTAATTTATTTTCTTATACCTGTGGTATTGGTTTATGTGCAGTAAAAGGTGAGGCAAAAGAAGTCTGGAATATTGATTTTGCGAAGTCAAGCCTGGAAATTGGTCAGGAAAATGCTCAAATTAATCAGATAACCGGAGAAAATTTTAAGTTAATAAAAGAAGATGTATTTGGTGCACTTTACCAGATGGCAGGTATTCCTTTTAAGGGCAGATTGGCTAAAAGGAAGCCTGAAGTTAAGTTAAAAGAGAAAAATTTTGATCTTGTTTTTCTGGATCCGCCTCCCTGGTCAAAAGGACATTTTGGAACAGTGGACTTAATACGTGATTACCAGAGTATTTTTAAACCAGCATTGATGGTTACTGCACCAGGTGGCAGGATTATTGCTGTTAATAATGTGGGTCAGGTTAATTTAAATGACTGGATTGAAATTTTAAAAAGATGTGCCATTAAGGCTGGCAAACCTATCAAAGAAATAGAAATAATACAACCTGAAGATGATTTTCCAAGCTGGGACAAAAATCATCCTTTAAAAATAGCTGTTTGCCAGCTATAATATAAATCTTTATGCTAGATTCAAAAAATTAACTTTTAATTATTTTATTTATAATCTTTTTTTAAGAAAGTTTCTTTAAAATTTTTCTATTTATCAAGTAAAATGCGTATTCGTTAATTAGAGATTTATGAAGTTAAAACAAAATAAGATTTCCTATATTGCTTTACCAATTATATCGTCCTTGATTTTAAATGGCTGTGGCAATGAAAATACAAATCCTAATATAGTCCTAAATGGTAATCAACTTTCTTTATATTCTGAGAGTTCCAGTAATTCAGATTCTTCCGAATGGGGTAAAAAAGTTAAGGAACTACCATCATTCAGACTAAAACAAAAAGGAACAACTCTGCTTTCTTATTTGGCATTTGATAATAATAAAGAGTCAGAAAGACATGAATTAAAACCACTGATTAATCAACATGAACTGGCAGGTTCAAATGAAAATTTTAATCAGGTTATATTTACTGATGGAGACCAGCAGGCTGATACCAGAAGATATTTTATTGTTAAAGATAAAAATAAAGATAAAATTGTTTCATCTTATGTCCAATCGAAACGAGATTATGACACAGGAGATTATAAATCTTTAGCTGCATTTTTAAAATGGGGGTTTTCAAATTACCCGGCAAAAAGAAAAATAGTTGATATAAATGATCATGGCGTTGCATATCATGGAATCGCGGTTGATGATACTTCCAACAGCCTTATTTCTTTGCCTAATCTGGCAAAAGCGATTAAGATGGGAGCAGGTAAAATTGATATCCTTAATATGGATGCCTGCTTAATGAGTACAATTGAAGTTTCATATGAATTGAGAAATCTGGTTGATGTTATAGTAAGTTCAGAAGATAATACTTTGAGAACGGGTATGGGATACGTGCAGCATTTACCTGAAATTATAGCCAAAAGCCATACCAATGAGGAAATTGCCCAAAATATAGTAGATATGAGCGATCGCCTTGGTAAAGATTTATCTCACTACTTTGATCCTGATTCCAAGGTACCAAATGTTTTTACAATTTCAGCCGTTAAAGAAAGTGATATGGAAAGGCTTACTTTTCATTTAAACAGGTTATCCAGAATGCTTTTAAATAAAATTCAGGATTATCGAAGACCTTTAAAAACAGCTTTTGAAAAAACTCATGTTTTAGTAGTAAATAAACTTGATACATTTGATATGGGGCAGAGAGATCTTTATGAAGTTCTTGCCAGAATAGAAATTGAGATTAATGGAAACAAAAATTTAAAAGATCAGGAAATCCTAAATACGATAAAAAATACCAGAGAAGCTGCCAACCGGGCAATTTTCAGAGCAAGAATACACCAGTCTGAAAAATTTGCTGAAGGAATGGGAATTAATATCTCATCTGATGCAGTACAAAGTGAAGAATATAAAAATACAGCTTTTGCTAAAGATACCCTATGGGATGAACTCGTAGAAGCAATTAATAGCCCACATTAATATAATATTTACTTCAAAAGATTTCTAAAATGCAACTTTAACTTGGTTATTTTTGGTTCTATTACAGCTACACAATACCCCTGTTCGGTATGGTTATTATAATAGTTTTTATGATAATTTTCTGCTTTATAAAAATTGGTAAAAGGAGTAATTTCAGTAACAATTGGTAAATTACCCCAAAACCCTGATTTATAGATTTCAACTTTAGATTTTTCAGCAATTTCTTTTTGCTTTTTATTATGAAAAAAAACAACTGAGCGGTATTGTGTCCCTTCGTCTGCTCCCTGTCGGTTTAAAGTAGTCGGGTTATGAACTTTCCAAAATACTTCAAGGATTTTTTGATAAGAAATAACATTTGCATCAAAGGTAACCTGAACTGATTCCGCGTGACCTGTATTACCTTCACATACTTCATCATAGGTCGGACTTTTAACATGACCACCAGCATAACCAGGTTCTACAGAAATAACGCCGTTTAATCTTTGAAATAGTGCTTCCATTGACCAGAAACAACCACCACTTAATGTTGCTTTTTCTTTTTTTGTTTCTGCAAATACATTTGAAATGATTAAAAAGGTTAGTAATAGTGAAGTGAGACCAATTTTAAAAAAACGGAAAATATTATGATTCATCTTATTTTCTCCAGTACATATATCCTTTTAATAATAAGGTAATTCTATCCAGATAACAGTGAGCCAAATCAAAATAAAGCAATAAATATAAATATAGAATAATTCTCAAAATATTATATTACGTAATGTAACTATTTTATAAATATCATTGACATTAAGTGTAATTAAACCTATGTAAAATCAATATTTTAAATGTAAAATTATTTGTTATAATTTACAACATATACTTGAAAGATTTTACAACACAATGTTATAATTATAATATAAAAATTCAGTGGAGGTTGTAAACATAATGCAAAAAGTTTTAGAAAATAGAAAAAATAAAATTAAAGACTGGACTATGAATTTTGTTAATTATTATAGGAAGTTAGGGTTTCTTAGCGGATATTCTCATATTTCTAGTGATTATTTTGTCAGACTTTTAATGCAGTGGAATAATGAAACTTTCAATATGTTTAAAGAATTAAGATTAATAATTGATGAATGTGAACTTTTTGAAGACTCATTTTTGGAAGAAGAGGATCAAAACGGAAAAATAATTACCCCGGCATATGAGTTAAACCTTCTGGCTGTACTTGATAAGAGTAGAATTTGGTGGAATAGAAGAGAAATTTATTATGAAGGAAATAATGATTATGTAAAAACCTTTAAGAGGTTAAGCGAAATTTCCCGAGGTGCATTTTTACCTGAAAATGTAGTTGAAAAAGAAAGTAATAATTCAAATATTATTTTTATTGATTTTAAACTAAATGGGAGAAATTATCGAATACATGCCAAAAAGAATCATTATTCCTTTAGCTTTGATCTAAGTATTTTAAGACCAATAAATTATTTAATAAGCAATACTGATTTTACCTTCCGTGGTTATGCTCCAAATGATGAATATGGTTCAGTCTATATTACTGCTTTTTCCGAGGAGGAGAGGCAAAAAATAGAGCAGGAAAGAGATTGGTTTTTTTAAGTCAGGCTATTGACTTTGAGCAAATATTATTGGATAATGTTTAGGTTGTAGTAAACTAAAATTAAATTAACTTAAATTTAAATTTAAGAACGTATTATGAAGGACGAGTTGATATGAAAACTTATATGCCAAACCATGACACTCTTGGAAGAGAGTGGATTCACGTTGACGCAGAAGGTAAAACCCTTGGACGGTTAGCTTCTGCAATTGCTGATATGCTTAGAGGCAAGCACAAACCTACTTTTTCATCACATATGGATTGTGGTGATTTTGTTGTTGTAACAAATGCAGACAAATTTGTTGTATCTGGAAATAAAAAAGTACAAAAAATATACCATAGACATTCTGGTTACCCAGGTGGACATAGAAAGACAACTTTAGGGCAACTTTTGGAAAAACACCCTGAAAGAGCTCTTGAAAAGGCTGTAAAAGGTATGTTACCACACAACAGGCTTGGTGATGCCCAATATGGTAAATTAAAAGTTTATAAATCAGCAACACATCCCCATATAGCACAAAAACCAAGAACAGTAGAATTATCATCACAGGGAGAGTTAGTAAATGGATAATAAGCAAACTTATTACTGGGGAACAGGCAGAAGAAAAACAGCTGTTGCCAGAGTAAGAATCAGAGCTGGTAATGGTAAGATGACCATTAATAACAGAACTGCGGAAGATTATATTGGTAACAGAAGAAATTTGACAAACATGGTTAAAGCTCCTTTAGCCATAGTATCAGAAGAAGGAAAACTTGATGTAATTGTAAATGTAAAAGGTGGCGGTATTTCCAGCCAGGCAGGTGCAATAAGACACGGTTTATCAAGAGCATTACTTGAAGTAAGTGACGAATATAGATCTCCATTAAAAGCTGAAGGTTTTCTTACAAGAGATTCAAGAGTTAAAGAAAGAAAGAAATACGGTCAAAAGAGAGCAAGAAAGAAATTCCAGTTCTCAAAAAGATAATTTTTTTCAAATATTTAAGTTTACAAAAAAAGTTCTGGGTAAAATACCCAGAACTTTTTTTTTACCAGTAGTGTTAAGAAATTTTAAGTATTTTATGTTTTATGTTGATTAAAAGATGGGTTTAATTATAGAATAACACTAGGTTCAATCCTTTTTTATATTTAAATTTTAATTTAAATTCTTTTATGCAACTAGTTGACAAATTTAAAAGATACTCCTAAAATATATTTATAGGTTGATTAACCTACAATAGAAAAAGGATTTGGATTTAATTTAATTAGAATCGAGAATAAAATGGCTGCATTTGGAAAAGAACTTGAATTAATTCGTAAAAGAGCTGGTTTTACCCAGTATCATCTTGCTAAAGAGCTTAATCTTTCACGCTCGCATATAAACAGAATTGAGAGTGGAGAAAGAAAAGCTAATAAGGAATTGCTTCTTAAAATTTCTGAAATTCTGAAGCTAGATTCTTACAATCTAAATAAACTATATATCTTATCCGGGCTTGAACCGGAAATTGATAAAACTCAGAAAGGGTTTAAAATATGCTTTCATCTGGCATTAGAATTTAAACATAAAGAGTATCTTTCAGAAGCTGAAAAATTAATTGAATTTGGTATGTGCCATTTTGACAGTATGATTGAGCTTCATGCGTTACTTGCTAACCTAAATCTTCTAAGGAGAAATTATGAAGATGCAATTAATGCAAATGAAGAAACAATCAGACTTTTTGACACACTTGACGAAGATGAGGTTAAAAAGATTGGGATTACCAAAGCAGAAGTAATTCATAATTTGGGTTATGTTTATTTTGAAAGGGGCTTAGATAAAATTCAGGAAATGGAAAAATTAACAGTTTTAAACATTGATTCACCATCTACTGAATACAAAAATGAAATAAGTCATTTGCATGAAGAAATAATTCCTGATCTTGATAAAGCAATTGAAAAAATTGAAAATGCTTTTAATATAGAACCTGATAATCTTCATATTTTGGATCAGCTTGCCAGGCTTTATTACCGAAAAGGTGATTTATCAAATGAAAATTTACGAGAAGAATTATTAAAAAAATCTGTACAATATTATGAAAAACTAATATCCTTTAATGATGATAGGGAATGGGCAAAAAAACAGGAAGCTTCTATTTTTCTGGCCCTTGCATTAGGAAAATTGAATAAAATAGACGAGGCCTCCAGATTAATAAACACAGTAATTGTATTTACTCCACTTTATTATCTGGGTTATTTTGCAAAAAGCTGTATTTTTTCAATAAATGCAAAAAAAAAGCCTGAATTGTTAAATGTATCATTTAGTGCTTTAGAAGAAGCTATAAAATTAAATCCTGATTTAAAGGAAGATGTCAAATGGGAAATAGATTTATATAACTTACGATTTGATCCGGTTTTCAAAAACAAATTTAGTAAGTTAATTGTATAAGCCAATTAATCCAAGGAGAAAAAATGATTAGTAAACCAGGTAAATTTACCAAGATTTTCATTGTGTCTTTTATGATTGCATTAAGTTCATGTACATCAACACCAAATACTGATTTGGGTGACCAGAGTAAAAATACGGCCAATAAAGTAACTGGGCTTAACCTTGGTCCTAAGGGTGGAGGAGCAATTGATCCGAAAATAACAGCAGGCCATACATTCCTTAATTTTAAAAATGGTGGCGATAGCACAATTGTCTTTAATTTAAAATTATCAAATCCTGGAACAAATGCTGGTTCAAATTTTACAACTAAGGCTGAATCAGATAATGACAAAATATCTAAAGTTGCCAGTGAAATTGGCGTAAACGATGATACTTATAAATTTGATATACCTTCAGATAAACTTAAAGAT
Organism: uncultured Candidatus Sericytochromatia bacterium; assembly: GCA_964422885.1. Lineage (GTDB taxonomy): Bacteria > Cyanobacteriota > Sericytochromatia > UBA7694 > JACMQJ01 > CAYRDV01. The sequence continues at coordinate 6,587 of CAYRDV010000020.1, forward strand.
AACTCACATGATATTAGTCTTACAGGTTTAAAAGAAGGAGATCTGGTAAGTTATGACGGAAAAGTTTATGATGATAGTGGTAAAGTTGTTGGTTCTGAAAAAGTCAAAGATAAAAAAATTACCAAAGATTTTGAAACTGTTGATATAAATATTTCGGTAAATATTAATATCGGTGTTAATGTTCAGCAAAATGTAAATGTTTCACAAAATCAGACGGTTACAGGCCCAACCATTAATATTAATTTACCAGCTCCTCCCAGCGGACCTCCGGGCCCACCGAGTTCAGCTCCGACATCAGCACCTTCAGGCGGAGCAACAGGAGCTTCTTCAAGCTCTTCATGCCTCCAACCAGGTGCCAATCATATGGTGACATTAGCCAGTGGAGAAAAGGTTCAGATGTGTACTCCTCCTGGAGATACTGGAAATCCAATCACAGAGAACTGTTATAAGCCAGATTCTAGTTGGGTAGTTACTTTAAAAGACGGCACAAAATTTAACCTTTGTAAACCGCCAGGAATGTAAATAATAACTAAAAAATTCCCCTTATGATTTCATAAGGGGAATTTTTTTTCAATATAATTTCATAACAGGTAGTCTTATAAAAAGACTGGTATAAAATTTTTTGGAGGAGTTGAAATTATGGGTGTAAATGAAGAAAGAAAATTAAGTACAACAAAAATAGCTCAACTTATAAAAGGAATAAAATTTGCAATGCTGACTACAGAACAAGATGATGGCTCTCTTAGAAGCAGACCAATGGCTACACAACAAACTGAGTTTGAGGGTAGTTTATGGTTTTTTACTGATGAATCAACTAGAAAATGTAATGAAATAAAACATCACCAGGCAGTAAATGTTAGTTTTTCTGATCAGATAAATAATGTGTATATTTCAATTTCTGGTAAAGCTGAACTGGTTCATGACAAAAAGAAAATGGAAGAATTATGGAGCCCTTTTTATAAAACATGGTTTCCGGAAGAATTAAATGATCCTGATTTAACTTTATTAAAAATAAATGTCGAAAAAGCGGAATATTGGGATTCACCATCAAGTAAAATGGTTGTTCTAGGGGGTTTTAAAAAAGAACTGGTAAAAAGCTAAGATATTTAAATTTTATTTAATATCTTAGCTTTTATTTGCTACTTATTTAAAAATTATCAATAATCTGATTCAATGTTGCACTTGGGCGCATTTCCTTTTCTGTTTTAACAGAATCAGGCATATAGTACCCTCCTAAATCAACAGGTCTTCCCTGAGCGCTTAAAAGTTCCTCATTGATTTTGGCTTCATTTTCGGTCATTTTATTAGCAATAGTTGTGAAGCGTGCTTTTAATTCTGAATCTTTATTCTGTTCTGCCAGAGCCTGTGCCCAGTACATAGCAAGATAAAAAGAACTGCCTCTGTTATCTATTTGGTTTACCTTACGGGAAGGGGCTTTTTCATTTTCCAGATATTTACCAATTCCCAACTCTAAAGTTTCAGCAAAAATAGTTGCTTTTGGATTACCAGTTTTATCAGCAATTAATTCAAATGATGGTACAAGCGCACTATATTCACCAAGGGAATCCCATCTTAAATGACCTTCTTTAATAAACTGCTCAACATGTTTTGGAGCAGAACCACCAGCTCCGGTTTCAAATAAACCTCCACCATCAAGAAGAGGTACAATGGATAGCATACGCGCACTAGTTCCCAATTCAAGTATTGGGAAAAGATCTGTTAAGTAATCTCGTAAAACATTTCCGGTAACTGAGATTGTATTCTGACCTTTTCGTATTCTTTCCAATGAAAAATTCATTGCATTTACAGGATCCATTATTTTAATTTCCAGACCATTTGTATCAAAGTCAGGGAGATATTTATTTACTTTTTTGATAATTTCTGCGTCATGCCCTCTGTTCTGATCTAACCAGAAAACAGCAGGTTCTCCTGAAGCTCTTGCCCTTCTGACAGCTAAACCAACCCAGTCTTTAATAGGTGAATCTTTGGTTTGGCACATTCTGAAAATATCACCTTTTTCAACATTTTGCTCAAGAAGTGTTTTTCCTGATTCATCTATAATCCGTATTTTACCATTTGCAGTTGCTTCAAATGTCTTATCATGAGAACCATACTCTTCAGCTTTTTGAGCCATTAAACCTACATTTGAAACACTTCCCATTGTGGATGGATTAAACTGACCATGTATTTTGGCATTTTCAATAATTGCCTTATACATAGTTGCATAGCTACGATCAGGAATCATGGCAATAGTATCCTGTAGTTTGTCATCTTTATTCCATAACTGGCCACCATCACGAACAACATTAGGCATTGAAGCATCAACAATAACATTATTTGGTACATGCAGGTTTGTAATACCTTTTCTTGAATCAACCATTGAAAGAGCTGGTTGTTTTTCATAAACAGCATTAATATCTGCTTCAATTTCTGCTTTTTTATCAGCAGGAAGTCTGTCAAGCTTCTCTATAACATCAGCAATACCATTATTAACATTTGCTCCTATTTCTTTAAGAACAGAGGCATGTTTATCAAGGGCATCCTTATAATAAACTGAAACACAATGACCAAACATAATAGGATCAGAAACTTTCATCATGGTCGCTTTAAGGTGCAGTGAAAGTAATAAGCCTTCTTTTTTAGTGATATCAATCTGCTTAGTGTAAAAATCACGTAAAGCAGCAATATTCATTACAGCTGAATCAATGACTTCACTATCCTGAAGAGATAACTTTTCTTTTAATACAGTTACTTTGTTATCAGAATCAACGAATTCAATGTTAACTTTACAGGCTTTATCAAGAGTTAAAGATGTTTCAGTGCCAAAAAAATCTTTCTCTTCCATATAAGTTACTTGTGTTTTAGAGCCTGACTCAGGCCATGGTTTCATCATTCTGTGGGGATTCTTTTGGGCAAACTTTTTAACTGAAGCTGAAGCCCTACGATCAGAGTTCCCTTCACGGATAACAGGATTAACAGCAGAACCCAAGACATTTCCAAACCTTGTTTTAAGGGCTTTATCCTCATCACTTTTAGGTTCTTCAGGATAATTAGGTATATCATATCCTTTTCCCTGTAATTCAGTAATTGCTTCTTGTAATTGGGGGATTGAAGCACTTATATTAGGTAATTTAAGTACATTTGCTTCAGGTGTTTTCACCAATTTACCCAGTATAGCTAAATTATCTGGTATTTTTTGATCTTCTGTCAATTTATCAGGAAAATTAGCAATAATTCTTCCTGCAAGAGAGATATCACTTATCTCAACATCAATTCCGGTCCCTTTTGTATAAGACTTGACCACAGGTAATAAAGCGTAAGTTGCCAATGCCGGGGCTTCGTCTATCTTTGTCCAAGTAATTTTCATTGTAGTGAAATTTTCTCCTTAATTATCAGTTATATTAAACAAATTGGTAAATGCAAATTGAATTATAACTCCACAATAATCTTTTTTGACAGTAAGTCATATTTAATTTAAAGGTTAAATAATTCTTTTTTTTTACAAAAATATATTATAACCGAATTATAAAAAATAATGTGGTTGAGAATTAGTAAATAAAAGTAACTTTTATCAATCTTCCAGATACCCAAATTTTCCCTCATTTAAATCTATTACAGCCTGTTCAATTTCCTGATAATTATTCATCAGAAATGGTCCATACTGAACAATTGGCTCATTAATCGGTTCGCCATTAAGAACTAGTACAATACTATCCTCCAGGCTCTCCACTTTAATTTTAGTCCCTTTATTTTTAAAAAAGACAAAGTTATCATTTAAAACCGTTTCAGTCTCATTTATTTTAACTTTCCCTTCAATTACAAGTATTCCGGTATTATAATTTTCAGGAAAATCCATTTCAAACACAGCATTATTTTTTAGTCTGGCATCAAAAAGGTTGATTGTCGTAAATGTCTGTGCTGGTCCTTTTACACCATTATATTCACCAGCTATAATATTTATTGTTCCAGTATTATCAGGTAACTGGTATTTTCCCATAGTACTATGCAATAAAGGCTGGTATTTAGGTGGAGTCATTTTGTAATTAGAAGGCAGATTTATCCAGAGCTGAACCATTTGGAACAAGCCACCTTTTTTACTAAATTCTTTCTCATGATATTCTTTGTGTAAAATGCCTGAGCCTGCGGTCATCCATTGCACATCACCTTCACCAATAATACCACCATTCCCGGTGCTGTCATGATGTGCAACTTTACCATGATAAGCAATTGTAACTGTTTCAAATCCTCGGTGGGGATGTACTCCTACTCCTCTTGGTTTATCACTGGGAGGAAATTCGATTTTAGAATTATAATCCATCAGGAAAAAGGGGCTCATTCCTTTATTACCAATAACCATCAGATTTGGGAAAAAATTATGTACTTTGAAGCCATCACCTACCATATGAGTTGGAGGAGGTTTTAATACTGCACTTATTTCTTTAGTTGCTAAACTCATTTTTTTTCCTTTATTAAAAAAAAATTCTACTATTATCTGGTTAGTATCATATCCATTAAAAAAAAATTGAGCAAAATGCAAATTTATGAAAAAAAGTTTTATATTATTTCAATGGGAATAGACTAAAATTATTCTCAACTATTGTAAAAACTAGTACTAAACTCACTGACATCAGATTATTAATATCTTAAAATAAGAAAAAAGAATAATTTGGTGTAAAAAATGAAAATAACTATTTTAACAATAGGTTCCAGGGGCGATGTTCAACCTTATGTTGCACTTGGCATTGGCCTGAAAAAAGCCGGGCATCAGGTAAAAATAGCAACCCATGAAAATTTTGAGGAATTTGTTAAAGAAAGAGGGTTAGAATTCTTTCCTTTGAGAGGAAATGCAATAGAACTTCTTGAATCAAAATTTGGCATGGCAATGCTTGAATCGGAAATTAACCCGGTTAAAACATTATATAGCATGTTAAAGTTAATAGATCCGATGTTTGAAGAGCTGATAACAGATATGTGGAGTGCCAGTCAGGGTTCTGAAGCTTTAATCTGTTCTACTCTTAGTTTACCTGGTTTTTGTATTGCTGAAAAATTAAAAATACCTTCTATATTTGCCATATTACAACCAATGATCAGAAATACCACTCATTCATCCTTATTTTTTCCTGATATACCAAATATACCTGTAATAAAACCTATTTATAACTGGTATTCATTTATTCTTACTGAACAGGTACTTTGGCAAAATACAAAAAAGATGACAAATAAAATGAGGAAAGAACTTATGGAATTGCCTCCATTACCTTTTTGGGGTATATTTTCTAGATTTTATCAGAAAAAAAATCCAATTCCGACAATACTTGGTTATAGTCCACATGTTATTCAAAGAGAGGCTGAATGGATGGAATGGATGCAGATTACAGGTTACTGGTTTTTAGATAAGCAGGAAAACTGGCAACCACCAGCGGATTTAACTTCATTTCTGGAATCAGGAGACCCCCCTGTTTATATTGGTTTTGGTAGTATGAGAACCAGAAATCCTGAAGAAACAGCGGAAACTGTAATCAAAGCTTTAAAAAAAAGTAAGAAAAGAGGTATTTTAATGAAAGGGTGGGGAGGTTTAAATAGTTCTAAAATAAATGATGATGAAATATTTTTTATTGACTCAGTTCCTCATGACTGGCTTTTTCCAAAAATGGCTGCTGTTATTCATCATGGTGGCGCAGGCACCACTTCTGCCGGTTTAAGAGCTGGTGTTCCAGGAATTATTGTGCACTTTTTTGGTGATCAGATTTTTTGGGGAAAAAAAATACATGAATTAAAAGTTGGTTCTAAACCAATACCAATAAAAAAATTAAATTCAGATAATTTATCAGCTGCTATTAATCAAGTAACGTCTGATAATGAAATAAAATATCATGCAAAAAAGTTATCTGAAAAAATCAATTCAGAAAATGGCGTTGACAATGCTGTAATGATGATTAATAAACACATAAAAGCCAGATAAAAATGAAATAATTCTATATAAATTCATAAAAACACAAGGAGGGGAATTATAATCCCCTCCATGGTTCAAATTTAAAAAACTAAATTTATCAATAAACCTATAAAAAATATAAGATTATTAAATTGCAGGAGTAAAAACCTGATTAGAATCGTTTATAATACATTCAAGTAAATCACCTAAACTAGACTTATAATTATCAAATGACTCTTTTGGTGAACTATCTAACTTTATTACACAATCCTGAGTTATTTGCTCTAATTTATCATGATATTTGCTTTCAATTAGCTTAATTTCTTTTAATCTAAATTCGGTATTTTTGAAGACAAGCAACATTCTTTTGATTGAATAATTTTCTGCTGATGCGACCACCTGCTTAATATCATTTATTTTTGTTAAAAGTGAATTTGGTTTTTCTCTCAAAATGTTTTCTCCTGTGTTTTTTCCAAATAGTTTTTACTGAAAAAGATGTAAGTGGATAAAAAGGTTACTCTTTATCCACATCTGAGTTTTGCTAAATCAGACTACCATCTGTTGGAATGCTGTCTAGGCTCTCTTTCTTTGGCAATGTTTACACTAACTTTACGCCCGTCTTCTTTAGTCCAGGTTCTTAAACCATCTATAGCTAACTGACCTTCGTAGTTATCTTTCATTTCAACAAAACCGAAACCTTTGGAAAGGCCTGTTTCACGGTCCATAATTACCTTTGCTGAAGCTACTTTGCCATAAGCAGCAAACTTATCGTTTAACATTTGATCGTTAAAATTTTCGGGTAAATACCCAACATAAATATTCATGAATTTATCCTCACAAAAAATAATTTGTGTAGTCTCTAAAGTAAACTGGATTTATTAAAAAAAATTGGTCAAATTAAAAGAATTTGTTAGTATCATCTATAGAACTAATACTAACAGGTGTCCCTTTAGGGGATTTATTTTTGATCTAAAAATTTCCAAAAGAATTAAAAAATTATTGTTTTTAAAGAAATACATAATAACATTATAACAAAATTTTAACCAAATTGGTGAATTTAAAAAAAAATAATTAAAAATATTTATTAATCGCAATATTGATGTTCCCCTGAAAATTAAGACACACAGATATATGAATCATATTTTTAACTAAAGATATCTGAGCGAATTATCTAAAAATAAATTTAAATTTAAATTTATATTTATTTTTATGTTCTTGCAGAATTTTGTGAATTATTATTAAATATAGTCAAAAGGAAAAACATTTTAAGCTTGTTTTTTATATAGAATGTCAAAAAGATTTTTAATTTATATTATTTTGAATATCTGTCTGCTTTATACTCCTTTAGTATTTGCTCAACAGAATGTTATCTATGATCCCCGTGTAGAACGTATCCAACGCACAAATTATGCTCAGGATGCTCAGATTAATTATCTGGAAAAAAGAATTGAATCACTTGAAAAAAATAATCAGGAACTAAGCAAAAAAATACTGGTATTGCAAAAAGATCTGCAAAGGGAAGTTGAAAAGCAATCATTAATAATCAGGAAAAATAATGATTTTTCTACTAATAAAATTGATAAAGCTCTTGATACAATCAGAGGCTTTAGTGTGCAGCTCTATAATTCTCAACTGATAAATTTTATTGCTCTTTTTGCGTTTTTAATGGTAGTAATAGGAATTATTATTTATACCCTTTTAACAGTAAAAAGGATGACCAGAGATGCTCTTGAAAGAGAAAACAAAGTTTTTATAAAAGAAAAAATAAATAAAGTAAATCAGGATTTTGAAAAGACTCTTCATTCAATAGTACATTCAACAATTAATAATGCTGAAATAAAATTAAAAGAAGTTGCGACATTAACCCATTCAGCTACAGGTCCTCTTCTCGGTTTTGATTCAAATATGCTAAGAGGTCAGGAGCTGGTAAAAATCGGAAAATTTAGCGAAAGCATAAAATATTTTAATATTGCGATAGATATTGAACCTTATAACCCGCTTGGTTTTTATAACCGGGGTATTGCCTATTATCAGAATGGTGATTTTGATTTATCTTTACCTGATTTTGCCGCAGCCTTGGAAATGAGGGCTGATTTATTAGACGTTTATAATTATATCGGCCTTGTTTTTCTGAAAAAGGGAAATTTTGAAGATGCAATAAAGTATTTTGATAAATTAATAAAATTGGATAATAAATTTGCCTGGGCTTATAATAATAAAGGTATAACCCTTTACCAGATGCAGTTATATAATGAATCTATTGAGCAATTTAATAAAGCAATTGAACTAAATAAAGATTTCTCCAATGCTTATCATAACAGAGCAAGCTCTTACCTTGCCTTACAATTGAATGATAAGGCGATAAAAGATTTCACAAAAGCAATCGAGCTTGATGGTGGCTTAACAGCTTCTGTTTAGTTCAGATATAATTTTTGTATTCAATTAATAATTTTTGGCTGAGTTATATGCAATCTGAAGAATTAGAAAAAAGAAAATTAATCTGGCATTCAATAAAGCCTGAAACCAAACCTGACTGGGTTGAAAATGAGGATGCAGAGCCTCCCTTTGCTGATATACGTTCTGAAAATGCAATAAAATTAATAACTGAAAATGAAATTCAGATTATTGATGTACGTTTTGACTGGGAATATAAACATTATCATATTCCAGATGCTGTTTTAATACCGCTGCCAGAGCTTGAGCATAGGTTTATAGAAGTAGATCCTGATAAAACAACCCTGGTTGTTTGCGAACATGGAGTTAGAAGTGTTGACGCCTGTTGTTACTTAAATATGATGGGAATGCCAGTTAAAAACATTTTTAACCTTGAAGGTGGTATGGCTTGTTATTCAGGTCCTGTCGAAAAAAATTAAGTCATTTGCTTATTATTGCCAGAGTCCCTCCAACAGCTATTTTTGACCCAACCTTTACGGCATATATTAAAAATCCATCTATATTACTAACGATATCTACATTTTCTGCCCGCTCAGATTGAATTTTTACAATAATATCTCCTTTTTTTACAGGTTCACCAACTACTTTTAGCCAGTTTTTGACAAAAATATTTTTTACATTTTCCTTAATCTGAGGAGCATGGATAATAAGATAGCTGTCATCATTTTCCATTTTTTTTAGGATCAATTCTTCTTTAAGTTTTTGGATTTCCTGCTCCTTTTTCTTTAAGGAATCAAGCCTGATTTTTAATTCTTTTTCTTTTTTAATAAGATCTTTTTCTCTTATTTTTAACTCGTTTTCTTTTGTCTTCAAAAGGGCTTCTTTTTTCTTTAAAGATTGATCATAACTGATTGTTTTGGTGTTTAATAATAAGTCATAGTTTCTTCTTTTTTCTGAGTCAGAGAGTATTTCATAGGCCTCATTAATTTCTTTGACTTTATTTTCAAAAAAAAGATCCCCATTATGTTTATCCGGGTGTAATTTTGAGGCATGAAGCTTATAAGATTTTTTAATATCTTCAATTGTTGCATCTTTTGTTATACCGAGAATATTATAAAAATTTTTCATCTTACCCTAAATACTTCATATTTATTTACCACAGATGTACACAAATAAAGAAATAGATTAACATGAATAAGAAATTTTTTATAATTTTAATTCTATAATTTTCAATTGGTTATTTCTTTGCATTTGGAAAATATTTGTGAAAATCTGTGTAATCTGTGGTGGAATATTTTTTTATGGTATTAGATTTACAAAAATCAAATTATAATATCATAAATAATAGAATTTTTATTTACTGGATTTAAGTATGCTCTGGGAAAAAGTAATTTCTTCTGAAGAATTGGCTAAAAAAAATAAAACAATTTTTAAAAAAGGTAATAAACAAATTGCCGTTTTTAAATTAAAAGATCAGTTCTTTGCTCTGGATAATCGTTGCCCTCATGAGGGTTATCCTTTATTACAGGGAAATGTAAACACCGAATGTGTTCTCACCTGTAACTGGCATAACTGGAAATTTGATATGAAAAGTGGTCAATGCCTTACTGGTGGTGATAATGTAAGGATTTATCCACTAAAAGAAGAGGATGATTTTATCTGGGTAAATATTGCAGAACCCTCAATTGAAGAAATAACTAATTCCATACTTGAAGGCTTTAAAATCGGATTTTTGGATCGTCAGTATGGTCGTATGTCCAGAGAGTTAGCCAGACTTTATTATAATAAAATTGATCCTTTAACTGCTATAAAAAAAACTATTGAATGGTCCTATGATAAATTTGAATATGGGATGACACATGCCTTTGCTGCTACAGCAGATTGGTTGCAACTTTATGCTCTTAATAAGGAAAATCCTGAAAACCAAATAATCTGCCTGACTGAGGCCGTAGATCATATTTCTTTTGATTCATTACGTTTCCCTACTTTTCCTTTTAAACAAGATATAGAAACATGGTCTGAAAATGATTTCCTTGAAGCGATAGAAAATGAAAATCATGATAAAGCAATTGCTCTTGTTTTAGGAGCTTTGAGCGAAAACCGACATTTTTCAGATTTGGAAAATGCTCTGGTAAAAGCAGCCTTAATGCATTATAACGATTTTGGTCACTCTTTAATATATGTATATAAAAGTGCTACTTTGATTGAATTTTTAGGTAATGAGGTAGAAAAACCATTGATATTATCTCTTGTCCGCTCACTTTGCTATACTACCAGAGATGACTTACTACCTGAGTTTAAAGAATATCCGACATATTTAGCACAGGTTAAAATTACTAAGCAGAATTTAGCCGATGAATACCCTGATAGCCTGGAAATTTTTGGTAAATCAGTAAATTTTACAATGAACTGGGTTGTTGATAAATTAAAAATTTATTGGCCTGAAAATATTTATCAGACTCTTTTGGAAGTAAATGCCAGAAATTTACTTCATTATGATATAAATTATCAGTATGCCTATAATAACCCGGTAAATGATAATGTTGGCTGGCTGGATTTCACCCATGCCATTACTTTTGCTAATGCTATCAGAAAAATGTGTGAAAAATATCCTGATTTATGGCAGGCAGGATTATTACAATTAGCTTGTTTCAGTGGCAGGAACCAAAAATATCTTAAAGAGATAAATGAAAGCGAATGGATTGTTAATGATGAAAAAATTTTCTGGCAAGAAACAATAGATAAACTTTATGATCATGGTATTGCTGGCCCCATATTTTCAGCTCATTTAATAAAAACATCTTTTGCTATAAAAGAAGAATCTGAAGTGGCAAATCAAAGTTGTAAAAAATATTTACTGGCATCTTTAAACCGTTTTATTAATTCACCGATAAAAGCCAAGCATGTTAGAAGAACGATAAAACAGGGTATGGAACTGGTTGCCAGAGATTTTGTATAAAGGGGATATAAAAATGAAAAGAAATTTAGTAATTTTATCAATACTAGCTTCTTCTTTTGTTGTGTTACCTGCTTTTAGTGAAGATATCCCTACTGATCCTACAGTTTTATATAATCAGTTACTTGGCCAGATGCAGAATACCTCTCCTGATGAGTTAGAAAAAGCCACTGCTGATCCTGATTTGGCAACTCTGATGGAAGTATTGAAAATGGTTCAGAATAAAGGTTATAAAGATGCTATTCCTGTTTTGGAAGATCTGTTAAAAAACTCTAAAGGAAAAAACCTGACTCCCCAATCAAAAGAGATGATTAAAAGCCTGATTGATGTGATGAAAGTGATGGATAGTGAGTATAGCGAGATACAATCAAAGCTTTTTTAAGAATAATCATATTTGCTTTATTTAATAGATTGTTTTTAATTTTTTTTATTCTCAAAATCAGAGGTTCTAACAAATACAGTACCGCGCCCATAAGTTCTTTTTACAGACTTTACACTATCAAATAATTTATTTGATTTATTAAAAAAAGGGCTTTTATTTAATTCAGAATCTTCATATTCTCTATTCAATGATATCGTTTTATCTGTAGGTTCAGGAAAAAGTACCTCTATTCCATTTATATTCTTTTTTATCATAGTTAAAACCCTTTCCAACAATATTCCAAACCAGTTTTATTTTTAATTTTCAACCAAACTTTTCTGTCTATTTTTCTGTATTCCCTCTGATATATAAGTTTAGCATTAATCTGGCATTTTATATCTAATTTCATTCGTTCATGTGAAAAGTAAGTTTTATATAAAGCTCTTATTTTATTTATATCATATATACCAGGATTATTTATATAATATGTCCCTTTTCCTTTTAAACCGTTTAATACTATTGCCCGGATACTATAAAGCTTAAAGTAATGCGCCATTTCATAATCTGTAAGTGATAATGAAAATCCCTTTGGATGATAATGAATAAATAGCCCCCCGCTTTTTATTAAATCTAAATATTCTTCTGGTAAATCAATTTTATTATTATGACCTGATGAAAAAGGCTGTAAGATTTTTCCTTCTTGAGTTATACCGCATCCAATTTCATAACCAAGATGAGTTAAAGAAAGCAATATATTATTAGCTTGTATTATTAACTGGTCTAATTTAGGAATCATTATTTATTTTAGAGGAAACTTTTTTATTTTAATTTGAACCACAAATTTTATTATATTAAAATGCAATTGGAATATATTTTAACCGATTAATAGTTCTTTGTTCTGTAGTTAAATTTTAGATATACCCTATAAAAATGTTAAAATAAAAATTTATTACAAATATTACCCTGTTATAATACAGGAAAAAATATTTTTAACAAATTTACTGTAATTATGAATAAAAAACCATGCATTACAGCAAAAAAAACAATATAATGTTATATGAATGTTAGTTATTTTAGTTTTTACAAAATATTAATAATTACCATCTTTCTATTGGTAAATATATCCTCTGCATTTTCTCAAGAAGATCAATTAAAACTCATTATAAATAATTATGACTATGAGCTTACTCCGGTCAGAGTACTTAATGATAATAGGATAATTTTTGATAATTTTAGTAATCTTGAAATTTGGGACTTAAAAGAGAAAAAATTAATAAAAACATTAAAAAGAGATGGGTTTGAAATAACGGTTACAGATGGGAAAAATATTTGTTTTGCTTTAATAAGACGAGGAAAAGTTAATATTAGGTGTCCGAATAATGAACGATTTGAACTGAAAAAAATAAAAATTCTACAGGTTCCCCTTTCATACGACCCTGGTGTTTATGTTCCAATTGATGATCCTGAATACACCATTTTTAAGGGTGAAAAACATGCCATAACAATTTATCAGGAAAATTCAATCAAAATATGGGATAAATATTCAGGTAAATTAATTAAAAAAATTAGTGGATTTAATAGTCATATAGAACGTAACCCACCAATAGAAGTAAAAAATGATGAAATAAAAGCTTTTTTACAGGATAAAACTTTTAGAACCTGGAATCGTAATACAGGGAACCTTAAATCATCAACTTATTTGGATAATTCAGATAAAGCTTATAGCTACAAGAATAAATATTATTTGACCAATGAGGAGCTTAAAAAACTGAAGATCTCCAAGGACAATATAAGCGAATTTATTAAAACTGAAAAAGGATTAATTATTGGAACCAATAATGGTGAGATTAATTTCTACAGTAAGGAATTATCTTTAATTCATACTATTAAAGCTCATAAAAATAGTGTTTCTAATTTATTAATATCCAAAGATAAGCTTATTTCTGGTTCAGCATCCGATAAAGAAATTTCAATCTGGGATATAAAAACATTTAAATTACTTCATAAAATTAACAATATAAAGTTTCTTGACTGGTTTTTTTTATCCAATAATGAAAGTTTGATAACTGCGGATAGTTTTGGTGAAGATAAAACAATAGATATCTGGGATATAAAAACGGGATTATATTCATATAAAAGTATTTATCATGATGAGCAAATAACAGATATGACTCTATTTAATGATAAATTAATTACTTCATTTTACGATAAAACAATTAAAGTCTGGGATTTAAAGTCCAGAAAATTACTTTTTAATTTTAATAATGTAAATGGTATAAATGAGATAAATAATGGTTATTTGTATTCAAACTCAGATAAAATAGGCGAATTAAAAGTTTGGAGTCTGAAAAATGGTAAATTAATTAGGCGAATTAAAGCTTATAATCAAAGTGTTAGCTCATTAATTTTCAGCACAAAAAAAATTTATACTGTCGGAAACGATAATGTAATAAAAATCTGGGATTTAGAGAAAAAGCATATTTTAAAAAGTTTAAATTTATCACATTATCAATCAGATAAACTAACAATTGATAAAAACAATTTTTATATAGCTAATAATCAAAACCAAATAGAAATATTTGACCTAGCTAGTGGAAAAAAGCTTAAAAAACTTTCTGAAAAATCTAAACCTCTATTTTTATTTTCTGAAAACAAAAATTTAATTATAATTTCTGAAAAATCTGTAAAAGTAATCGAAACAAAAAATTTTAAAACTATTTCTATAATAAATACTAAAAAGCCTTACATATTTTCTAACGTGGATAATAATAAATTAGTAATACTAAAGCCAGATAATAATTTAGAAGTTTTGGATTTAAAAGCTGGTAAGGTTCTTAAAATACTAAAAAATAAATCTCCTCTAAATATAATTACTATTTCAGGAAATAGAATCATTACTGCCTTCAAAAATAACTATGATCAACGTGAACCTGGAAAAGATTTAAATATCTGGGATTTAAATAGTGGAAAGCTAATTAAAACAGTACCTTATATTTTAGGTTTTATTGTAAATAGAGATAAAATTTATGCAAATGAGCATGATGGAATTTGTAATGTAATTGATTTATTTACCGGAAAAATTACGGATAGAATTGGTAATAAATTTGCCTATAATTTAGGTATAAGGCTAGAGAAAAATCGGCTTATCTATCAATTAAATCTTTTAGATAGGGATAAACAAAAACGGGATTATAAGCATATTACCAAGTATTTTAACAATGTAATTAACTTCATTGATTTTGAAAATAATAAAAAAATAAATTCAATAAAAGATATTGGAACAATTAACCTTTCAATTGTTTATGAAGATAAATTGCTCTATACAATATCTCCTATGGGTTTGATAAGAATTATTGACCTAAAAACTGGAAACTTAATTTCAACCTTAAAAGATAAATTTTATATAGATTTTTCTAATATCAGAATTTTTGATAATAAAGTTATGATTACCTCAGATTCCTCTAGTATTCCTGTTAAGATTTTTGACATTCAAACTGGTAATTTATTGAAGTCATTTGATGTAAAAAGTTCTGTTAGCCGATTTACTTTGATTGAAAATAATGTAATAACAGGCCACGATGATGGAGTAATAAACATTTGGGATTATGATAGCGGTAAACTTATTAATTCAATTAAAGCTCATGATGAAAGAATAACTCTTTTGCTTGTTAACAAAAATAAAATTATTTCTTCTTTAATATATAAAAATAATATAAAAGTTTGGTCTATTAAAACAGGCGAATTATTATATGAAATTAAACTTCCTGAACATGAGGATATTAGTGAATATTCTACGTCATTAACTGATGATAATTTAATAATAGTTTCAGGTATTGAACATAACAAGTATCAAAATATAAGAATCTGGGATTTAAAAGATGGCAAATTAACAAAGGAAATTTTAAATTCTTTTGTTTATGATATTAATAAAAATGAATTTTATACTTTAGATAATAATTCAATTAAAATCTTTAATAAAGATAATTTGAATCAAATATTTTCATATGATTTACCAAAAATGGCTAAAAATATGGATATAATTAATACTTTTATAAAAAATGATTATTTATTTGTGAGTGGTAAATCCTTTATTGAAAGTAATAAAGGAAAAAATTATGATTATTCAAAAACAAAACTATGGATTTGGAATAATTCAACAAGAAATTTCATTAACTCAATTGAAATAAGTTTTAACAATATTATTGGTCTTAACGATAAAGTTCTTTTAACTGCAACAGAAAACTCAGGTACAGCCTATTGGAGATTATCTGATAGAAAATTACTTGCTATCCAATATTTTTTCCCAACAGCTACATTTACAATAACCCCAGAAGGTTATTTTTCAGGAGAGGGTAACTATAAGGACTATATTTATTTTTTGAAAGGGAACGATAACATTATTAAAATTGAAAGTTTTAAAGAAAAATTTTACAATTCTGATTTAGTTAATAAAGCTCTAAAAGGGTATACTACAGAGCTAATTAAACTACCAAAATTGCATGGGTTGAATCTATTAACTGAGAAGTTCTAAAGTAAAAAGCCTGATTGATGTGATGAAAGTTATGGATAGTGAGTATAGTGGAATAACTTCTGATAAACAATAATTAAAAATAAATTAACTGTAGCATGTTGTAAAAATATTCTACTATTAGATTTTAGGGTTTTTTGTTTAAAATTTTAGCTATTGTAATTTTTTCAGGGAAAGTTAAATGTGTATTAGGGTTAGTAACAAAAATGAATTTATTCCACCTTTGGATAAGAATGAAATTACTAAAAATCTTAATCTGAATAATAATACTGATATACCTTTTAAAGATCTAAAACTACCACCACAATTTGACCTGATAACCAAAAATAATGTTGTCAAATATATTGAAAATACGATGAGTGCTAACTTATTTAATTTTAAGCCAAAAGCTGCTGAATCTGCTGGTATTACAAAAGAATCTCTACTAAATGTCTTTAAAGACAGTGATCTTGCTCCTAAACTTGAATCAGATAAAAAGACAATAGAAAATATTGCTGATTTATGTGTAAAAGTTGGAAAAAAAGAAAATGTAGATCCTAGACTTTTATTTGCCATAGCAATGCAGGAATCAGATTGTGGAACTAACAAAAATCATGCTGGAAGTGCTAAAGGAGCAATGGGTATTCTTCCCGGCGCATTTAAAGCTGTTTCCGAAAATAAGAATTTAAATGAAGGTCTAAAAGGAACAACACATAGCCAGTTGGCAACCAATGATGAAAAATGTATTACTATTGCTGCAAGATATCTGAAAATTGCCGCTAAAGAACTTGATTCACATGGTATTGATGTTTCTGCAAATGATTTAAAGTCTAATAATCTCAGTGAAAATACCTGGAAAATTCTTTCTGCCTATAGGTGGGGAGCTGGTACTGTTGCCAGTGATATTAGAAAAGATGGTGATATTGATAAAAGTTATGAACAGGATTTCAGAACTTATCTGCAAGATATGGATGTTGACATTGTTTTAGGGTAAAAAAGCTAGCTTCAGGTATTAATAATATACTTTGTACCATTAAAAATTATTGAAAGAGTGTAATATAATTCACCTTTTTCATAGAAATTTATAAATAGATTATGAATTTTGGATTTATCATATATATCTTTAGCTAAATATCTGTCAACGATTATTTTGCCAGTAACTTCCTTTTTTAAGTCAGAAATATTGATAATTTTGTCACAAGTGACAGTCAGATTAACCGGGAATATTTTTTCTTCAATAGAGTATTTTTCGGAAAGAAGTTCAACTTTACCGATATTTATATAGCCATAACCAATTAGTTTTTTTCGTACTCTTTTTTCAAAATCCGATAGTGCTTCAAAAGGAGATTTAAAAGTATCTGTTGTATCAATCGTATTGCAGTCATGTCTGGGTATTATATTGCATATTTCTTCAGTAAGATCTGTTTTACCTTTTTCTATTTTTAGCCTTCCCGCTTTTACATCTTTTCTCTGAAACCCTTCAAGTGGCTTTAGAATTAAATCCAGGGGATATTTTACATCTCCCGAAATAATAACTAACTCATATTTAAAATTATCATTATCCGTAAAGTATCGGATATATAAGTCCTGAATATTAGATATTTTATATAATTCATGAGCTTTTTCCTTTTCAATTTTGATATTTGAAAGGTAATTCTTACTTAAACCAGAAAAATTTAGCACTTTATCACAATTAATGTTAATTTTTATCGGCAAAATTGCAGTATCCAATAAATAATCGTCAGCAATAAGCTCTGCTTTACCAATATTTATATATTCATAACCGGAAATTTTGCTATATAAAGATTTTTGTAAATAAGTTTTTCTTTGTTCATACTCAACATCAGTTTCAAATGGAGATTTAATAACTTCTTCTTTTGTTAAATTGATAGAATTACAGTTGTGCCGGGGAACTCTTGACCATATTTTAATAGTTTTATCGCCAGAACCAGAGATTAATTTCCCCTGATATGTTGTAAGACAACTTACCCAGTCACTATGACCACTTAGTTCTTCAATAAATGTACCATCAGCCAGATTCCATATTTTTATGGTTTTGTCATCGGAGCCGGAAAAAATTTTACCGGAATTAACATTAATACTCCAGACAGGACCTTTGTGCCCTCTCAGATCATAGAGTAAATCCAGATTAAAGTTCCATATTTTTACAGTTCGGTCTTTTGAAGCGGTAATGAATTTACCATTAGAGACTGCAATTGAGGTAACACTGTCTTCATGTTCCTGATAGCTTACCAGCAGATTACCCGAATCTAAATCCCAGACTTTTATTGTTCCGTCACTAAGTCCACCAACAATCGTATCATCAATTATTTTAACAGTGAAAGCACTGACATTGGCAGTTGGGATTACCTTTAGCAGTTTTTTTGTTTCAAAGTCCCAAATTTTAATCGTTTTATCCAAAGAAGCAGAAATAAATTTGTCACCTGCTACATCAAGTGAGTAGACATGATTATTATGTCCAAGCAGGGTGCATATCAACTTTCCGGTTGCCAATTCCCATATTTTAATGGTTCTGTCTGCTGAAGCTGATAAAATTTTTCCTTTATATACTGCCAGTGAATAAATACCGCTATTATGTCCTGTTAGTGTATTTAAAAGTTTCCCGGTTTTAAAATCCCATATTTTAATGGTTTTATCCTGTGAGCCGGTAATAATTTTGTTATCAGAAGCTGTAAGACATAGAATATCACTATCATGACCTGATAATGTTTTCGATAAAGTACAGTTAAAAACAGTTAGGTTAAGAGAGTTCTCATTTACAAGATTATCTACTTTTATTAAAGCAGTAGTAGGAGCTAAAATGAGCTCTTTCTTTTTTTTATTTACGACTCTCAGTTCATCCATATATTTATTCTACAAAACTGTTTAGGAAATCTATTACCAGTTCATCATCGATAACCAACTTTTTATCCTTATCAATTTTTTTACTGAAAAAGGCTTGTCGTTTCAAATTATTGGCAAATACCTTAATCCCGGCAATACTGGTGCTACTGGTATTTTTTCTGGTATCAAAATAATTGAGTACTTCCTCATAAACATCTTTACTAATTAGGTTTTCAATTTTGTTTTTATTAGTTAATTTATCTATTTCTTTGAGAAAATCTCTAAGTAGATCAAAAATATCAGAACGGGTTGGGTTATTTATCCTTATCTTTTTATCAAAGCGACCATCTCTTACTGTTGCCTCATCCAAAAGCTCTTTATAATTGGTTGCTGCCACAAGTATCAGATTTGGAACCTCTCTTGATTTTACCACCAGATCAAGCATTGTTGCCCGGAGATTCAGATTGGAACTTTTTGAGGCAATACCATCAAATTCATCGAAAAACAGTATGCATCCATTTTTGCTTAAACGGGCAATTTTAAAAGAAGCTGTAAATATATCAGCCAGTTTTTTTGAGTCTTCTGAATATAAATAAGTTGAAATATCTTTCCCTAAAACTTTGATAAAATCAAGGTCAAATTCACCTGCGATACACTGGGCAATAAAACTTTTTCCGTTTCCGGGTGGACCTTCAAGTAAAATACCTCTTTCCGGTTCAATGCTGTAATACCTTAAATCAAGTGCTTTTAGGACAGAAGATACAGCACTTTTTAGCTCTTTTTTTATGCCATGATAACCAATAATATTATTGAAATCGAATTTGTTTTTTTTATAACTAAGGTATTCGAATTTATCTTTATTGGTTGATATTACTTTTTCTTTAAATATTTCCAGAGCTACATCGAAAATATCTTTATTGGGTGTTTTGGAGTTAGCATCAGAAATTCTTGATCTGATAGTATTGGAAATCTCCTTTATATCTCTGCCTGATAAACCTTCTGATTTATCAAGAAAAGTATGCTTGTTTAATTTTCCCCAGTTGGTTTCCCGTAAAGACGGAATATAAAACTCAAACATTCTTTCTCTTTCAAGCTTTCTTGGTAAAGGAATTGATTGCATATCGAAGCGGCTGATTACAGCACTGTCCAGTACTTCAGGGATATTTGTGGCTCCAATAATAAATATTCTTTGTTTTCCGGTATCTACTCCGTCAACCTGGGCAATAAATTCATTAGTCATATCTTTTGCAAAACTATCAGTCATCATGTTGTCACGTTTGGGAAAAACTGCATCCATTTCATCAATAAAAATGATTGTTGGTTCAAGGGTTCTGGCCTTATCAAAAATCTTTTTTACTTCCGCCCCTGAATGTCCGACATATAACTGTTTGAGATCAGAAAGCTTCAGTGGCATAAAATTAAAACCACCCATTGAGGCAATTGACTTTGCTACCAGCGTTTTTCCCGTTCCCGGAGAACCTGTAAGAATAATGCCTTTTTTTGCTTCAGGCTTATTATCGATAAAATTTTTAAATTCAGTCTTTAGCCTGTCTTTTACTTCCTGATCCAGTATCAAATCATTATCAAAATCAATTTTTTCTTCTATTGGAGTATTAAAATACTTGTTAAATTCAGGGTATAAGTCAACTATATTTAAGTTTTCCTGATGATGTTTACCTAACTCACGGGCAAAAATCATTGAAGCTTCCTTTAATTTAAAATTATTGGTTTTAAAGGCTATTGCCAGATTATGAAGCTTTTCCAGATGAATATTAAAATCATAATTTAAATAAATATGCCGGTAAAAAGCATTAAAATATTCATCAGGCTTTGCTCCTGGCGATAACAAAAAGCTGTCGCTGTCTGTATCAAAATAATAATGTTTTAGGGGTTCAGGTTCTTTTAGTAAAACGACAATATATAAATCTTTTACCGGATGAGTAATCCATTTGTTAATCATTTTAATCAGTTCAAAATTATGCATATGAAAATTAAATAATTCTGCAACCCATTCAAAACCTTCGATTAAAAGAAATTTTTTACCTTTTTGGGTGTGAAAAAATTTTTCTATATTACCCACTTTTTCAAAAACTGGTGCTCCAGGGTTTCTTTTCTTCTTTGCGATATCATTACTGGTAGAATGCCTCATCATATCAAGATCAGAGCTTGGTATTATCCCGTCATCAAGTATTTCCAGCTCCTGGCTTTTATTGTAGAAAAACTCGTCTAAAGCAGTAAAAGACTTTTTATTAAAACAGTTGAGGTTTAAATTTAGATCAATGTATAAGGCAATTTCACATTTAAACTCTCTACGAAAAAAATAATACAAAGATTCTTTTAATGGTAAGGTGCCGTGGTAAAAATCATTATAAAATGTGTCATGAATATTTTCCCCATATAAAAATACTAGATTATTTCCTTTGTTAATACTATATTTTAAGTCCTTTGCTAATCTAAACATCACTACCTGGTTTTGCTTTATCTGTATAATCTTTTGGCAGATTCAGCTCCTTTAGTGTCTCTCTGCATTTTGCTACTTGTTCCCGCAAGTCGTTGTATCTGTTTAATTCGGACAAATCGTATTTTAGTTTTTCAAATTGCTTTGCCAGTTCTGCCTTTTCGGTTTTAAGCTCATCAAACTTTTTCTGCTTATTAAAAATTTCTTCCTTTAAAGCATTTATATTACCGCTTTCAAGCTCTTTTATATCTTTAGAAAGTTTTTCATCTTTTTCTTTAAGGGAAGCATATTCTTTTTTTGTATTAAGTAATTTTGATAATTTTGCTTCTTTAAAATCAATAATGTCACGTAAATCAAGCATTTTTTTAAACTGTTTCTGAGTTTCTTCATCAAAATCTGCGTTAAGATCGCCAATCTCATCAATAAAAGCATTACAGATATAATTTATCGTATCAAAGGTAATTTCATTTTGCAGTTCAATTCTCATTTCTTTAAGTATTTCACTAATAAAGATGTCACTTAAAGGATACATATGTAATAGAAAAGTGATAATATTTTTTTGATCCTCTGAATTATATGTTTTAAAGGCTTTTAGGAAATCTCGAATATTACGCTTATAATAAAAAAAATATTCAAAAAAATTATTTTCATTGCTTTCCAGCCTTTCGGCCGAAAAAGGTTCTTTCATGTAATCAAGAAAATCTGTAACTTTCATAATTTATCTCTGTTAATCTTATATTTTTAAATAAATTCCAATACTTTTTTTACTGCTTTTTCAATATTAGTTATATATTGCTCTTCAAGTTTTCCAATACATTTTATTAGCCTTTCTTTTGAGATTGTCATTATTTGTTCACATTTAACAAATGATATTTCATTTAAGCCATTTTCAACAGAAGGAGTTATTTTAATATGAAAAGAAATATTTTTTCCTTTTGTACTTAATGCCAAAACAATAGAATTAGGGTAATTTTCATTTAAGTTTGCCAAATCTGTCTGAAGAATAACAGCGGGCCTTGTACCTGTTTGTTCTGAACCTCTGCCTGGTGACCAGTCAATAAACCATATTTCACCACGTTTAGGATTTTTCATTAAAAAGGACCTCTTTTTGGGCATTTAAATAGAACTCGACATTAGAGATTTGTTTGTCTTGCCCAACTAAGGAAAATTCATCAAATAATTCTTTTTTTTCTTTTTCCTGAAGTTTTTCTAAGATTAACTTTTCAATTAAACTATTAACGGAACAATTTTCTTTTTTTGCGATGTTCCTTGTTTTTTGGTATAAATCCTCTTCAATACGAAGAGTAAAAGATTTTATTGGCATAAAAACACCTCTAGTTTTGACATCATTTTATGAAATCATTTAAATATATCATAATTATATATCAAAAAATGATTATATTAGACGCTAAAATTTGATACTATAATTATAGTAGTAAAATGATAATATTTGGATGTTTAATTTAACTTAAAGCTTTTTTACGGTTAAATTCAGGCATAATATTCTTTAATTTTATATATTGATCAACTGTAATACAACTTTCGATATTTTCTAATAACCATTTATCATTTTTTAAAATAAATGTCCAAACAGTTCCTCTGTTATTAAACCCTTTTTCTCCCTCAATAATTTCGTCAGTATCTCTTTTAGCAAGATAATCTTCCATTAAAGCATTCATATGAACCATAATTCTAGAGCCATTACCATTATTTTCATCTTTATATTCAAAATGAACAGGTTCCATAAAATTTAATTCTTTTATATTA
>CAYRDV010000021.1:0-29703 GCA_964422885.1 uncultured Candidatus Sericytochromatia bacterium
GACTAGAGTCCCTTATTTTCTGTCTCTGTCTTTTATTCAGTTTTCAATGTTCTTTGGTCAGTTCATCAACCGACAATTACTAATCATACCGCAAAATTTTCAACTATCTTGTTTTTTAATGAAAACTTTACTTTTCTTTAAACAAAGTGTTTTTATATTTCTTAAAAAGCTTTTGTTTACCTACATTTATATTATAGCTAAAATTAGGTTAACCTGAAGTAAAATTTTGGTTAAATTGTTAAAGTTTTGTGAACTTAAAATTATAAAACATGCTAAATCATAGTAGCAATAAGGGTTATAGTAATACTAATAAAAAATTCCATCATGCAAAGCATCTAAAAAAGGGCCGATAAAAGCAGTGAAGTCTGATTGACCTCCCTCTTCAATACCAGTATTTTTACTAATTACAGAGATCTTTGGTAATCCATGATAACCGATAGTAATTTTATCAAGAGCTTCAGTATAGCGAAATTTTCCACAATCAGACTTTTTTTTCCATGAATCATTTGAAAAAATTGTCAAAGCAATACGAAGACCTGTATTAAGTGGTGCTTCATTATAAATAATCCCATGAGAATCTTCATAAACTTTTCGTTTTTCACCAGGGTTATTATTGCTTATAAAATCATTCAATAATACACCACGATATCCACTAGGATAAAACCCCTGGCTTACTGAAACACCATTATTATCATATGTAAAATCATAAGCAAAGTTAGAAAAGCTAAAATTATATAGTGCATGCGTATCAGGTTTATAATCAGGTTTATTTCCAACTAATGAAAGAGCATTTATTTCATACATAAAATTATCCTGTTTATCTTTAAAAGTTTTTAAAAGCCCTATTTTATTTACTTTCAATGTATCAACAATGTCTTCAAAGGCAGGTGCAGTTGGCATTCTAGCTAGGCTTAAGCTTATTATCCGGTTAACGGGCCCAAAAACAAGTGTTCCCTGAGAACGATCATTTAAATTCATGACTACAGAAGCAGCAATTCCTGTCTTATCAGCAAGACGGTTTACTGCTTCTGCAATAACTTTTGCATTATCAAGGCTGGTACGGGAAATAATGTTCAATTCAGGGGAAATTTTTAGTTCAACAGTCTGTTCTCCAATTGTACCTATTGTTATTCCGTTTGATATTTCTTCAATGGTAAGAAGCCCATTTTGATGTATTGTTTTTAATTGCCCACTAGGAACATAAAATCTGGAAAATATACGATCTTTAATACCTTTTTCATCAATATAAGAAATAATAGAAGTTATTTTATTGTCAAACAATTCAGAAAATTTAAATCTAGTTTCATTTATAACGTTTGCTTCTGCTCTTAAACCTTCCAATGAACTCTTTGTAAAATCAACTATTATTCCATTGGCATTTTTATTCAAATCGGAAAAATTATTTCTATTTATCACATCACGATTCTTATCAAATACTCCCAAGACAAGATATCCATCCTTACTAAGAAATGTTCCATCCTGATTAAAGTTAAATCGATCTTTTTGAGTATATATAATATTTCCTGAATCATCCGCTAAAGTAAAAAATCCTTCTTTTAAACCAGTATTTTTTTCAACATTGGCATCAAAAAAGGTATTACGATTAATGAAATCCTTGTACTCTGGGTAATCCTCATAATTCGTCAGAGCGGCTTTTTTAAAACCGCTATAATAGCAATCCATTATAGGTTCATTATCTTTGCTGATAAGGGAAGGCTGATTAAGGCTGCTTACTGACTGGCAGGAATAAAGTAGGCTAGAAAGTAAAACACAGATAATAGAATATTTAAATGCCATTTGGCTCTCCTTAACTTTATTAATAATAATTTAGTACTATTATTTTTTAAATTTTAGCTCTTCTTTAAAGGATATTTCCTTCAAGTTAATTACATCTGGTTTCCCTGAATTTTCTGTTTCTACATAAAAACCATTTTCCTGTTTTAATTTTTCAGGGTTTTTAAACCTGCTTGCGAATAGCTCGCTTATAAGTGATTCCTGAGAATTCAAATTATATTTTATATATACTTGGCCTAAGTTATTTATATTAGTAAGTATTTGTTCTTTCGATAAAGATATAGCAGGTTCTAAAGAGTAACCACTTTCTTTATGGATAACAAGACCATTTTCATTTATTGTAAATACTCCTTCTTTTATATAGAATATTGAATTTGTTTTTGAATCTTTTAAAGATATAAACATTTCATTGTTTTTAAATACTAGTTTAAAGTCTTTATCCGATATTTTTGTAAACTCAATAAAATCCTTACTTTGACCTGGATTCAAATCAATAGTTTCAACGAAAAGGTTTAGCTCCTTTCCTTCAATTAAATTTATAGAAATTAGAATTAACTCATTTTCACTTTCACTACCTTTTAATTTTTTTAGGTCTGATAAAATTTCTTTTGTTTTATTTTTATTACTTTCTGAATTTTTAAAAAAATCTTCATAATCTTTATCTGATTGGCCTTCAGGTCTTGGAATAGATAATGGAAGAGGCTCATCATATGGAAAAACCATAAATAATGGGGACTCTTTTGTTATATCCTGAGAATAAAAAATTTCTTTAATTTTGCTTTTATTAGTGGCTTTAAAATTATTTTCTTGATAAATAGTTTCTGTTTCATAGGAAACTAAAACTTTCTTTTGTTCATATTCAATTTCTATTTCACCTTTTTTTGATCCCAAAAAAATACCATAATTAGCCCTTTTAACTTTTAAAACCTGATTAATATTTTCTGAAAGATTTGAATCAGTTGTATTACTGGCTTTACTATTTATTTGGGTATTTTGGCAGGAAAATATAAATACTGATGTTGATAATAAAATTATTTTTCTTAAGTTATTCAATCTTTTATTCATATAAAAAACTCCTGTCCTTATAATTTAATGTTTATGGCAATGATATCATGGTAAAACAGATAGAGACTTTTGTCAACTATGTTGACAAAAGTCTCTTAAAAGAATAATTAACTAATAAAGAATAGACTTGTTGTAATGGTTTGATTAATCAAATACTTAAAATTATTGCTAAAATAAATATTTCTGTTTTTAGTTCATAAAAAATACTTTACTTTAAACACTTTCTGAAAAATAAATTTGTCTGTAATATGGCGAAGACACTATTAAATCAGAATGTTTACCAATATCTGAAACATAGCCATCTTTTAGTAGTACTATTTTATTCGCTTTTTGCAAGGTACTTACTCTATGAGTAATCAAAAATACTGTAATTCCTGGCATAAACTTATAAAGCTCATTCCACAGGTTTGATTCTGTTTCAGCATCAAGGGCTGAAGTACAATCATCAAGAATCAGGATTTCCGGTTTTTCGACAATTGCTCTGGCAATGGCTACACGCTGCTTCTGACCACCTGAAAGAGTCATCCCTCTCTGGCCAATAAGAGTATTTAGTTTTTCAGGAAAAATTTCTATTTCTTTTTCAAGCTGTGCTACTTTGATTGCAATACTAAGAGCTTCTTCTGATATATCATCACGCCCAAAAAGAATATTATCCCTGATAGTATCCGAAAACAAAGAAGGGTTTTGCGGAACAAAACCAATTTTTTTTCTTAACTGAATAAAATCGCATTCTTTGAGGTTTAACCCATCCATAAATACTTCTCCACTATGTGGCTCAATTATCCTGGGAATAAAATTAATAAAGGTACTTTTTCCTGCTCCTACTGCTCCAGCTATTGCCACACATTCTCCGGGTCTTACAGAAAAACTTATACCCTTTAGCACATGATTACCATTAGGGAAAATATAACTTACATTTTTAAATTCCAGAGAAATATTTTTATCAATCAAAGATTGGGGCTGAGTAAGATTTACAATATCCGGTTCAAAATTTTCAAGCTCTTTAATCCTCTGAACAGATACTCCTGCTCCTCTGCCTTTTATAAAAAACTGACCAATATCAACCATAGGCCATATAAGCATAAAAACAAATGAGTTAAAAGCAACAAGAGAACCTATAGATAACTTATTATCTATAACCATCCACCCTCCAAAAAGAAAAATCATAATTACCGTTATTTCAGATAATCTTGAATAACTAAGCTCAATTACTGAAGATGCTTTTACCAGCTCTATTTCTTTCTCTCTTTGATTTTGTACTACTTTATTAAAATAGTTTTCCTGATTTGTTTCCTGATTATATGATTTTACAATTTTAATACCATCAATAGTAGTAGTAAGAAAGCTGTTTAATTTTGAAATAGCCTGTTGTGTCCTTTGAGAGTAACTGGTAGTTTTTTCAGAAGCCTTTATATAAAAAAAGACAAGTATTGCTAAAGGCAAAATAGTAAGCAAAGTCAAAGATACATTGATCATAAACATGAAAAAAAGACATTGAATCGTTTTGATAACAGCTTCATAAAATCTGAAAATACCGCTACAGGCAAACCAGGCCAATTTTTTTTCACTAACATCATCAATTAGACGGGTAATTAAGTCACCTGTACTGAATTTCTGGAAAAAATTCTGCCCTAGATTAATAATATAACCAAATAAATTAATTCTGAATTCATTTTCTAGCTTAAAGTTAACTATTCCTCTGATACTTTGGATAAAAATATATAAAACAAGGTGAATAATACTAAAAAGAAAAAAATAATTTCCCTGCTGTTTTATATATTCAATGTTTACAGGCTTTTTTGCCAGCTCATCAAAAATATGAGAAATAAAAATAGGAGTATAAGACCGAAAAAACATAGTAATAGGGGTCATAATCAAAAGGACAAACATAATTATTTTGAGTCTGCCCCAAAATCGCCATAACCATGATATAGTCTCAAAAAATGTTATTTCTTTTTTTGTTGCCAATTCTGTCATGATTTTAACTAACCTGTAATGTATTTAACTGAGAATAAAACCCGCCAAAATCGATTAACTCATTATGATTACCAAGCTCTATAAGTTTGCCATGTTTTAATACCATTATTTTATCAGCATTTTGAATGGTAGAAAGTCTATGAGCAATAATCAAAGCCGTCCTTCCGGCAATGAGAGTATTCATAGCAAGTTTTATCTTATTTTCCATTTCAGGATCAATATTACTTGTAGCTTCATCAAAAATCAGAATGGAAGGATTTTTTAATAATGCCCTGCCAAAACTTATCAGTTGCCTTTCACCAGAACTTAAATTTGAAGCATTTTCTTTTATTTCAGTATTATAACCATCATGTAGCCTTGATATTACTGAGTCTATACCAAGTTGTTTCATTAAGGTATTTATTTCTGATTCTAAATAGAAATTTTGATTAAGAGTAAGGTTTTCATATATTGTGCCAGGGAAAAGAATATTTTCCTGTAAAACAAGTCCTAATGTATTTCTTAACTCAATTTTCGATATATCATTTATATTTACACCATTTAAAAGAATTTCACCTTTCTGGGGTAAATAAAATTTTAGCAGTAAGCTTATTATTGTCGTTTTTCCACTCCCTGTAGGTCCAACTATAGCCCAATGCTGACCACGGGAACAGAAAAAGCTAATATCTTTTAGTACCCAGTCAGAGTTGTCATCATACCTAAACCAGACATTTCTAAATTCTATATCTATGCCTTTTGTTTTATCAGCTATTTCTTTTGGAACTTCTGGTTCAGGAATATTATTTACAGTATCCAGTAAATCAAAAACTCGTATAGCGCCAGCAATTCCTTTCTGAAATTCATTAAACTGGCCAGACAAATGAATAATAGGCATAAAAAAACTTCTGATAAAATTGATAAACAAAATCAGGCTGCCAACAGTCAACTCACCCTTTACGGCCATTTGTGCACCAAGGCTAATAATAATTACAGTACCAAGAGCTTCCATAAAAAAGAGAAGATTAAAAAATGAATTGAACATTACTGCTACTACAGACTCTGATTTATATTTAAAATCACTCCTTACTTTTAACTCTTTAAGAACTCTTTTTTCCTGACCAAAAATCTGAATTATAGAAATACCATGAATAATTTCAGTAACATAGCTGGAAACATCCGCAACATATTTCCTAATATTCACTAATCTTGGAGACATAACTTTATCAAAAGCATAACCGCCAATCAACATTACAGGAACGGTAATCAAAAGGCTAAGAGCTAAAGTCGAGTTATATTTAAACGCCATAACAGCCAACATACCAAGCAATAATATAATACTGCCAATAACATTTGTAATAACAGAGGTAAAAAGAACTTTCATCGCATTTGAATCATTTTCTATCCTGGAGACAAGTTTACCAGTTGTTGATTTATCAAAATAAGACATATTTAAAGTAAGAATATGTTTAAAAGCAGCGTTCTTAATTTCCGCAACAATAACCTGACCAACTGTTTCCAGTTTTACTATTTCAATATAATTGGCAAAATATCCCAGAGCCAATACCAGAATGTATCCACCCAAAATAGTAATCAGGCCCTGAAGATTTTTAGGAATAATGTAATCATCAACAGCAATCTGAATAATGATCGGCCCACTAATCTTAATAACTGTAGTTACAAGTAATAAGAACAGGCATAAAATAAAAGTATTAAGGTGAGGAATTACCCATTTTTTCATTCTCTGGATCAGAGAATACTTATCAGTCTTGTTGTGTTCCATAATTACAATATTTATTACGCCATATTAAAGTAAAACGTTTCTAAAGCCCAAACGTTACAAAAAATTTCTTAAATGAAATATATAATAAAAATAATTATAGCTAATTTAAGCTAAACAATTTTTCGCTAAAATTAATATAAATAAATTATTTGCCTTCTGGAAAATTAATGTTTAAAATAATTTGTCTTAACTATAAAAATGCGTTTTAATTAATTTTATGTTGATACAACCTACATTAAAAACCGCAGTTCAATACTTTCTTTCAGGTAATCTGGCAGAAGCAGAAAAAATATTTAATGCTCTGTCATCTAAATCTCCTAATGACCCTGATATGTTATATCAATTAGGGCTATTTAAATATAATACCGGTGATTTTAAGCAAGCAACTGATTTCTTCTTTAAAGCTCTCAAATTACGACCAGCATGGCCTGAAGCCTATTTTGTTCTTGGATACTCACAGGTTTCTTTAAAAAAAATAGATGAAGGTATAGAAAGCATGAAAATGGCTATAAGTATGAAACCTGCATGGCCTGAAGCCCGGTTCTATCTGGCAAATTTTCTTTTTTTAAGAAAAAACTTAGAAGAATCTGAACTTCAATATAAGGAAGCAATAAGGCTAAGGCCTCAGTGGACAGAAGCTTATATTAATATGGGAAATCTAATGTCATACGCAATGAGGCTGGAAGAAGCCCATAGCATTTATCAAAAGGCTATCAGCCTTAATCCTGAATTACCGGAAGTTTATTCAAATTTGGGTCTTTTATTTATGACCCAGGGAAAATTAAATGATGCAGTTATTAATTTTCAAAAGGCTTTAAAATTAAACCCAGGAATGTCTAAAGTTCACTCTAATCTTCTTTTGGCAATGCAATATCAGGATGACTATAATCACGAATTATGGAAAAAGGAAATCATGTCTGTTGACAGGTTTTTCCATAATATTCCCAAAAATAACAAATATGAAATGGAAATAATTCCTGAAAAAAAATTAAGGGTAGGATATATTAACCCGGATCTTGCAAATGGTTCATGTTCATGGTTTATGAAACCTCTTTTTAATTTTCATAATAAAAATAATGTAGAAATATTTTGTTATTCTGACTTAAATAATACTGATGAAATATCTGAAAAATATACTAATCCGCAAAATTATCACTGGTTTAATGCAATTGGTTTAAATGACGATAAACTAGCTACTCAGATCATTAGTGATAAAATTGATATTCTCATAGATTTATCAGGGCATACTTCAAATAACCGCTTGGCAACTTTTGCCAGAAAACCAGCTCCTGTTCAGGTCTCATGGTTAGGCTTTCAGGCAAGTACCGGCCTGAAAGAAATTGATTACAAATTATCTGATCGCTGGCTGACCCCAGAAAATACACCGGAATATTTTTCCGAAAAGCTATGGTTGCTTAACTGTCCTGTTCATTGTTACCTTCCTCCTGAAAATAGCCCTCCGGTTAGTAATTCACCATTTTTAACCAATGGATATATAACATTTGGTTGTTTTAATAACTTTACCAAGATTAACGAAAAAACAATTTATTTATGGTCCGAAATATTAAAATCGGTTAGTAATAGTAAATTATCTCTAAAATACTGGCATAATAGTACCCCCGAAACTCAAAGCAGAATTTTAGAATTATTCAGAATTAATCAGATTTCAGAAGAGCAGCTAAATATTTTACCATCAGAAAAAACAACTTATGGGCATCTGGATTGTTATAACAAAATAGATATTGCTTTGGATGCTTTTCCATATAATGGTGCAACGACAACATTAGAAGCATTATGGATGGGAGTTCCTGTTATAACATTGGCAGGAGATAGAGCGGTATCATCATATGGCTGTTCATTTTTAAGCGAAATTAACCTTAAAGAGCTGGTTTCATTTAATCCTGAAAATTATATTAGTGCGGCAGTAAATTTGGCAACAGATATAGATAAGTTAGTGTCACTCAAAAAGAACTTAAGAAATATATTAAAAGAATCCAGATTGCTTGATGGTAAAAACTTTGCATTGGAAATGGAAAATGCCTATCAGAAAATGTGGGAAGCATATTGTAATACTGTTAAATAAGTTTTTTATTGGAAAATTTTACTGATAGCAGCATATTTAAGATAAATAATACTAAAGTTATTACATTTAACAGTCCTCCTGATTTTATAATTTCCTGATTATTTAGCAGGCCCCCGCTAATTCTTACCAGTAATGAAAAATGTAAAAATATCAAAGGTATATAAAATCTTGGGCTGTATACCAGATTAATTTTTAATATTGCAGGAGCAATTATAGGGGCATGACCTAAAATCATACTGAAAGTAAACCCCAAAAAGAAGGTATGGAGAAATGAGTCATACAAAACATTATTTAATAAGTTATTTCCTGAATATAGACCAATAATACCACAAATTCCTAACCAGAAATAGCCTGATAACAAACAGGAAGCAATAAACCTTGTAATTGCCTTATTTTTTATTGTGTGGCGTGCTATATCGTAACTTATAAGCCAGATTGTAAATAGAATCAACCCGCCAGACAAAATTCTAATTCCAATATCAGGGATAATCAGGCCGGTTATCAGCCCTGATAAAATTATAAGACCAGAAAATAAAAAA
Source organism: uncultured Candidatus Sericytochromatia bacterium (assembly GCA_964422885.1). Taxonomy (GTDB): domain Bacteria; phylum Cyanobacteriota; class Sericytochromatia; order UBA7694; family JACMQJ01; genus CAYRDV01. The sequence continues at coordinate 9,218 of CAYRDV010000021.1, forward strand.
ATACTTTTACTTTTGCTTGAAATATTACCTAATCTTGAAAGCTCAAGCCTTTCACCTGTTATTGTCATTAAAACGAATCCCAGCCACCAGAAAACTGAGTTATAAACTGGAAAACCAGATAGCCATAAAATGTTTCCCGTTATCCAGAATATAACTCCAAGGGTCATTACAAGTGTATGAAGTGAGTTTTGTAAATTCAAAAAATAAATAAAACTAATTAAAAGGACCAAACTACCAGCTAAGATCAAAGTTTGTCCCAATATTTGGGGAAAACCTGATATTAATAAAATGGAGCCTAAAGCTGTTGCTAAAGGAGCTATGAAAGCCCATTGTTTATCACTGGCAACAGCGCGTTCCAGGCTGATTAATGTACCAATAAAACCACAAAGCATTAAAGGCCCATGCAAAATAATCAATTCTGGTTTTGTTAATGATAAATTCCAGCCAAGACGTAGTAAGCCACCCCATATTCCTGAAAACATAGTAATTAGAGCAATAACAATTAGTACAAATTTTAGTTTGTTACTTTTCATTTTTACCAGCCAAGCTGTTTTCTGGCATCTTCTGACATCATCATTGCTGACCAAACAGGTTCCCATACCAAAGTTATATTAACATCTGTCACCTCCGGCATAAGCTCTAGTCTTTCTCTGGTCATATCAACCAAATACCCAACCATTGGGCAGGCTGGGGTTGTCATCGTCATTTTTATAAATATCTTTTGGTTTATCAGTTTTAAATCATATATTAAACCTAGAGAGACAATGTTTACACCAGTTTCAGGATCAATAACCTCTTTTAAAACTTCAATAATATTTTTTAGATCTAAGATATTATTAGTGTTTAATTTATCTTCCTGATTTCTTTTGAAAAAATGTAATAAATTCATTTTTAACCTCTAATATTTAGATTCCCCACCTTAGCTCATAATATCTGTGAAAAACCTATTTTTTTATTTTTCCTTAGCTGGACTTTAAGTTTTAACTTACCTTTTAATCAATCGGTTGAAATCAGTAATTTTTACAATACCGAATTCCTCCTGTACCATCTTTTCACCAGAAACAGAATCAATATTTTTTATGGTAACTTTATAATAATCATTAATTGCTTCCCTTGGTTCCATATAAACAGAGATTTGAGTAACCTTTTTATTTCTTTCAGTGGGAGCAGCTTTTTTCCTTTTTTCTTCAGTATCTACCCAGGGAGCATAAACATATTGTGTAAAACCAATTTTACATTTCTTACCATCAGGTATGATATCCCAGGTTCTACCATTTGGTTTTACCTGTTCCACTGTGAAATTTGCAGGATTTGCCGCAGATTCTTTTTTTACAGGTATTGACCAGTTTATTGAAAATATAGCATTTTTATCATCATGGGTCTGATAATATGAAATATCCTCAATAAATTTATTGTTTGCTGAAACATAGGCTGGTTGGTTAAATATATAATAAACACTTGCTACGAATACTGATAAAAGTAGGAGCCCAAAAATTGTTCTAGTTTTTTTTATAGTTCTCATTAACATAATTAATACCCCAATGGATAATCACATTTTTCTTAACATTAACCTATAAAAATAGGCTAAAACATGATATTGATCAATTAAATAATTGACCCTTTGCAATTAAAAAATAATCAGTAGATTTATGCTTAAAATTGATGATGATCAAGTTTTTGGAAAGCCTTTTTAACTATAATCAACTCAAAAGGAAAATATTCTTACAAAAGAATGTAATAAATAAAGCTGGTAAAAATGAATAAAGAAGTAAAAATTAAGTTCTTAGGTGCTGCAGGCACCGTTACAGGTTCAAAACACTTGATTCGTGCCCTTGGAAAGAATATTCTGATTGATTGTGGTATGTTTCAGGGTTTAAAAAGTTTAAGACTGCTAAACTGGCAGGAATTACCAGTTAATGTCTCGGAAATTGATAAGGTTTTACTTACCCACGGTCATTATGACCACTCCGGTTATCTTCCCAGGTTGGTAAAATCTGGCTTTCATGGTGAAATAATGGCTACTAATCCTACATTACAGGTAGCCGAAACTATTTTAAAAGATAGTGCCAAAATTCAGGAAGAGGATGCTGAAAAAGCTAACCGGGAAGGTTACTCAAAACATATGCCAGCAGAACCTCTTTATAACTCTGATGATGTTGAAGAAACTATCAGACTATTTTCTGCTGAACCTGAAGGTGAATGGATTGATTTATTTGCTGGAATCAGGGCTAGATTCAACTATGTAGGGCATATTCTGGGAGCAACTTTTATTGAACTGGAAATTAATGGTAAACGATTTATTTTTTCCGGTGATATTGGCAGAGAAAATGATATTCTTTTGAATCCTCCTAAAAAGCCAGATTATGCAGATTATATTTTTATAGAATCGACTTATGGTGATAAAATTCATCCTGGAGATTCTGATGAAAAGTTTATTGAAATAATTAATGACACAATAAGGAAACATGGAACTGTAATTATTCCCAGCTTTGCTGTTGAAAGAACCCAATCAGTAATGTACCTGTTATGGAAATTTCAGGAAAAGGGACAGATTCCCCAGGTCCCAATTTATATGGATAGCCCGATGGGTACGAATATTCTTGAGATTTTTCAGAAAAATATTGGTTGGCATAAATTATCTACTAATGAATGCCAGGAAATGGCTGAAAAGATAAAGATAATCAGTTCAATGAAAAACACTTTTAAACTGGCTGCCGATAAAACTCCGAAAATTATTATTGCCGGAAGTGGTATGGCTACAGGTGGGAGGGTACTTACTTATTTTCAGAATTATTTAGATGAAAAGAATTCAACTATATTGATGGTAGGCTATCAGGCAGAAGGAACAAGGGGAAGGCAATTACTGGATGGAGTGAAGGAATTAAAAATACAGGGAAAATATTATCCGGTAAGGGCCAGGATTGAAAATATCCAGGGGTTATCAGCACATGCAGATCAGACAGAACTGTTAAACTGGCTCAAGGATATAAAAAATACTCCTGAAAAAGTGTTTATTGTTCATGGTGAGCCTCAGCCAGCAGATGTTCTCAGGGTAAAGATAAAGGACACTTATGGCTGGGAATGTGTTGTTCCTACGTTGTACGAAGAATATGAAATAAGCTGAGCCTAAATTCATCTGAAAAAAAATTAGAATTTAACTAAATTTTTTTAATCACTGTAAAACTCTCTAATTCTGAATTTATCCCCAAACCTGTTTATAAATAAAATTTTTTTGATGATATTTATCAATTCATAATATGATGCTTATCAAAGACTTAAAATATATTAACCACGATAATTTATATAAAATACTAGAAAAATTAGAGTTTTATTATGAGTATTAATTATCTCTGCAAAAGATATTGAAAAATGAAAATCAATGAATGAATTAAAATCATATTTTATTGGTCCCAAATCTGAAAATGGAGATTTTGTAGAGAAATTAATTCTGGATATCCTTAGAGACCAGTTTTACTGGCGAAAGAACTATCATCCTGAAGATAAGCAATATATTTCCGAATTTGATAAATCAAATGAACAATTTATTAAATATGAGGCAAAACTGAGGCAGGAATTAAACAATATCCTGGCTGAATTAAAAAACGGAACACCTTTTTTTAGTCCAAGATATATCGGTCACATGGTTTCTGAAACGACTATTCCGGCAATTATCGGATACTTTGCAGCAATGCTTTATAATCCAAATAATGTTTCTTCAGAGGCTTCTCCTGTTACAACTGAATATGAACTAATTGTAGGAAAAATGCTTTGTGGTATGGTTGGTTATAAAATCCCAGACTCATGGGGACATATCACATCAGGTGGTACTGTTGCAAATCTTGAAGCAATGTGGGTATCACGAAATATTCTTTATTTACCTGTTGCTATATTTAAGGCAATGAAAGAATTGATAACCCTTGGAAATCGCTGGGAATTTTTAAATGAATTCAAATTGAATGGCAATAGATTTTTGGATTTTAATGGTTGGGAATTGCTTAATATTAATCCTCAAATTACCCTAAATCTACCAGAAGAAATTTTAAATTTCATTCTTAATAAAGAAAAAAACCGCAAAAATATTTCATTTTTACCAAAAACTATAAAAACAGAGATTAAAGAAAATTGGGAATCAAACATTAAAAAATTTTCAATTCAAAGTTTGGGGATTCAAAATTTCTTTAATTCAAATATTGAGTTATTAAAAGGAATAAAGCCTGCTGTTGTAATAGTACCTCAAACAAAACATTATTCTTATACTAAAATTTTTGATTTGTTGGGAATGGGTTCTGATAGTAAGAGTCTTATAGAAATTCCCTGTGACGCAAATTTTAGAATTGATATAAAAGAACTGAAACAAAAAATTTTATTGTTAAAAGAAGAAAAAATTCCTATTATGTCAATAATTTCAGTTTTTGGAACTACTGAAGAAGGAGCTATTGATTCTCATGAAGAAATAAGTTGTTTAAGAAAAAAATTAGAAAATGAAAATAATCTTAGTTTTTACCTTCATAGCGATGCAGCCTGGGGAGGTTATTTTGCCTCACTAATTTATGAAAATAATATAATTCAGGAAATTGATGGTGTCGCTAAATACAAAGAACTTACCGATTTCCAAAATTATTATCATGATTTATTACCAAATAAATCTAAAGAGAAAATACAATACCTTTTCCAAAATATTAAAGCATTAAAAGAATATGACAGTATAACCCTTGATCCTCATAAGCTTGGATATATACCATATGCTGCTGGTGGAATACTTTTTAAATCAAACCTGATGAAAAGCTTATTAACAGTAAATGCTCCATATGTTTTTTATGATGATAATTCAGAACTTAAATTTATCGGGAAATATATTCTTGAAGGTTCAAAACCCGGAGCGGCTGCGTGTGCATGTTATTTGTCCCATAAGGTTATACCATTAAATATTTCAGGTTACGGAAAATTAACCTGTGGTACACTTGCAACTGCCTCAAATCTGTACAACCAGTTTATTCTATATAGTTCTGAACAGAAAAATAACTTTGAAATCCTTCCAATATCTGAACCTGATACAAATATAGTCTGTTTTATCGTAAATTTCAGAAATAATAAAGATATTAACCTTCTAAATAAAATCACTGATAAAATTTACCAAAGGTTCAGATTTCACAATAATGCTGATTATAAGAACCAGGACTATATAATATCAAAAACTGAATTTAAATATAAAGAATATAAGGGAAAAGGTACTGATAAACTTCTTGAAAAATGTGGGATAAACATAGATTCTTTCTCCTTAGAAAAAGAGAAAGAAAAAGCAGATAAAATTAATATATTAAGAATTACCTGTATGAATCCACTATTATCTACTGAAAATGGAAAGAAACAAATAAATGATTTTGTAAAAAAATTAAAATCATTTTTAGAAGAAAGTTTTTTTAAAATATTGTTTTTTGCTCCAGAAAAAATGGATGACTATTTTTATGAAAATATTAATAATATTGAGAAAAATTTAATAATAAAGTTGGGAGTTGAGCTAAAAACAAATCTTAGTGAAATAGAAATTAGTTTAGATAATAAAATTAATTATGATGGTTTTATTTTACCTATTTATAATCAAAATTATGGTTCCCTTGCTTCTTTTTTTGAAATAGTAAGAATAAAAGGGAAAATCAGAAAACCAATAATTGTTATTTCAGATAAACAGGATTTTGATAATTTATCAAATGAAATAGAATCCTATGGTTTTGAAACAGACCTTGATTTATTAATAAATGAATTAGATTTTGAACAGATAATAAATCATTTAATTTATAAAAAGAAAAATGATATTTGATAATTATATAAAAAATTATTTATTATGCATGACAATCATTTTAGAAGCTTATTAAAGGGTGTTTCATGGAGAATTACTGGCACATTAGATACAATTGTAATTTCATTTATTATTACAGGAAACGTTAACATTGCTTTAGCGGTTGGGGGAACAGAATTTATAACCAAAATTTTTCTATATTACTTTCATGAGAGAATTTGGGAAAAAATTGGTTGGGGCAGAAAGACAAAAATATCTAAAATTTTTAGTAAATAAGGAGCAAATTTAATTAAAACTCCAAAAAAGAAATGATTTATCAAAAAGGAAGATTAAAATGCAAAAGAACAAAAAAATACTATCCGATTACCTGGTTGATTTGCAAAAGGTTGATTCAATTGAAAAGCTTGATAGATTAATAACTAAAATTACTAATTCTACAGACTCTATCTATAATAATTTTAGATGTAAGTCTGGATGCTTTACATGTTGTAAAGGAGCTAATATTCCTCCTGTTTATGCTAAAGAATGGCAGCGTATGAGAGAACAAATAAAAAAACTGCCTGAAGATACCAGAAACCAAATAAAAGAAAATCTTAAATATTTGCTTAAAAAATATGAATTATTGCTAAATTCAGCAAATGATTCTCTTCTGGAAAATTCCAGTCAAAGTCAGCTTGCTGATATTACAAAACATTTAAAAAATGAATATAGTGAAGAAGCTTGCCCCCTTCATATAAATGGTGTATGTTCTGTATATGAAGTAAGATCCTCAAAATGTAGAGGTTTTGGTTATTTTTCGGTTAAAAGTGATAATGAAGTAAAATTGCTTACTTGTGAAGCTTTAGCCTGTGATATACATAAATTCTTTTCCCTGAATAAAACTAAACAAATTATTTTTCCTTATTGGAATGCTTTTGAAAATAAGCTAAGTGATTTATCTAAAGATGTACATGAGAAATACGAAAAAGCAATTATTCCGTTTTGGCTGAAAAGTGATTTTGAATCAGGAGAATTGTAAATAAGGAAACATTTAAAATGAACGGTGGACAACTAGTTGCTGAAATTCTGGTAAAACATAACATAAAATTTATTTTTACCTTATGTGGTGGTCATATATCTCCTGTTTTGGTTTATTCAAAAAAGAAAGGAATCAGGGTAATTGATGTAAGAAATGAGGTAAATGCAGTCTTTGCTGCTGATGCAGTTTCTCGCCTTACAGGAATAACTGGTGTAGCTGTAGTCACTGCTGGTCCAGGAGTAACGAATACCATTACAGCAGTAAAAAATGCCCAGATGGCTCAATCACCACTGGTTCTGATTGGCGGAGCAAGTGCTACTATTTTAAGAGGTAAAGGTTCTTTACAGGATATTGATCAGATCAGCATGATGAAGCCAAATGTAAAATGGGCTAAATCTGTAAGCCGGGTAAAAGATATTGTTCCTGTACTCACTGAAGCATTTAAAATTGCCACTGAAGGTGTTCCTGGGCCAGTTTTCGTTGAGCTTCCTATCGATATTTTATATCCTGAATCAATAGTCAGAAAATGGTATACTTCTAAAAGTAGTAAAAAACCAGAATCATTACCTGAAAAAGCTTTGGACTTTTATATCAAATACCATCTTAATAATGTATTTACAGAAACTGACCATAAAATTTCCTTAGAACCTCTTATCAGTTTAAAACACTCAATCCCTGAGTCTTTTGTCACAGATACATCAAAATATCTCAGAGAAGCAAAAAGACCGGTAATTTTACTGGGAAGTCAGGCTGTTCAGGATGTAAAGAGAATAAATGTTTTAATTGATTCAATTGAAGAATTAGGTATTCCGGTATTTTTTTCAGGGATGGCCAGAGGCCTGCTTGGTAAAAATAACAGTTTGAATTTCAGAAATAACAGGAAAATAGCATTAAAAGAAGCTGATCTGGTAATCCTTGCAGGAGTTTCCTGTGACTTTAGGCTTGATTACGGCAGTCATATTAATAAAAAAGCGACAGTAATAGCTGTAAATCTGGACAAAAAAGATTTAAATAAAAACAGAAAGGCTAAATTATCGTTAATGTGTAGCCCCGGTGAATTTATTTGTGAACTTTCTAAAAAGTTTAAGCAAAAAGAACTTAATTTGATAGAATGGTTTAAAACTCTCTCAGAAAGAGAAATACTAAGGGAGAATGAGATAAAGGAATTTTCAAAAAACAATAAGGAGAGTATCAATTCATTATATTTGTTCCAGAAACTTGAAGAGACTATGGAAAAAGAAAGTATTATTATTGTTGATGGCGGAGACTTTGCTGCTACCAGTTCTTATATATTAAAACCGAGTAAGCCTCTGTCATGGCTAGATCCAGGCCCTTTTGGGACACTTGGTGTTGGAGCGGGCTTTGCTCTAGGTGCAAAATTATGCAGACCGGAATCTGATGTATATATCATCTATGGAGATGGTTCTGTGGGTTATTCATTGAATGAATTTGATACTTTTGTTAGACATAAAATCGGGATAATTGCCCTTGTTGGTAATGATAGCTGCTGGTCACAGATTGCCAGAGACCAGATCGAAATTTTACATGATGATACTGGCACAGTCTTGAATAATACAGATTACCATATCGTAGCCAAAGGATTTGGTGGGGATGGGGCAATAATTAAAAGTGCTGACGAAATTCCTGAAATATTTCAAAAAGCAAAAGAAAGTTCAGCAAAGGGAATCCCCTATTTAGTTAATGCCATAATCGGAAAAACTGATTTTAGAAAAGGTTCAATTTCTGTATAGAAAATTAATCTTTGTTGTTACTTTTTTTATATTGGGTTAGAGTCTGAAAATTTTGCGAAACAAGTGTAACAGGAGAAATATTTTTGATAAATTATCCAAATGAAACAAAATTACGGGAAATCGAGTCCAACCTCATTGAGAATAAATTTCCACCTCAGATAATTATAGAAACAACATCATATTGTAATATGAAGTGCTTACATTGTAATCATAAAATCCTTAAAAGGCCATTTGAACATATGCATGAAAGTTTATTCAAAAAGATCATTGATGAAATAGCCCATAAAGCTCCTGAAACAGAAATTTGGCCAACATTTTACGGAGAATCTCTGATTCTTGGTGATAAACTTTTTGAAAAGCTTGAATATGCAAGAAATCTTGGTCTTAAAAATCTTATTTTGAATTCTAACGGAAAATTACTTCATTTAAAAGATTATTCTTATAAAATACTAACTTCTGGCTTAAAACGTTTTATTATTTCTTTGGATGGATTAACTTCCCATACTTTTGAAAAAATAAGAATAGGTGGAAACAGAGATAAAATTTATTCTTCAATAGAATCTTTACTTGAGCAAAAAAGAAAAATTGGTTTGATTTATCCAGTTATTCAATGCCAGTTTTCTGTAATGGAAGAAAATTGGCATGAAGCTGATGATTTCAAGAATTATTGGCAGAATAAAGGAGCTGAGGTAAAGATCAGAAAGATGCTCTCCTGGTCAAATTCAGGAACTGTAAAAGTTAAAAATTTAAATTACAATCCTGATTTTAGGATTGCCTGTCCCTGGGGTAATAATACAATGGCAATCCATACAAATGGGAATATAGTTGCCTGTGCCTGTGACTGGTCAGGCTTATTTGTTGCAGGAAATGCCAGAGAAAAAAGTCTTGAAGAAATCTGGAATACGACTCATTATAATAATTTAAGAAAACTACATAGAGAACATAGTTGGGGTAATATTCCTGAAATATGTAAAAAATGTCCTGACTGGCAGGTTATAAATATAGGTGACTAAGAATTAATAACCTACTTACAATATTTAATAGACAAATTTTTGGTAAGGTAAGAATTAAACCTCTTTTTTTTGAACAATTACTTCTAAACCAAACAATTTTATACTTTATTATAATTAATATTCTGTTTACTTTTTCTGTTTCTTTTAATAAAACAACTTTTGTCTTGTTTCTTTATGATAAAGGATTGACTAATTTTGAAGCAAATCTGTTATTTTCTGTTTTTAATATATCAGTAATTTTATTTGAACCTTTAAGCGCAATTATTTCAGAGCTTTTACCCAAAAAAGGATCTTTTATTATTGGATGTATTTTAAAAGTTATAACGTCTTTAATTTTCATTAATGCTCAAAGTTTGAAAGTATTAATTATTGCAGAAATTATTTCAGGATTATCCATTGGGTTTATTTCCGGTTCTTTAGTGGCATGGGCTGTTGATAAATTAAAAAGTAAAAACCAATGGGAAAATGGTTATGAAATTTTCGCTTTAGTTTCAAAATATAAGACTATTTTTTTAATCATTGGTGGTTTACTGGGGGCTTATTTAGGTGAAAAAAACCTTACTATTCCCTGGATTGCAAATTGCATTAGTTTTTCTATTCTGATTATTTTATCTTTTATTTTAATGGATACACGCCCGTATGAAACTAAAATTTTAAAAAATTGTATAAGTAAAATTGATAATAATATATATAATTTAGTCTTAAAAGGCTATAAATTAGCAATAAATGATAAATATATATTATTACTAATCCTTTCAACATTAATTTCGAGCATGTCACTTGCTTCACTTCAAATGTTTAGATTACCAATGATTAAAAATGGTTTTGCTATTAATCAAATTTCACTTGGTTATATTTGGATTTTTATCGAATGTGGGCGTTTGTTGGGTTCTTTCTTTGTCAAAAAATTTTATTCTTCTTTTAAAATTCCGATGATGGGGCTTATTTTTATGCCATTTATTTCTTCAGGATTTTTAATTTCTGCATTTTATTTTTCAGGTAATAGTCTGATGTTATTATGTTTTTTTGCCTTTGAATTTTTAGAACCTTTTTATAGTTGCCTTAAAGATGGAATAATAAATTCTCGTATTCAAAATGAGGGAAGAATAACTGTACTTTCTCTGGAAAGTATTGCGGATAAGCTAGGAAGCACAATAGGGCTTGTTTTTATTGGTTATTTGGCGGATAAAGTTTCTATGACTTTTGCCTGGTATTTTTCATCAGTTATTTTTATTTTTACATCACTTCTTTATTTAGGTCTTTTTAAAATAAGTCTTAACGAAATGAAATATCATTAGATAAATATTATATGAAAGAATCACCATGTATAAATGATGGCATGGTTAACCTCCTACCTTTTGTAACAGGTTCAACTTTGTGCAGATGATATGATGCAAACACAACTGCACTTCCCTGTTCCTGCTCAATACTTGGTATACCTGGCATAAATCTTACTATTCCTCCTTCATATTCACTTGGCTCTGATAAAAATACCAAAACCGTAATCTTTCTTGTAGATGCTTCTCCTGAGCCTGTATCTACATGCCAGTCAATATATTCGTTTTCTTCAAGTTCATTTATTCTGGTTTCCTGAATATTGGATAAAATAAATTTAAAAAATTTTCTGTTTGCATCATGACCAATAGCATTAATTTTTTTATAGAGGGAAATATTAGGAGGATTAGGAGAAGGATAAATAGTTTTGCATTTTGAAAAAACTTTTAATTCTGGCTTTGTCACTTCAGAATGTGAATCCTTAATTTCTTGAGAACTATAAAAAGGGACTGGTAAATATATCCCAGGAAGTTTGATAATTGCAGCACACTCTTCTCTGGAGAAAGCATTTTTATATAATACCGGGTGAAATAAATTATTATTTTCTCTTAATTTGGTGGTAGTAGTATTCATATAACTCCTTACAGGTTAACTATTATAGAAATAATACATAGTCTATTTACTGAGCAAAATGATATTGATCAGTTAAATTTTCGGAACTGTTTAAACTAATAAATATTACCTCATAAGAGGGCGTTATATATAACGCCCCTACGTGGTTTGTGATAATTAATGACTATATATGCGAATTGGTATAACTCTCCACAAGGTGTGGCCTCTGTGAGTATTTAAATTAATAAAAATAATTGACCAATATCAATTGATTAATATCAAATATCTGCCTGTTTTATATCATGTTTTATATTTTTCTAAAAAATTATACTAAAACTTGGTAATTAGGAGACCTAACATTAATGTTAATAATTATTCCAGGGTAAGTATTAGGAGAGTTAACAATGGCAATTACTGAACAGGAAAAGAAAATAGCTGACAATTGTATATCTGAATTTAAATCAGTAATTTTTGATACTTTGGCAGAATTTTCTAATTCTAATAATCTCAGTGAAAAAGATCTGCTTCTTAAAGTAAGTTCTTTGCCAGAAAATGAAAAAGATTTAATTTTAAGAAATATTTTTGATAATTGCCGAAAATATGGTTTAGGACTTGTTTCCGGTAGAAATACTTTTAAACTTACAGAAATCATAAATGAACTTAATTTATCTGGAATAGATTGCTTTTCAGGTATTTGGGAAGAGTATCATTCAAAAAGTGCCTACAGATTAACCCGCTCAGGATGCTCATATCTTTGTTTAAATCAGGGCTTTGCCTGTCTTATTTTCAGAGAAGCTCTTGATGGCCTGATTATGGGATGTGGTGACAGTGAAAGGATTGCTCGTCATAAAAGTATTATGTATGGCTCTAATGATAAATGTGTAGATATCATTTATGAATCTGATTTTGTTGATTATCGATGGGGAGATGTTCCTTTGGATATAGTTATTCAAACTGAACCTATAATAAAAAAATTCAGTAATAAAGATATTGATTTAGTATTAAAGGGTTTTTCAGAAAGAACTCTTTTTTATCAGATTAAAGATAAAAATGAGAGCCTAAAATATTTCAGACATAAGTTTATCATTGAATCAATTAAGAAAAACATCACTCAAAAAATACCAGGCATTGAGCTTGTTGAAATAAGCCCAAGAGCTGTTATAGAGGGGGAGTTTTAATGTTATTAACCCGAAGAAACTTTTTTAGAAATTTAATCGACAATGTCGTAGAAAATGTTCAGGACTCTATTTCTCCGGTTTTAAAAAACAAAACTGAAGAAAAATCGAAGGAAACTCAAACATGGGTTGCATTAGGAAATATCTCAGACTTCCCTGTGGGCTTTTCTTTAACTGTTAATAACGGAAAACATATTCTTATTTCCAAATGGGATGGAATTTATGTGCTTGATTATGATACCTATCTAACCGGAGGAAAAAATCCCAGAAAAATGATTAAGCTAAATGAGCTTGGAATTATGATGATGAATCCTTTTGAGATATGCCCAGAAGGAACTGTACTTTCAATAATGACCGGAGATTTTATACAAGAAGAGGAGGAATTTTAAATGGTAAAAAGATTTGATCGTAGAAAATTTATTAAAGGGATGGCTGCTTTTGGCGCAACTATGTCCCTTACAGATGGTGCCTTTGCATCACCATTAAGATATTTTAAACCAATGCAGATAGATAACCCCCTTGCTCACTATCCAAACAGAGATTGGGAAAAAGTTTACAGGAACATATTTAAACCTGATTCACATTTTGTCTTTTTATGTGCTCCAAATGATACTCATAACTGTTTGTTAAAAGCATATGTCAAAAATGGTATTGCTGTAAGAATAGGCCCAACATATGGTTATGGCAAAGCGGAAGATTTATATGGAAATAAAGCTTCTCACAGATGGGATCCCAGACTTTGCCAAAAAGGTCTTGGTCTTGTAAGAAGAATTTATGGTGATCGAAGGATTAAATCCCCAATGATTAGACGTGGCTTTAAACAATGGGTTGATGATGGTTTTCCAAGAGATGCAGTTACAGGAAAAGTAGATCAAAAGTATTTACAAAGAGGCAAAGATAAATTTTTACGCTTAACTTGGGAACAAGCCTACAGTTATTCAGCTAAAGCACATGTAAATATTGCTACTACTTATTCCGGTGAAGAAGGAGCTAGAAAACTTTTAGCACAAGGCTATGAACCTGCAATGGTTGAAGCTATGGAAGGCTCCGGTACTCAGAGCATGAAATTTAGAGGTGGTATGGCTCTATTAGGCTTGACCAGACTTTTTGGATGTTATCGCTTTGCTAATAGTCTTGCACTACTTGATGCAAAAATAAGAGGTGTTGATGCAGAGCATGCACATAGTGCAAGAGGACTTGATAGTTATACCTGGCATACCGATTTACCACCAGGCCATCCAATGGTAACAGGTTCACAAACCAATGATTTTGATCTTTGTTCCGTAGAACATGCTAATTTGGTAATTGTATGGGGAATGAATTGGATAGCAACAAAAATGCCCGATTCTCATTGGTTAACAGAAGCAAGATTAAAAGGTACAAAAATAGCTGCTGTTACAGTAGAATATAGTTCAACAGCTAGTAAGGCGGATGAAGTTTTCATGATTAGACCCGGTTCAGATCCTGCCTTTGCATTAGGACTTTCTCAGGTAATAATTTCAAAAAATCTTTTTGACCATAATTTTGTTAACAAAAATACGGATCTTCCTTTTTTAATAAGGATGGATAATTTACAACCATTAAGACCTAAAGAAGTTATTAGGGACTTTAAAGTAGGTGCAATACGAAATCTTCATATTCTTAAAAAAGGTGAAAAACCACCTGTAAACGCTCAACAAAGAGAATCATATATAACTGAAAAATTAACCGGAGATTTTCAACCATATCTAATTATGGATGAAGATGGTGAGTTACAACCAATTACTAGAGACGACTGGGGTAAAGATTTTGAGAAAAAAGGCATTAACCCGGAACTTAGAGTTAATAAAACAATAAAACTGCTTAATGGTAATGAAGTTAAAATAAGAACAGTTTTCGATTTAACGGAAGATTACCTTAATAATAACTTCACTCCTGAAAAAACAGAACAGATTACTGGTTGTGATGCAAAAGCAATTATTTCTTTTGCAAAACAAATTGCCGATAACCCTGAAAAAACTCTATTTGCTTGTGGAATGGGACCAAACCAATTTTTTAATTCAGATCTAAAAGATCGTTCTATATTTCTTGTTGCCTCATTAACCAGAAATGTTGGTTTTATTGGTGGTAATGTTGGTAGTTATGCCGGAAATTATAAAGCTTCTTTGATTGGTGGTGAGCCTTTATATGTACTTGAAGACCCTTTTAATTTACAACTAGATCCAAAAGGAAAAGTTACTACCAAAAAATATATGCATTATGATTCTATTCACTTTTTTAACTATGGTGACAGACCATTAAAAGCCGGGAAAAATATGCTGACAGGTGATACTCATATGCCTGTACCTACAAAGGCTTTCTGGCAATCAAATTCCAATTCATCTTTGGGTAATAGTAAGTGGCACTATGATTTAGTAAATAATACTTTGCCAAAGGTTGAAATGCTTACCTACCTTGATTATTGGTGGACTGCTTCATGTGAATATTCTGATATTATTTTTGCAGTTGATTATGCGGCTGAATTTAAACTCCCTGACATGACTGCTTCTTGTACAAATTCGTTTGTTCAGGTTCATCCTGTAACTCCATTGCCTCGTATATTTGATACACAACCGGATATAAAAATTATTGCAGGGGTTGCAAAAGCGATAGGTGAGGAAGTTGGAGAATCAAGATTAACTGATGTCTTTAAGTTCGTTCATGAAAATAATATTGAAGCTTATTTACAAAGAATCATTAACGGTTCTTCTTCGTTAAAAGGCTATGATATTAATGATCTTCATAAAAAATGTAAAGAGGGAATACCAAGCTTATTAAATAATCGAACGTATCCACGTGCTTCTTCTTACGAGCAAGCTATTAATGAAAAACCTTGGGATACAAAATCCGGTAGGTTAGAATTTTATCGTCCTGAGCCTGAGTTTGTTGACGCGGGTGAAAATATGATTGTGTATCGTGAACCTATTGATTCTACACATTATGAACCAAATGTTATTGTTGCCGGCCCTCATGAGGCAATCAGACCTAAAACTCCACATGATTATGGTGTAAATGTTAATGATCTTTCTTGTGAAGCTCGGCAATCACGTAATGTATTAAAGACCCCACAGGAATTAGTGGATAGTAAACATCCGTTAAAAGCCCTTGGTTTTTCTCATGTATACCATACACCTAAATATAGACACGGTACTCATACAACTCCTGTAGATACTGACTTTGTCAGTGTCTGGTTTGGCCCTTTCGGGGATGTATACCGTCATGATAAGAGAATGCCATCAGTTGTTGAAGGGTATGTTGATATAAATCCTTTGGATGCAATTGCATTAGGTTTAAATGATGGTGATTATGCCTATATTGATGCTGATCCTGAAGATAGACCTTTTCGTGGGTGGAAAGAAGGAACTGAAGAGTATAAGGTTGCCAGACTTATGCTTAGGATAAGGTTTTACCCTGGAACACCAAGGGGTGTTGCAAGAACTTGGTATAACATGTACGGAGCAACTTTGGGAAGTGTTAAAGGAATGGAAACCAGAAAAGATGGTTTAGCAAAAAATCCTGAAACAAACTATCAGTCAATGTATCGCTACGGTAGTCATCAAAGTGCTACCAGAGCATGGTTGAAACCTACTTGGCTAACGGATACTTTGGTTCACAGAAATTTATTTGGACAAACAATAGATAAAGGCGGAGAAGCAGAAGTTCACTTTGCAATAGGTGCACCTCGTGAAGCCTTTGTAAAAATAACTAAATCTGAAGACGGAGGTATCAATGGTAAAGGTAAATGGCGACCGGCCGCACTAGGATTCCGTCCTACTTATGAAAAAGCCTCTATGAAGGCCTATCTCAAAGGACAATTTATTACATCTAAGAAATAATAAGGAGGAAATATATAATTATGGTAGACGTAAAAAACTGGCAGCTCGGTCGCAGTATGGAATATCCTTACGATGAGCACCGCCCCAAGAAGCAATGGGCAATAGTATTTGATTTAAATAAATGTATTGCTTGCCAGACATGTTCCTTAGCCTGTAAAACCACCTGGACAAGCGGTAAGGGGCAGGAGTATATGTTCTGGAATAACGTAGAAACAAAACCTTACGGTTCTTATCCCCTTGCCTGGGATGTAAATGTGTTGGAAAAGCTTGGACATCAGCAATGGGATAAACTGGGTAAAAAATATCTTGGAAAAACTATCTTTGAGGGCTCAGGACCAAATGAAAGGGTTGTTCATTTTGCCCCTCAGGATGAAGACTGGATGTATCCAAATGTTGGTGAAGATGATTGTACAGGTAATGTTGGAGAACATGGTCGTCACTTAAAATTGGAACAGGGTAAATCACATGATAACTGGTTTTTCTATTTACCAAGAACCTGTGCTCACTGTACATATCCTGCCTGTCTGGCTTCCTGTCCTAGGAAAGCAATTTACAAAAGACCTGAAGATGGAATCGTTCTTATAGACCAATCTCGTTGTAAAGGTTATGGTGAATGTGTAAAAGCATGCCCTTATAAAAAATCCATGTATAACCCGCAAACACGTGTAAGTGAAAAATGTGTGGGCTGTTATCCTGCTGTTGAAGAAGGAAAGCAACCGATGTGCGTTCAAAATTGTATCGGTAAGATAAGAATCATGGGTTTTATCAATCCACCCTGGCCTGGGAAGGTAAGAGAAGATAACCCGGTTGATTATCTGGTTCATGTAAAGAAATTAGCCTTACCTTATTATCCTCAGTTGGGCCTTGAACCTAATATCTACTATATTCCGCCCATACATGCTGATATAGAGTATCTTAAACAAATGTTCGGACCAAATGTTGAAGAAACAATTGAAAATTATAAAAATCTGAAGAATGATCCGGTTGCTCAGGGTTTACTTGTTCTTATGGGTTCTACAGATCGTATCATACACAGTTTTAAAGTAAAAAATGGCTTTGCATATGCTTATGACGATAAAGGTGAAGAAATAGTAAATGTTCCAGTAACAGAACCTGTGATAGTTCGTGAGTCATATGATGAAAAAATTGGTGCAATCAGAATTAATAATTAAGTAGGGAACAGTCGTGACTGTTCCTAAATTAGGAGGAAATAATATGATAATGATAAAAAAATATTTTTCTGCAACCTTATTAAGTACAGCAATTGCATTAGGAGGTCTTTCTTTTACCTCCCCTGCAAAAGCTGAAGGAAATATTGTTGCAGGCTATATAAATACAGACCTTTCAAAACCTGTAGGTAATGAAAGCTACTGGAAATCAAGCAAGGCCTTTCCAGTAAGTCTTATGGCCCAGCCTATGGTAAACCCAAAACCAGAAAAAACAGAAACTTCTATGATAAATGTTCAGGCTGTTAATAATGGTAAATGGATTGCTTTCAGGCTGAAATGGAAAGATACTGAAAAAAGTGAAGCTGGTCCTCTGGGTAAATTTTCTGATGGAGTAGCGATTCAATTCCCTGTAAAGATTGTTAATGGAGCTTTACCGTTACCTTTTATGGGTGAAAAGGGAAAAGCAGTTCATATTTACCATTGGAAAGATGCTTTTCAATTTGATAAGGACAATGGAAGAATTAAAACAACCAAAGATATTTACCCAAATGCTTCTGTTGATATGTATCCTCTTGAGCCCAAAACTGAAACAAGAGAGCAAATGAAAACTGTTCCGGAAAACTATCCTAAAGCAACAGAAGAGCAAAAAATGGTTTTTGTACATGGGCAGGCGGCCGGAAATACTCAATCTTTTCCTAAATTAAGGGCTATAGATGAAATTTTTGCTGAGGGTTTTGGAACAAGCCAGGTAATTGATAATCATCAAGCAATTGGCAATGGAAGATGGGAAAACGGTGAATGGACAGTTGTTATATCCAGACCTTTACATAGTAAGATCGGCTCTGTGCTGGAAGTAGGGAAAAATGAGTTTGTCTGTTTCGCTGTATGGCAGGGTGGTAAAGGGGAAGTTGGTTCACGAAAATCGCTTGCTTTAAGCTGGGTTCCACTTAATATAGCAAAGAAAACTCACCCCTAATCCAGTCTCTCCGGCTGAGGCCGCATAGACGGGACTTGAAAATATGGAAAGAAATAGGAGAAACTTATGAAATTAGTAATGGATGAAGTAACAATTGCCGGACGCTATGATGCTTTTAATTTAGCCTCTTTATTAACTACGTATCCAGATGATTCATTTTTAGATGAGTTAAAAGAATTTATCAATCAAAAAGAACTTTATAAATTCTGTTCAGATAAAACAATGGAAAGCTGGAAAGATTTAAATGTATTACTGAATGATATTGTTAAAGGTTTGATAAACCTTGATGACATTCGTTCGGATTATATTAATATTTTTGATCGGGCAAAAAGCGCAAATTCTCTTTATGAAACTGAATATGGTAAGGAAAGAGTCATGGCTAAAACTAATGAGTTAGCTGATTTAGCTGGTTTTTATCAGGCTTTTGGCTTAAAAAATGATTCTGATGAAGTCATTCATGAAATGGAAGATCATGTTTCTGTTGAACTTGAGTTTTATGCCTACTTGTATAGAAAACAGGTTTTTCTTGAACTAAATAAAATTGATGAAGGTGTTGAAATAGTCCTTGATGGAAGAAAAAAGTTTTTAAATGAGCATCTTGGACGTTTTGTAAAATCAATTTCTCAAAGACCAGGAGTTACCGAAAATGATTTCTTTTCAAAGGTTTTCAACTGGATTGATTCTCTTGTTGATAATGAATGTAGCGAGCTTGGAGTAACTCCTGAAATTGTAGAATGGATTTCCAGTCAGGTCGAACCTGAAGCTATAGATTGTGCTATAGCAAACTGTGGACTTGCCGGGGCGGATAAAATGTAGAGTTATTAAATTATTAAATTTGGAAAGGTTGGTAAAAATATGTTTGGAATAGGTGTTCCTGAATTAGGGATAATTCTGGTTATTGCATTAGTTATTTTTGGGCCGGGTAAATTACCGGAAATAGGTAAAGCTCTTGGAAAAGGTATTGGTGAATTTAGAAAAGAGTCTAAAACTCTGGTAAATGATATTACTGATAAAAATGACTGATTGTTACTTATTTATCTGGTAATAGAAAATATTATAGTTTTCGGAGAAATATATATGAAAAAAATTAGTAAATCAATTACTTTATTCACATTAATTACAGCTATTTTCTCATTTTCTGCCATTCAAGCAAAAGCTCAGGATAATGAACAAAAAAATGAAGATTTAAAACTGACTGGACAGGTTCAAATGAGAACCGAGGTTGATGCCCGCGATTTTAAAAATGATTCTGCTCCTCTATTTTTTAGTAGCCTTCGGACAACTTTGGCTGCAGAAAAAACAGTTTTTGAAAAATTAAAGTTTTTTGCTCAGGTTAGAGATTCAAGAATATTAGGTGAAGGACCTAACTCGCTTTCCAGTATAAAAAATTTGGACTTGCATCAGGGCTATATTTCTTATAATAATATTTTTGATTCTGCTTTTTCAACTCAGATTGGAAGGTTTGAACTAAATTACGGAACTCAACGTTTTATAGGAAGTGTTGACTGGCATTATGTAGGACGATCATTTGATGGTATTAAGGTAAATTATTCAAATAAAGACTTTTTTAATTTTAGCTTTGATTTGCTTGGTTTAATGAATAATTCATCAACTCAATATATCGGAAATGCTACTCCAAAAGTATATAAAGATGCTATTGCCGCAGCTGATGGTAAAGAAGTTACTTTACCTAATAATCAGATATATGGTTTTTGGAGCTCAGCAAAATTTTCACCAATGGCTGAAATTGATTTTTTTTCCTGGCTTGATGATAATAAAACGCTAAAAACAACTATACCTGATCCTACTAAGAAAGATTTCAAGACGGTTTTAACAGATAAAAAAC
>CAYRDV010000022.1:0-22690 GCA_964422885.1 uncultured Candidatus Sericytochromatia bacterium
AACACCAAGAATTATTCAGGTTCCGGCAAACCTAAGAAGTGCCGTTCCTTCATTACCAACTTATACATCAACAAATGTTGGGCCTAGCCTGACTCCGCAGTCTGCTGCAAACAAAAATCAGCAGGTAAGCCAGCAGGAAATAGATTGGGCATTGGCTCTTGAACAAAAAGTAAAAACTGGTTATAGCCCTAATGAATCTGAGCTTTATCAGTACAAAAATATTGCCGAAAGATTACAGGCAACTAAAGGTCCAGGAGCAGGAGCACCACAGCAAAATACCCAACTTCCTCAAAATGTTCCTTCTTCACTTCCTGCCAATGGAAATCAAAAAGCAGGTTTGGGTGACCGGGTAAAAAATGCCTGGGGAGCTTTAACTAAATAATTAAGGGAGTTTCATAAAATCTCCCTGCAATCGTAAAATCTGCTATATTAGATCTTGTAACTATAAGTATTTTTGGTATTTAAACTTTTAATGACAATTGCCTGGGAAATTCTGGAACAAATCAGAAAATTAAAAAAGGAAGAAAAACATCTAAGCGAACCATTTAATAAAAAAGATGCGGTTAATATCGCTCTTGTTTATCCCAGCCCATATCATATAGGAATGTCTTCCCTTGGTTTTCAGACAATTTACCGTCTGTTTAATCAAATGGATGCAGTAAACTGTGAAAGAGCTTTTTTACCTGATAATCCTGAATTATACAGGAAGAAAAAAACCAAGCTTTTTACTTTTGAATCTGAGAGAGAAGTGCAAAAATTTGATATTGTTGCTTTCTCTGTTGCTTATGAAACTGAGATTCTTGGTATGATTGAAAACCTTGAATTATCAGCCATACCTGTTTTTTCATCTGACAGAAACTCAAGATATCATCCTCTGGTAATTGCTGGTGGTCCTTTAACTTTTTCAAATCCTTTACCTGTGGGCCCTTTTGTTGAAGTAATACTTCTGGGAGAGGCTGAAGAACTAATTAGTATTTTAGTTCAACATTATAAGGAAGCTAATGACAGGAAAGAACTCTTAAAAACATTAGCTGGTATTCCTGGATTTTATGTTCCTTCAGTTCATGGAAACAATCTGCCACTTATAGCTAAAGCGGACCATTCATTACTTCCGGCTTTTTCTCAGATTATTACTCCCAATACTGAACTTTCAAATATGTTTTTAATTGAACCGGAGAGAGGATGCTCAAGAGGCTGTACCTTTTGTGTGATGAGACGAAGCACAAACAATGGGATGAGGCTTATTACACCTGATAATGTCTTATCAAAGGTTCCTGATTTTGCAGAAAAAGTGGGTCTGGTTGGAGCAGCAGTTTCTGATCACCCAAAAATTGTTAATATCCTAGAGGAATTGATAATTAACAGAGGGAAAAAAATAGGGATCAGCAGTCTGAGAGCAGATCGCTTAACCCCAAGGTTTGTGGAAATGCTCGCTCTGGGAGGTTATAAAACACTTACAGTTGCCAGTGACGGACCATCTGAGCGAGTCAGGCAGTTCATGGAAAAAAGAATTCTGGAAAAACATCTGATATATACAGCAGATCTTGTTAAGGAATTTAAAATGAAGGGCCTTAAGCTTTATATGATGATTGGTATTCCAGGTGAAACAGATGAAGATATTGATGAGATGATAGATTTTTCAGTCAGGTTATCCAAAATAACCAATGTATCAATGGGAATTTCGCCTTTTGTAGCCAAAAAAAATACTCCACTGGATAAAACAAATTTTGACGGGATTAAAAATATTGATTATAAGCTAAAAAAAATAAATAAAGCTCTGGGTCGTTATATTGATTTACGCTCAACTTCAGCAAAATGGGCCTGGGTTGAGTACCAGTTAGCTCAGGGAGATTATGATAGTGGGTTTGCAGCAATGAAAGCCTATCAGCTTGGTGGAAACTTTGCCGCCTGGAAAGGAGCTTTTGAACAACATAATAAAGTAGGGAACGGTCGTGACTGTTCCCTACAAATTGTTTAGTTTTTAAAGTTTTTCAGCATTTTCAGCTAAATATTTAGCAACACCATCAGGAGAAGCTTTCATCGCAGTTTTATTTTTATCCCATCCAGCAGGACAAACTTCACCATGCTGATTGGTATAATGCATAGCATCTACCATTCTGAGCATTTCGTCAATATTTCTGCCAAGAGGTAAATCATTAACAACAGCATGTCTTACAGTTCCGTCTTTATCAAGAAGGAAAGAACCTCTGAGAGCAATACCAGCATCAAGTAATACATCAAAATTTCTGGATATTGACTTATCCAAATCAGCAACTAATGGGTATTGAATCTGTCCAATACCACCCTTATCAACCGGAGTATTTTTCCAGGCAAGATGAGAAAAATGTGAATCGATTGAAACACCAATTACATTTACTCCTCTGCTTTTGAATTCATTTAAGCGGTGATCAAAAGACAGAATTTCTGTTGGACAAACAAAAGTAATATCCAGTGGGTAAAAAAATAGAACTGCTCCTTTTTCACCAAGATTTTTGTACAGGTTAAACTCATTTACAATTTCATTATTTCCTAATACAGCTTTAGCTGTAAAATCAGGGGCTTTTTTTGTTACTAACATAAAAACGTCTCCTTTTATTCTTTACATAATAAACAGTATTGAGTAAATATACATATTTACTCAAACAATTTAGAATAATTCTAAACTATAGAAGTATAACAATCTTTAACATTTATAACAATAGAGAAAAATGAACTCACTATAGTGAGTTCATTTTTCTCTCTGAAATTATTTAGTATTAGTGCTTTTTACCAAAAAAGAACAATAATGGTAAGTGAAATCTTTTCGCCCAGCTATCTTCATTATGTAAAGCATCTTTTGCTTCGAGATAGCCAAGGTTATGACCCTCCTTATATCCTCTTTTTTCCAGTTCGCCTTTCATTTGTCTCATGTTGGCAATATGGACATTCTTTTCAATTTTACAGCAACTGCAAATTCCCTCTTTTGTTCCCATATCCATCCAGATTTGTAGATCCGGGTTTAGCTTTTTCACATCTTCAAAAACAGCACCATAACCCCACCAAAATGATGGAGAAATAACCCCAATCTTAGAAAAAACATCAGAATAATAAATACCAAGATAAAAAGAAATAAGGCCTCCAAGAGATGAACCCATAATAGCAGTATCATTCTTTGATTTAAGTGTTCTGTAATGCTTATCAATAAAAGGTTTTAGTTCTTCGGCCAAAAATCTGGCATACTTATTACCACCACCACCTTCAGCAGTCTCCTTAAATTTCATTTCTGTCCAGGTATATTCAAAGTGCCTGGCAATAGTATTATGAACGCCAACAACGATCACTTCTTCCATTAACCCTTTAGAAGTAAGCCGCTCAATTGTTTTATCAACTTTCCAGGGAACTCCTGCAAAGGCAATAGAAGGATAAAAAAGATTATTTCCGTCATGCATATATATAACTGGGTAATGCTTACTTGGGTTTTTAAAATAACTTGCCGGAAGATAAATATCTATATCTCTTTTGTTATCAAGATATTTGGATGAGATTGGATGTCTTTCAATAGTCCCTTTATTCCCTATTTCAAGTGCAGAGCCTGTAAAGCCCATTTCAAAATCCTTATAGTTATTCATCAGGTGGTAGGGAAAACCTGAATCAATATCTGGTATTAAGTAATCTTTATCTTTCATTCAAAAACCCTATACAAAACATTAAACAATGTTAAGTTATATAAACTAATATTAAATTACAGCTAAACTTTGTCTTATCAGCATTAATAAAACCTCTATAGTTTTGCCTGCGGTTTCTGGCAAAAAATGCCACTACCGGAGCAATGCTTCAGATTCAACACTGACAAGGCCCCCTTTCGGGGAGTTATTGAATTTTTATTATCCTGTTTCTTATTTAATTATTATGTGACAGGCTCACAAAAACTCAGCCAAAATTATAAGTTTAATATAATAGTTGATTAATAAGGATTTGGCAATATATGGTGCAAACGAATAACTAATTAATATTGAGCGGCTATTCATCTAATATAGATAATATTTTATCGGCAATAAATTCAATATTATCAAGAAAAATAATTTTTTTGTGTTTCAAAATAGGATCATTTACAGCATAACTATAAATTCTTGGATTTGTAGTAATAAAAATATCAACTCCTCCTTTTATCATCCAGTCTCTTGTAAAATGACAACTTGATTCAACAAAAGCGATTAATTTTTTATCCTTATTTGCTGAATACCATCCTGCTTCCCAGGCACAGTCACGACCATAAGAATCCAGTAATAAAAGTCCGATATTGGATGCTTCCATCATTTCAAGACATTTTTTATATACATCCAAAGGAAAATTTTCATGATTTAGTTCTTTTGGAGTAATTTTTTGAGGTAAATCAAATATAAATTTATCTTCAGGAAATTTACTACAAATAAATTCGTTATTCAGTGCATTACTTATGCAAGCTGATAAATAAACTCTTACCTTAGACATATTTTATTATCTTAAATTTATAAATAAAATTAAAAATTTTTAGTAGGAATAAAAATAGCTTATATATTTTGCTATACGGGATGGGATGATGGGCTTTGTATCCACCCGGATATTTTTATTCTTACTTAATATTACATCACAATAATAAAAACAAAAATCAGTATTTATAGTAATAATTTAATATTTATTCACCAGAATTATGGCTTTCAATATATTCAATAGCCTTTATAAGAGTTACAGCTAATTGATATCTGTTAACTTCTGTATTACCACTAAAGTCATTTTTTTCACCAAACCCAACCATTATTTTAGAATTTGTAATATTTTTTTCGCTCTTTTTATCCCATGATTGATTATTATTGTTTAAATCTTCTTTTAATTGTTCATATGGATTTCTATTCAGTTTATTTTTTGAAAGAACTGTATTTAGTACCAAATCAATACCATAAGCCAGTTCATACCGATTGATATTTTTATTGCCAGAAAAATTAATCTCATCAGGAGGTGAAAGGATAATGCTATATTTTTCTTTTAATTCCAAAACAGGTTTAAGTGCCCAGTAATTTGGGGGAATATCGGAAAATGATTTTTCAATTGGTTTAATAGAAGCTCTGATATTCATCTTCTTTTTATCAGATAAGTAATTTATAAGATTTAGGATAATAACCGAGAACTCATATCTGTTTACTAAATTTTCACCTCGAAAAGTGTGATCGGGAAAACCTTGCAAAACATCATAATTATCTATTAATTTCTTTGTAGAAGAATAAGCCCAATGTTCTTTATGTAAATCAACAATATCATCACTAAATGTGCGCGCGGCTGCAACAGGCTGAAAAGCATAAACAATAAAAGTAGATGTAATCCATGCAATTACACCTAAGTGTTTGGACCTACATTCCTGCCAACCTAATTTAATTTTTTTCATAAAAAGGTTCCCAATCCCATTTTTTTAAAAGAGATTTAACATCATCCCTTATTTTATCAGGTGGCTTATTTGTATCAATTACATAATCAGCCTTTTTAGCTTTTTCTTCAACAGGTATTTGTGCCTTTATCCTTCTTATAGCGTCTTCCTTATTATATCCATTTCGTTCTACCAGTCTTTTAAACTGGTTTTCCTGTGAACAACTGGCAACAACAACATAGTCTACATTATAATCCGCCCCTGATTCAAAAAATAAGGGGATAACATATACAAGCAGAATACAAACCCCTTTTTCTTCTTCAATTTTTTTATAGTGCTCTGTAAATTTAGCCACCTCAGCTCTCACAGATGGGTGAACTATGCTGTTTAATAGCTCAAGTTCCTGAGGGTTTTTGAACACTCTTTCACCAAGTTTTTTTCTGTCAATACTTTGTTCTTTAAGATATTCTGAGCCAAAAAGAGCAAGAATTTTTTCTGAAGTAGGTGTTGGGTGCCTGTATATTGAGTGAGTAATTAAATCTGTATCAATTACAATTGCACCTTCCTCTTGCATAAACCTGGAAATTGTAGTCTTACCTGTAGCAATACTTCCAGTTAAACATATTCTAATCATATTTTAGACTTTTAACCGTATTGTTGTTACAATATCATCATTAAGAAAAAGGGATATTTTACCCCAAATTGCACCAGATCCAGTTTTTATATTTGGGTAACCATAAATTTCAATTGCTTTTTTAATATTATCGCCTATTTTTAACCCTTTTGATGTTTGTCCTTCAAAAGGATAATAAAAACTTATTTCATCTAAATTACCAATAGCAAAATGAAAATTTATACCTATATCGTTATATTTAAGGGTTTCATCAGTAATATTCAGATTATTAATGTTACTTTTTGCTTTCATTATTTCGATAACTTCTTTTTTAGTAGTTTTACCTATTTGTATACCAAAAATAGAACCAAATTCATTAACAATATAACTTTTTGTTGAAACTGCCTGTGAGTCTGAAGGAGGAGGTGGGGGCGGTGGCGGGAGAGGTGGTAATGGTCCAGGAGGCTTATTAACAGGTGAAGCTTTAGGAGAAGAATTATAATTAACAAAATTATTTACTTCCTGGGAGTTGATATTCAATTCAGGATTTGTTTTCCTTAATAAATGATTAGTATAAAGTTTTCTTGCAGAATCAGTTTGTACCGAAGGAGCTGCGTTCATAATATTATTTAATGAAACACTGGGATTTGTCCTTCTAAGGATCGAATTTAAGGGGATTGATTTTTCATCCATATTAAGCTCTACAGATTTTGGAGCAGGAACATCTTCTTTCAGAAATGATTTAATCTGATTATAAGTATTATTATTTTGGGTATTATTAGGACTGTTCGCTATCTGATTTTGGCTAAAATCTGGGGGGGGCGGAGGTTTTATTTGATTATTAAGACCAGAAGAACTAACAGTCGGGCTTTTAGGGAAATTATTTTTCTGATTTGTATTTAATTGAGATTCAGACGATAAAATATTTTTCATCAGTTCTGATGCTTCAGGCGGTAAATTATTAATATTAGGAGTTGGTTGTTCGGTATTTGAAGTAATTTTTTTCATTAACTCAGATACTTCAGGTGGTAAATTTTCTATATTGTTTTTTGGCTGGTCAGAATCAGCCACTATTTTCTTTATAGAAGCGAAAGGATCGATATTGTTAAATTTTTGCTCACTATCCATTTTTGCACCAAGTAAATATCATATCTTTTAATTTGAACACTAATAATACAAAGGTATTATTAGTGTTCAAAATTCTACTTGAAAAATATTCTAAAAGACTAAAATTTATTTTTTATATAACTTATAGTATAACTTTTTTAACAATTATTATGAAGATATAAGTTGTGAAAAAACTTGATAAGATTTTGACATAAAATTTCCTAAAAATCTGACAAGAATGCAATATTGTAGTGTCATAAATCCCATAAATTAATTTTTTAAAAGCTCTTTTATTTTGGTACAAACATATTTAATATCTTCTTCCTTTAATTTTGGATAAAAGGGAAGAGATATTATGTTTTCAGAAGCTTTTGTCGCTTCAGGAAAATCTTCTGGTTTGAGATTATAAGTATTTTTATAATAACTATGCAAATGTAAACCAATGAAATGAACAGCAACTCCAATATTTTCCCTGATCATCAGCTCCATAAACATATCTCTTGTTATATTTGAGGGTAGATTAAGTTTAATGATATATAAATGTCTGGCGTGGATAATATCAGGAATTTCTTTAATAAATGTTATTTCAGGAACATCTCTCAACAGGCTGTCATATAATAGTTTATGGGAATTTCTTTTTTCCAGAAAAGAATCTACTTTTCTAAGCTGTTGGATACCAAGGCTGGCCTGTAAATCAGTCATATTATATTTATAACCGGGGTATACAATATCATAATTTTTATAACCCTCGTTGGAATATCGCTTCCAGGCATCTTTACTTATTCCATGCAGACTAAGGATTCTTATTTTTTCTGCCAGTTCCTCATCATTAGTTGTAATCATTCCTCCTTCAGAGGTAGTAATATTTTTAGTGGCATAAAAACTAAATGCAGTAAGTTTACTTAAATTCCCTATTTTTTTACCTTTATATTTAGCCTCTATAGCATGTGCTGCATCTTCAATAACCAGAAGATTATATTTACTGGCAATTTTACTTATTGCCTCCAGATCACAAGGTTGGCCAGCCATATGTACAGGAATAATTGCTTTTGTATTAGGGGTTATATTTCTTTCAATTTTATTTATGTCAATATTCAGAGTATCAGCATTAACATCGACTATAACAGGCTTTGCTCCGCAATGTTCTACTACATTGGCAGTAGCAGCAAAGGTTATTGCCGGAACAATAACCTCATCACCAGCACCAATATTATTTGCAATCAGGCCAAGATGAAGACCAGCAGTACATGAATTTAAGGCAATTGCATATTTGCAGCCTATATATTCAGCAAACACCTGTTCAAACTGCTTTGTTTTAGGTCCGGTTGTTATCCAACCTGAGTCTAAAACATCAAGTACAGCTTTTTTTTCCTCATCATCAAAACTATAACTATGAAAAGGTAAAAAATCCAAACGCTTATGAGTGCTATGAATCACATATTTAAATCCTAATTGTAAATATATTTAATAATTATATAGTTGCAATAACTATCATAAATACTTTAACATATAAAACATGAAAGTTTATATAAAATTTTAACTGGAAAAATGTTAAATTTTGGTGTAAAAAGAAGGCTAATAACCTAATAATTTAAGAATTAATCATTATTTGAAGTTTGAAATATACATGTAATAGAAATGGAGACAGGACGTATGAAAATAAACAAACTGCTTTTTACTTTAGCGCTCGCTAGTGTAACAGCATCTCAACTACCGGCACCAGCATTTGCCAGTTCAGCACACAAGGACGTAATAGTTGAAGAAGAAGGAGAAATGAATTTTTCAGATGTAAGCCCCAATCATTGGGCTTATAGATCAATTAAAAAACTGGTTGAAGATTATGGCGTTTTAGGTGGATTTCCCGATGGAACATTTAGAGGTAACAGAAACCTGACAAGGTATGAAGCAGCTGCCATGATTGCGAAAGTAATGGAAAAAATTGAAGAAATGGCTTCTAAAGGTGGAAAACCAACAGGGCTTAATCAAAGTGCTATGGATAGATTAAAAAAAGAGTTTATGACAGAACTTGAAGATTTACAAAGCGAAGTTAAAAAACTTTCCAAAGATCAGCAGGATTTACAGAAAGATCTTGATGAAACAAAAGACCAGATTGATATGGTAAAAGATATGTTACCTAAAATCCATGTTCATGGTGATGTTACTGCAAGACATGAAGTAAAAACAAAAAAGATCAGCATTACTTCCAAAGATTTAGATCAAAATGCACCTCAGGTAAGAATGAGATTAGGTATTATGGGCGAATCTATGGGTGGTTTTACATTTGGTACAAGAATATCAACCTCATCAGCAAATGATATAACAAATCACTTTGTTTCTGTTGGTAATTTAGGCACAAAACTAGGAATTAATTTAGATAAAGCCTGGGTTGGCTTAAGACCATGGGATGAAGCTCTTGATCTTACTGTTGGAAGACATGGAAACCCATTTGTAAAAACAACTGAACTTGTCTGGGATGAAGATCTTACATTTGATGGTTCTTATTTAAAATTAAGATTTGGCGATATGAATAATAACCTTTCATTAGTTGGAGCTTATTCATTATTTCAGATAGCTGGTCTTGATCCTGCAAAACCAAGAGCCGGAAGAAACTCTTTTAATACTGATACAGATACATCAGGAATGATGTCAGGTGGTGTTTCTGCATCATTTGGCGGACCAGACTCAGTAATGTTTATGGTTGGTGGTAATTACCACCAGTATACAAATGTTAATAATCTGATTGGTAAAACCTTAAGCCTTAACCCAAGAACAAATCTTCTTACGGCTGATGGTAAAGCACATATCTCACAGTTCAGATTAGCAACAGGTTCATTAATGCTTTCATTGTTCCCTGGTGCTTATTTACCTCTTACTGTACATGCTGATGTATCATATAACCTTGGTGCAGGAGCAAATGCTGGTGCTGCTGATGCAGCTAATGCAGATCTCAGAAAAAGAGCACAGGCTGAGAACCTTGGTATTGTTGCTGGTGCAATGCTCGGAAAACTTGAAGAAGCAGGAAACATTGTATTAGGATTTAACTATAAAATGGTTGGAACTGACTCTGTATTCTCAGCTTTCAATGAAGATATGCTAGGTGGAACCAATATTACAGCTTTTGAAGGAAAACTGGGATTCCAGTTAGCTCCTAAAACATCACTTGTTTTAAAAGGCCAGATGGCTACAAAAATAAATGATCCTGATAAAACACCTGGTTATACAATGTACGGAATTTTATCCCAGAAGTTCTAAACAAAACGGAAATTATAGAAGGAGGGCCGAAAGGCTCTCTTTTTTTGTTTGCAATGATGTTTTAAATAAATTAAAATAGGTAAAATTAAAAATATTTTGGATAAAGCAATTATTGGTTGAAAGACGTTTTCTGATAATCTTTTTAGGTTAAAACTTTTTTCCTTCCGCAAATGGGGACTATCAAAACAAGTTGGTAAGTATATTCTTTTAATCTGGCTAAACCAATAAAGCATGATTAAGTTTTGATAGTCCCGGTTTATTGAAAGCGTTAATTTACCACGGATTACTCAGAATGCTCCAGGAAAAGAAGTTTCAACCAGAGTCTATTGTATGAAAAAAAAAAGAATTGAAAGGGAGAAATTTAATACAATTAATCTGTGTTTATCCTTTAATCCGTTATATCAGTGATTCTGACATTCTTCTATTGACCATAGTAGTCCTTGGTTATAAATAAACGTTTTACAACCAACCGGGAATGTGAAAACTAATGATAAATATTATAGTTTTTAAATAAAATTAAAGAACTCATTACTAAATTGTTTTCATATTCCCCAATTTGGTCAATTAAACTCCCTTCCTTTGGCAAAGGAAGGGTTGGGGATGGATTTTATTAAAGAAAATGGTGTCCAAGTCCACGATAAGTTAGCTCTTTAGAGATAATTTCATTATTTTTAAAAATATAATAAAAATTAAAATGCTCTGCCAGCTCGCCTGCCTTAGCATGGCGTAGAAATACCGGGTCACCCAGATTAATCTGAATTTTTTTATCAGTAATTTTAAAAGGAGTCTGGACTTCGCCAAATCCTTCTAAATCAGTCGGGTGGATCCCTTTTGGTAAAAAGACTTCAGGTAACCGGTCAGTGCCCATTGAACCAGAAGCAATAAGGCCTCCACCAAGGCATGTAATATAATCAGGTTCAGGCTTTCTAACGGTTTGTATCGCAAAAAATATTGAGGGATTAAGCTTTAGCCCTTCATAATAACTAAAAAGGTGTGAACATAAAAATCCTGAACCAACAGTTACCTCTGTTAAAGTAGGATCTTTGACACTGGAAAAAATACTGCCTGAACCTCCACCATTTATTATCTCAGGCTTAAAACCTTCATTTTCCATAATTTCAAGACTTTTTCGCCTAAATTCTTCAATCTTAGGAATGCTTATCTGCTTTATTTTCTTTTTTACCGGGTTCTGATAACTATTCCAGGGTCCACTATCTGTAAGTCCTGCAACCTGAGCTTCATATAACATTATTCCAGCAAGATTAAGATGTTCTTTTTTATTAATAAACCAAAGCCTGTCTTTTAGATAATCAAGATTATGAATTGAACTTCTTCTGACACCAAGGTTTATTTTTCCATCCATCATTCTTAATGAACCATCAAGGTCAAGAATAATATTTATTTTTACTTCATTTTTTTGACCTAACTGTTCCAAAAGTTGTAAATGTTCAACTGAATCAGCCACTATGGATATTTTACATCCTGATTTTGTTAAATCAGCTAAGGTATCAAGTTCAAAGCTCCCGACTTCGGGATAAGCTACCAATAGATCGTGGAATCCCTGGCTAAATAAAAACTTTGCTTCCTGTATTCGATAGCACATAATTCCTGAAAAAAGTTCCTTATCCTTTTCATATATATACTTCAGTAAATAAGGAACTCGGATGGACTTAGAAGCAATCCTGATTTTTTTGTTATTTTCACGGGCTGCTTTGGCAAATATTTCAAAATTAGCATCTATACCATCCAGATCCACCATTGCCAGAGGAAAACATTTATTTTCCAATTGTGCTTTTAGTGTATAGTAGGACATTTTTGAAAGCATTTGTTTTTTTCCTAATAGTAAATATTTAAAAGAACTTTTTTTAATACCAATATACAATAAAGAGTTAACCGTGAATAGTGATAAGTAAGGTCATTAAGATAAGAATTTTAGCCAAAGATATTAACGGGTTCAACAAAGATTTTATTATATATAGTTTATAAAGGTGGTAGGTATGGAAGAAAAAACTGAAGTATGTCCGGCCTGTGGCTCTGAATTAATACAGGAAAAATGTAAAATTGTGTGTAGAAGTGAAAAGTGCGTGTATCGCCTGATATACAATTGTTCTGAGTTTTAAACCAGTAATTATACAAATCTTATACTTTCTATAAATAAAGTTTAATAAACTCTAATTTAATAATAAAACTTTCATTATTTGTCTTAACGTTCAGAATAAATGTAATATTTATTTACAATTTAATGTAATAAAAATTTACCCTGCTAAAATATAGTTATATATGGCATTTTACTCTACATTAGACTATAATTTTATTAAAAACTCAGTAACATCTGTCACTAATTTTAAGGTTATAAATGTTAATTTATGTATAATTTTTTGTAAATTAAGGTTTAATTAAAATTTATCATGTCTTCAAATTAAATAGCATATTTTTTGCCTTTATCTTGATGCCTACAGTTTTTCGCCACATGGTTAATTTTTTTTAAAAAAAATATTGACATGGGTATGACTAGATTCCAGCAATTGTCAAGCATACAGCGTATAAAGAAAGATTATTTTTTGCTTAAAAAGGTTTAACTTTAAATTTGCAAATTCTTACTTGGAAAATTAATGTGATTCATGTAGAGTAAATGATACTAAGTTTTTTTTTCTCTTGAACTTGAAATAAAAAGTTTTCATTTTCATCTGATAAAACAATGTTTAAGGTGTAATTGTGTATTTTTAGGAGTGCGAACTGAATGACTAATGTAAATGTAGAACCCAATGTAACAGAAGAAGTTTTAAATCAAAATGCAAAAGATCCTTTAAAATTAAATAATAGAGGTCTTATGTTAGAAAGATTTTATACGAGAGAGGGGATACACCCATTTGACCAAATAAAATGGGAGTATAGGACAGCGTCTATTACCAATGAAAAAGGTGAAGTAATTTTTGAACAGAAAGATATAGAAGTTCCTGAATTTTGGACTCAACTTGCAGTAAATGTTGTTGTCTCAAAATATTTTCATGGCAAACCCAATACTCCTGAAAGAGAAAATAGTATTAAGCAGTTAATTGGCAGAGTTGCCAATACAATCACAGATTTTGGCTGGAAAGATAATTATTTTGCTGATGAAGAATCAAAAGAAACTTTCAGAAATGAATTGATTTATCTCCTTATTAATCAGCATTTAGCCTTCAATAGTCCAGTATGGTTTAATGTTGGTATTGAAGAAAGGCCGCAGACTTCAGCCTGTTTTATAAACTCAGTTCAGGATAATCTGGAATCAATAATGGATTTGGCAAAAACTGAAGGAATGCTTTTTAAATTTGGTTCCGGTACCGGGACTAATCTCTCAACACTCCGTTCATCAAAAGAATCTTTATCTGGTGGGGGAACATCATCAGGACCAATTTCTTTTATGAAAGGGTATGATGCATTTGCAGGAGTAATAAAAAGTGGCGGAAAAACCAGACGTGCAGCAAAAATGGTTATCCTAAATGATTCCCACCCCGATGTGGTTGAATTTATTAACTGTAAAGCAAATGAAGAAAAGAAAGCCTGGGCCTTAATAGACGCAGGCTATGATGGTTCTTTCAATGGTGAGGCCTATGGTTCTATTGCCTTCCAGAATGCTAACCACAGTGTAAGAGTAAGCGATGAATTCCTAAATGCTGTTATTAATAATGGCAAATGGACAACAAAGGATGTTTCAACAAAAAAAGACGCAGAAACCTATAACGCCAGTGATTTAATGAATATGATTGCTGAATCAACACATATTTGTGGGGATCCAGGTTTACAATATGATAGTACTATTAATAAATTGCATACCTGTAAAAACTCCGGTCGAATAAATGCCTCTAACCCATGTTCCGAATATGTATTTCTTGATGACACAGCTTGTAACCTGGCCTCAATTAACCTGATGAAATATCTCAGAAAAGATGGTTCATTTGATGTAGAAGGTTATATTCATACAATAGATACCTCAATTCTTGCCCAGGAAATACTTGTTGGTAATGCAAGCTATCCTACCAGAGCAATAGAAAAAAACAGCCACATTTACAGGACTCTTGGTCTTGGATATGCTAACCTTGGAGCAATACTAATGGCAAAAGGTTTACCTTATGACAGTAATCAAGGAAGAGAATTTTCAGCAGTACTAACATCAATTATGACTGGTGAAGCCTATAATATGTCTTCAATGATCGCAGAAAGACAAGGTGCTTTTGCAGGTTTTTCAGAAAATTCCGAGCCAATGCTTAATGTGATCAGAATGCATAAAGAAGCATCTGAAGATCTTAACAGCGGATTTGTAGACAGAGAGCTTTTTTCAACTTCTATCAGAGTATGGAAAGAAGCATATGAAAAAGGCAGTCAGTTTGGCTTCAGAAATGCTCAGGTGACCGTTATTGCGCCAACAGGCACTATTGCCTTCCTTATGGATTGTGATACGACTGGTATTGAGCCGGATATTGCTTTGGTCAAATACAAAAAGCTGGTTGGTGGTGGTTTCCTAAAAATAGTCAATAATACAGTTCCGCTTGCTCTCAAAAATCTTGGCTATACCGAAAATGAGATTGAGGATATAATTAACTATATTGATGAAAATGAAACAATCGAAGGTGCTCCAGGACTTCAGGAAGAAACTTTGCCGGTTTTTGACTGTGCTTTCAGAGCTTTAAACGGTACACGTTCTATTCATTACATGGGGCATGTAAGAATGATGGCTGCGGTTCAGCCTTTTATCTCAGGAGCAATATCAAAAACTGTAAATATGCCACCTGAAGCAACAATTGATGAAATCTACAACACTTATCTTGAGGGTTGGAAGCTTGGGCTTAAAGCAATTGCTATCTACAGAGATGGCTGTAAGAGAACCCAGCCTCTTAATACATCTAAAACACCTGCTAAGGTTGAAACAACAGTAATTAAGCCTTACAGAAAAAAACTGCCGGATGAAAGAAAATCAATTACCCATAAATTCAGCATTGCTGGTCATGAAGGTTATATCACGGTTGGTATGTATGAAGAAGGTAACCCCGGTGAAGTCTTTATCACAATGGCCAAAGAAGGAAGTACAATTTCCGGGCTGATGGATTCATTTGCAACAGCTATCTCTCTAACTTTACAATATGGAGTTCCATTAAAAGTACTGATTGATAAGTTTGCCCATAATAGGTTTGAACCTGCCGGATTTACACAAAATAAAAATATCCCTTATGCTAAATCAATTATGGATTATATTTTCAGATGGATGGCGCTTAAGTTTGATAACAATGTGTCTGAAGAACAGGAAGGAACACCTACTCAAGTAGCGGTTGCGACAAAAACCAGAGAGGTTCAGAATGTTGCCGTGAAAACAGAGACCAAGAGTAATGGTAATGGAAAAAGTAAAACTAAACAGTACTCACTTGAAGGACTGGAAAAAGTTTCTTTCCTTCCACATGAAGATTCACCTCCATGTATGTATTGTGGTTCCATTATGGTACGAAATGGCTCATGCTATAAATGTATAAACTGTGGTGGTACAAGCGGTTGTTCCTAAAATAACTCCCCACAAGGTGGGGCCCCTGTTTTCGGAAATACCGAAAATAATTAAAAAAAATACCGGGATAAATTCCCGGTATTTTTTTTAAATCATCCTTTCGGGTGAGTTACAAACCTTTTTTAGATTGGTAAGATAAAGAACATAGATTAAGAAACGCATTTGATACGTTTTTATATAACCTATTAAACAATAAAAAATTTAAACGGAGGTTTATATGATTGATCCAACAATATTAGGTCCTGGCATTTTAGATTATGTTACTAATCTTTTTCCTTCTTTGCCAACTGTTTTTCATAATATTGATTCCCAGGCAAGACAAAACAGGCAGCCAATAGTATCGTTTGATGCAGGATTATTTATGCATATTATTACCAGATTAATGAATGCTGAAAGAATTATGGAAGTAGGATGCAATATTGGTTACTCTACAACCTGGATGGGGAGTGCCTTACCATCACATGGGTGTATTGATACTATAGAAATAAGCCCTGAAATTGCACAGCAGGCTGAAAGAAATTTTCAGGAAGCTAATTTATCACATAAAATTTTTATCCATGTTGGAGCTGCCTTAGATGTAATTCCACAGTTACATGGTACTTATGACATAATCTTTATTGATGCTGTAAAAAGTGAGTATAAAGATTATATCAGACTCGCCCTGCCTAAATTAAGAAAAGGCGGGCTAATACTGGTAGATAATGTTTTATGGAGTGGGAAAGTTATTGGTGAAATTCATCCTGAAGATAAAACAACCAAAGCTTTGCATGATTTCAATGAATTTTTTATGGAGCATGAAGGAATTACCGCAACTATTCTGACTATCGGAGATGGTTTAGGTTTCGCTATAAAAAATTAAACTTAAGAAGTAGAAATGTGTAGCATTTCTACTTCTTAAGTTGCTCTTCAGTATAGGATTCTAAAAATTCAAGCAGTGCCTTTTCCTCAGTCTTACTGATAATTTTCTTTTCCCGGTACCTGCCAACTATTGGCTGCCATTTATCATATTTATATTCATCAGGATTTACCAGTACATGGCATTTAGCGCAATTATTGATATATAAGTTCTTTCCTGTTTCTACATTTTTTAAATCCTTTTTTTTATCAAGTTCTTCAGGATCAATTTTTGTCAAAAGCAAAAGTGTAAAAATCTTAGGGTATTCAAATGATAATTTATATGTTGCTCCAAGCTGAACAGAAAAACCGTAGTCAACACCCTTTCCCATTATCATTTGGTCATAGGCAAGGTTAAAATCCCAATTAAGATACTTAAAGGTTAAGTTTGGTCTGACAGATAAAATTGAAGAATTGTTTATTCCTGAACCCAGTGGAATATATCCGTAAACACTTAAATCAGCAATCATTCTGTTAAAATTAAAAACCTCCCAGCCAATATCAAGTACATAAGGAAGCTGGTTGGTAAATTGTTTGACAGTAATATTCTTTTTGTCATCAATTGATTGTAATGGAAGTCTGTATTTGAAACCGACTCCAGCCTGTAGAAAAAATGGAGAAAAAGAACGTGTAGCGAGAGCCATTAAATCACCATCTAACTGGCCATCACCAAAAGGCGGTATTTTAATTGCACTACCAAGAGGTACTTTTACATCACCCTGGACAGATAAAATGACTGGCTCTGCTATCATTCTCCATTTTAGGCTTAACCATGGATCAGAGAGCCCATTAGTTATGTTGCCCTGGCTTAGATAAAATCTATAGGGAATAGCAGCTGAAAAGAGCAGATTATCAAGAATTCCCCAGCCAATATTACCAACAGGAGTAAGTGCTCCAGACGTTGTTTTATTACTTACCAGATTCCCATTGTCATCAAGACTTCCGCTTGGGATAAAAGTTAAAAGGCCAATATGACCAAAAATTTCATTCAGTTTTAATGTTGAAGCCCCAGTAAATAGATTTGGTG
This sequence comes from uncultured Candidatus Sericytochromatia bacterium, assembly GCA_964422885.1. Lineage (GTDB taxonomy): Bacteria > Cyanobacteriota > Sericytochromatia > UBA7694 > JACMQJ01 > CAYRDV01. The sequence continues at coordinate 17,804 of CAYRDV010000022.1, forward strand.
AGTTAAGATAAAGTTTAGGATAGTAGTGGAGGTTTCCAATATCTGTTTTTGCTGTTTCTTCAAATGCTTTGTTTTTAGTTTCATTTTCAATATCTTCAGCAGAAGCAGGTTCTTCACTCTCATTTTTAGCTTCTTCTGGCTTTGTTTTAATAGCATCTTCGGCAAATGAAGTTGTTTGAATTAAAAATGCTGCTACTAATAAACCAGTAAGATAAAATATCTTTTTTAAAAAAGGATCAATCTTTTTCATTTGTAGTGAATATAAAAAAAAATTTATTGTAAACCAAAACTATTATACAAAAATTATTCTAAGTAAAAGTATGTAATTACACTGTCACAAATATTTCTGAAGCTCTATGGACAATCACCATAAACTATTTTAATATGTTATAAATCTTAACGATTTTGTTTTATGGAGTAACAGTTATGACTAAAGTAGGAAGTGGTCTCTCGCAAAAACCTGATTCTGTACAGGCTGCATCAGAAGCTATTCAATTAGCGATGAAAAATATAGGGACAGAAACACCAGATTTGGTTTTTGTTTTTGCCTCAACGGCTCATGATTATAAAAAAGTTCTTCAGGAAGTTAAATCAAAAACTAATGCTGTCAATATTGTAGGGTGCTCTACTGCTGGTGAATTTACAGAAAAGCTTACAGCAACAAATTCCGTTGCTGTAATGGCAGTAAAATCAGATTCAATAAAATTTGAAGTAGTTCTGGCAGATAATGTAAAAGGAAATTATAATCAGGTTGCCGAGAATGTCTTCAAGGATTTTAAAGATCAGTCCAAAAAAGTTTCTTTAGAAGGGTTTAGATACCCTACTGTGATGATGGTAATGGATGGTCTTGTTGGCAATGGTGAAGATTTTGTTAAATCAATTTATAGTAAAACCGGGATCCTTTCACAGATTGTAGGCGGTGCTGCAGCTGATGATGGAAAATTTAAAGAAACGAATGTTTTCTATGGTACTGAAGTTCACTCAAACGCTATTGTATTTATAAAAATGTTCTCCAAAAATAAAGTTGGCATTGGTGTTTCTCATGGTATGAAAAATACAACAAAGCCAATGAGGGTAACTAAATCTATTGGTGGCATACTATATGAACTAGATGGTAAACCAGCATTTGATGCATATAAAGAATATGCTGAAAGTAAAGGAGTTACCCTTAATCCTGAAAATACTGGTAACTTCCTTATTAATAACGAACTTGCCATCCAGGATCTTACATTTACAAAAATAAGAGCCCCTTTGACACCTAATACAGATGGTTCTCTTAATATGGCAACAGAAGTACCGCAGGGATGTCTTGTCACTATTGTAGGTTCTTCTGAATCAGATCTGGTAAGAGCTGCACAGGAAGCTGCAACAGAAGCAAAAAATAATCTTGGTGATGCTAAAGCTGCTGGTATAATTACTTTTGACTGTATATGCAGACAGGTTATTATGGGTGCTAACTTTATCAATGAAGTAAAAGCAATTGAAAATGTATTTGGCGAAAATGTTCCTGTTATCGGTTTTGCTACTTATGGTGAAATTGCAAGATTCAGTGGTACTCTGAATGGTTTTCACAATGCAACAGCCGTAGTATGTGCCTTACCTGAGTAAAATAATTTAAACAAAAAAACAGGCATTTAAATGCCTGTTTTTTTGTGCGCTATAATTTAATATGAATTGTAACAATTTGTTGCAGGTTATTGAGTGCAGAAAAATATTTTGTAACAGTAATTTTAATTGATAAAATAACAAAAGAATAAATTACTTTCATTATAGTTAAGTATGAAATTTGGAAACATTTTTTACCTCTTTTTTCTTTGGATAATTCCCATTCTTGCTATTTTCTACTTTTATTCATTAAGAAGAAGAGAAGTTCTAATAAAAAAGTTTGCTAATACTAAAGTTCTTGGATTACTAATAAGTTCATTCAGAAAGCGTAATTATTATCTGAAAGCTTTTCTAATGCTCTTTGCCTGCCTATCTGGAATAATTGCCCTTACAGAACCAAAATTCGGTTATGGCTGGGAAGAAGTTAAAAGAACAGGGGTTGATATTATAGTAGCGGTAGATGTCTCAAAAAGCATGCTGGCAGAAGATATTAAGCCAAACAGACTGGAAAGGGCAAAAAGAAAAATTTATGATTTATTACATGTTTTACAGGGAGATAGAATTGGCCTTGTTGCCTTTGCTGGCAGCAGCTATCTAGAATGTCCTTTAACCCTTGATTATGAGGCGTTCCAGATATTTCTTGATTATTTGGATCCATCACTTATTCCAATACCCGGTACATCAATCTCAAATGCCATTGAAACGTCAGTTAAGGCTTTTCAAAAGGATTCAGGCCGGGGAAAATCTATAATTTTGATTACTGACGGAGAAGATCAGGAACATGCAATCCAAAAAATTATTCCATCATTAAAAGAAAAAGGTATCAGGGTTTTTGCTATTGGTATCGGAAAAGAAGAAGGTGTACCTATACCTTCAGAAGAAGGAGGGTTTAAAAAGGATGAAAATGGTAATGTAATTCTTACAAAATTGGATTCATCAACTTTGGAAAAGCTAGCTTCAGAAACCAAAGGAAGTTATATCAGATCTAGCTCTGGGGATATTGATATCCAAAAAATCTATTTTCAGGGTATAAAAGAGAATCAGGAGAACAAAGAGATAAAATCAGCAAAAAGACAGGTATGGCAAGAAAGATTTCAGTTCTTTATCGCCTTAAGCCTTCTTCTTATTTCACTTGAATTTTTAATAACAGAAATAAAACCACAGATAAAACACAGATAAAGACAGATTTTCACAGATTAAAAAATAAAAATACATATTTTATTAAATTCTTATCTGTGTTAATTAAGCTTTTTATCTGTTCCATCTGTAACCAACGGGAATCCTGGATGATATACTAATTTATCATCCATGGGTGGTAAAAACTATGAGAAATATTGGCTAAATAATACATGAATTTAAACTTTTTTAGAAAACTAAGCGTTAAGATCTATCTGCTTGTTGTTTTTATTGTGGTATCAACAACACCTGTTATTATGCTGGGTCTTATTCAATATAAATTTATTGACACTAATATTTTATCGATTATGGAAACAAATAATCTGGTAGAAATTCAAGCTCTGGCAGATAGGATAAAGCTATACCTTAACTTAAATTCAAAAATAATCAGTTTTATTTCAAATGAAATATCTGACAAAAAACCAAATGAAATAAAATCATTTTTTTCAGCGATTTTAAAGACCAATCCTGATTTTAAAATTATTTTATATGCAGATAACAATGGTAATGTGTATGCTTATGACAATAATTTTTATAAAACAAATGAAACCAATTTAGGAATTTCAAAATATGGATTTTATAAACAAATTAGCCAAAGAGATTTAGTTTTTACTGGAAAAATAGAAATTTTAAATAAAAAAGATCTTATTGGGATAGTGTTACCAGTAAAAGATAAGAACAATATAAAAGGTTATATTTTGGCAGGTCTTGGGCTTAATAAAATTTCAGAATTTGATAATACCCGCACTGAAAAAAAACATGGTTTTGTAATTGTTGATTATAATGATAATTCTATCATTTTTCCGGATATAAATAATGATTTTTGGTTATCTAATATTAATATACTTGAAAAAATAAAAAAAGAAGGTTCAGGGTTAATAAAAAATGCCAGTAATATTGAAAAAACACTCAGTTTTACTACTATCGTTCAGCCAAAATGGATAATCTGGATGGAACATCCGGTTTCTGATTATGAGGAAGAATTAAAGAAAAACTCATTAAGAACTCTTATTGCAGCTATTTTAAGCATAGGATTGGCTTTAATTCTTGGCTTATGGCTGGCAGCCTCTCAGCATAAATTTGTAAAAAATCTGTTAAGTTCTATCAGAGCAATAGCCAAAGGCAATTATTCAAAAAAAGCAAAAGTTGGTCTAACATTCATTCCCCGCGAGTTTGATTCCTTAATAGATGAATTTAATGTTATGGCAGAACGAATAGAAGAACTTGACAGCTTTAAATCAAATCTTATAGATACAGTCAGTCACGAATTCAGAACCCCTCTGACAAGCATAAAAGGGTTTTCGTCAACACTACTAAGAAAAGATGCAACTTTTGATAAAGAAACCCAAAGAAAACTTTTAAAAATTATTTCCGACCAATCTGACAGATTATCGAGAATGGTTGAGGATCTACTGGTTGTACCTAAACTTGAAGGAAATGTCCTTAAACTCAATTTACAGGAGCTTGAACTGGAACCAACAATAGAACATATATCCAAATTCTTTCCAAATGATAGCTTTGTAATAAATGTCGAGCCACAAATCTGGGTTATGGTAGATCCTGACAGATTAGAACAGGTATTGCTTAATCTGTTTGAAAATGCCCACAAATATTCTTATCCCAAAGGTTCACGGATCAAAGTAAATGCTTTTATTGAAGAAAATCAGGCTCATATTATTGTTTCTAATTCTGCTGAAAAAGTTCCTCAGGAAAAATTAAGTTCTTTATTTAATAAATTTGTCCGTCTTGATGATACTTTAACCAGGACAACTGGTGGTACAGGGCTTGGATTATATATTACCAAAGGGCTGATAGAACTTATGGGTGGTAAAATCTGGCTGGAAGCGGATATAGAGTTTAAAGTACATTTTACTGTCCCCAATGCAGATATCTTCAGTTATTGAGTGTGAAACGTGAGAGGACAAAAGAAGAGATTCTTCGCGGGATTCAGAATGAGTTTGTTACGTCATCCTGAATCTTTGTGAAGGATCTCTTCAGCTCCAAATCTTTGTTAGGGTAATTCGAGAATTACCCCACAGGTGTTATGTTCTAAAGAACAAAATTCACAGAATTAAGCGTTGTTTGTTTAGTCGCATCTACATTAAG
>CAYRDV010000022.1:22700-29417 GCA_964422885.1 uncultured Candidatus Sericytochromatia bacterium
TTAAGAGCATCTGCTGAGGATGAAAGTTCAGTCTGCTGTTGTGCTTCACCTACCACATCATTCATTGAAAGAACAGCAGCCTGGGCAGTCTGGATGACATGGGAGGTAGTGGATTGGGAATTTTGAGCCGCAGTTTCTCTACCTTGAGAAGTAAAAGAGCGAGCATTCCCTGCTACTACTAGTGAAATAAATTCTCCACGACCCTCATCCTCACTACCCTGCTGGTTTTTAATCTGTGAAACTAGGGATTTTGCGAATTCATGTACCAACTTGGCATCATTATCGTTGCTAAAAGCTCCACCAGAACTAACTGGTCTTAATCCTAAACTCATATTACAATTGTTCCTTCCTGTTGTAGTATATATCAAATATAATCACTTTATCTGTTAAGATAAAGTGATTATATTTATCAATAACTCAATAAAAATAAACAAAATGGCGTTAAATATTTTTAAATTTTTATTAAATCAGTAAAAATAAAGAAAAAGTTTCTATATTGAAAGATTAAAAAATATTATTATTAGATTTCCTAAAATATAATGTTGTATTTGCTTATTGATTATCAACAGGAAATAGTATTATAAGTACTTTTACAATTAAGTATAGAGTGCTGCCCTTTTGAACAGGGTAGTTAGTATAATTAATGTAAGATTACAATCTTTGGATAAATTTATGAAAAAACTACCGCTGGGAATACAAACTTTTAAAGATATTATTCAGGATAATTATCTTTATATTGATAAAACCAAAGATTTATATAATCTTATTAAGGATGGTGGTAAATATTATTTCATATCCCGCCCCAGAAGATTTGGAAAATCTCTGCTGGTTTCTACCCTTAAAGAAATATTTTCAGGAAATAAGGAACTTTTTAAAGGACTATGGATATATGACAAATTAGAATGGAAAAAACATCCTGTTATCCATATTGATTTCTCAGGCATGGATCTTAGAACCCCCGAAACCTTTTTAAATAATCTTGAAAATAGAATGAGTGATTTATTAAAGGACAATAATTTTGAAGTTGATGAAAAGAAAAGTTACAAGGAAAACTTTCGTTTTCTTATGGAAAAACTTTCAAAACAGGAAAAAGTAGTAATTTTAATAGATGAATATGATAAACCGATTGTCAATTTTGTTGATAATATCGAAATTGCAAATAAAAATAGAGAAATACTAAAAAACTTTTATGAAACTATAAAAGAATCAGATCAGTATATAAGATTTGCGTTTCTTACAGGCGTCTCTAAGTTTTCAAAAGTATCTGTATTCTCTGGTTTGAATAATCTTCGTGATATAACCCTTGAAGAAAAATTTGCAACTATCGCTGGCTATACGGAAAATGAACTCTTTAATTACTTTGATGAATATATAAAATCAACTTCTGATAAACTACATGTAACCCCAGAATTTTTAAAAGATACGCTAAAAGACTGGTATAACGGTTATTCCTGGGATGGCAAAAACTTTGTCTATAATCCCTATTCAATTTTAAGTGTTTTTACTGTTCAGAAAATAAACAACTATTGGTTTCAATCTGGTACTCCAACCTTTTTAATTAAACTAATAAAAGAAAAAAGCATTGAGATAAAAAAATTTGAAAATATAGAAGCATCCGCAGCAATGCTTGACTCATTTGAAATTGAAAATATTGATGTTGAATCATTGTTATTTCAAACAGGTTACTTAACAATAAAAGAAATAATAGAATACAGCATTTCAGAAAGGGTATATATTCTTAGTTATCCGAATACAGAAGTTAAAGAATCGCTTTTAAAAAATATTCTAAATAATTTTTTAGAATCAGGAAACAATGATATTTTGGTAGGTAAGCTTTACAGGAGCTTAAATAAAAATAACCTTGAAGAGTTTTTCAATATTCTGAATGATATATTCATAAATATCCCGGCTGTAATTTTTATGAGTAATAAGGAAGCTTATTATCATACAATAATTTATTTAATCCTTACTTTGATAGGGGTAAAAATATCGGTTGAAGTATATACCAATAAAGGTAGAATTGATGCAGTAATAGAAACAGAAACTCATATCTATGTTATTGAGTTTAAAATGAGTAATTCTAAAGAAGCAATAAAACAAATTGAAGCTAAAAAATACTATGAAAAATATATTTCTTCCGGAAAAACTATAACACTGATAGGAATTGCTTTTAACATGAAAGAGAGAAATATTGGAAGTTATTTGGTTAAAAATTTATTAGAATAATGGAGTTGTTAGTATTGAAGGTTTCAATCAATAACAATAAAGCCACATAATATTTCTTTCTGATAAAATGATAAAGAGTTATTAGCAGATTATGAAAAATTACCGATGGAGCCAAAAGTTAGCTTTTGCTTAATTGTTAAAAATGAAGAGAAATATATTGAAACATGCCTCAAAAGTTTGTTACCTGTTGCTTATGAAATAATAGTAGTTGATACAGGTTCTAGTGATAAAACAAAAGAAATTATCAAGGGTTTCGTAGGGACAGAACAATGTTCTGTCCCTACGAAACCACAAGTTAAGGTATTTGATTTCAAATGGCAGGATGATTACAGTAAAGCCCGGAATGAGTCAATAAAACATGTGACTGGAGACTGGATATTTATTATAAATGCTGATGAAGAACTTACTGAGCAAACGCAAAAGCATTTAATCCCTTTTTTAAAAGAACAGCCTTATATTAACCAGCCTGTAGCCTTTAGCCTTAAAGTAATAGAACCACAAGCAGATTCGGTAAGTATGGTTTTTAAAACTTTATTATTTAAATCTGGATTTGATATTCATTTTATTAGGCCAATACATGAGCATATATGTAGAGAACAAAATGATTTAATTATAGCCAAAGCTGATTTTTTAACTTTATTTCATTCAGGAAATAAAATACGCTCAAAAGAAGAATTAAAGAAAAAAACAGAGAAATATATTTTTAAGCTAGTAAAATTAACCAGAGAAACTCCTGACCCAAAAGATAATTATTTTTTTTATTATCATCTGGGAAATGCTTATTCCAACGTAGAACAGTATAATAATGCGATAAAGGCTTATCATGATTCCTATAGCAATTTTAATAAGACATTTTCTGAAAAAAAGAGCCAGTTTTATGGCAATATCCTTATTTCACTAATTAGAACTATGACTTTCTGTCGTAAAAAATATAAAGAAGCATTGCCTTATATTGATGAATTATTAAATATATCCCCGAATTTTCCTGATGCCATTTTTTATCAGGGTTATTGTTATCAATATCTTGGCGATTATCTTAAGGCAATTGAAACTTATAAATATTTACTAAACCTGTTTAATACAAACCTTGAAAACCTGGATCCGATAGGAATAAATTCTCTACATTATTATTTAAATTTTATGCTGATGCAGGAACTGGGTAGATGTTATTTTATTACTAAAGACATGCATAACGCTTTATCTTTTTTTAATCGGGCTTATTCCAAAAACAAAAAATCATTTGAAACCTGTATTTTACTTACCTTATTTTACCTTCTAAACAACAATGTTGAACAAGCGATAATCTATTATTTTCAGGTAAATACATCCATTCCAGATACTGAAAAAGAGCGGCTAATATCAATAAGCAAATTATCTTATAATGATATAAGAGTAATAAATTTAATTTCAGATACTTTAAAAAATATCGAAAATACTAATATTGAATGGCTAAAAGAAGAAATAAAACTAATTAGAAATAAAATAAAAGAGCTAAATTCTTTTTTACCAAAATTAAGTGTCTGCATAATTTCCAAAAACCAGGAGAATTATATTGAAACCTGTCTTAAAAGTATTTTACCTGTTGCTTATGAAATAATCATTATAGATACTGGCTCAACTGATCAGACCAGAGATATTGCTGCCATGTATGGTAAAGTTTTTGAAACAAAAAATGAAATAAATGATTTTCGTTTAAGAAACCATATGCTGCAATATATAACCGGAGAATATGTTCTTTTCCTAAATGGTGATGAGGAATTAACAACGGATACACAGAACAATTTACTGATGTTTTTGAAAGAACAACCTTATCAGGATAAAGCATCAGGATTTTACCTGGAATGTGTTAATAAAAGTATCAATGAATCTTATTTCAAAGGCAGTTTATTCAAAACCGGTTTTGAGATTAAGTATAATGAAAATGATGAACTGGTTTCAGAAAAACAAAAGCTTACAGTAGTAATTACCTCTTTTACTATCAGTCAGAATCAGGATTCTTCCCTAACGGGATTCCCAAAGGTCACATAATTAAAGAAATTTTCAGGATAAAAAGATAAACTTTTTACAAATAGTTTAATTTTATTGTAAAATGATTACTATGAGTAATCAAAAAGTAAGTAAATTAAACCAAATCTTACAATACTGGAAACATAATACTGTTTCAGTAAGTAATTGGTTTCAACTATATGGAGTTAATCGCTTTTTATTAAATAAGTATGTTACTTCAAAATGGATAAAAAGAATCGGTTATGGTGCTTATATCAAATCAGGTAATAATGTTGATTGGTCAGGCGGTTTATATGCAATTCAAAAACAATTAAAATTATATATACATGTTAGTGGGAAAAGTGCGTTGCAATTACATGGGCTTGCACATTATTTGCCAATAGGTAATAAAGTTTATATAGAGTTATTTGGTGAGCCTGGGGCTGAATTACCTGTGTGGTTTAAAAACTATGATTGGAAAGTACAAATAAAATATTTTACTTCAAATCTATTTAATAATGATATTGGTTTGACTGAAAAAGATTTTGCAACATATACAATAACAATTTCAACTCCTGAAAGGGCAATTATGGAGCTTCTTCACCATGTACCCGAAAACCAGACTTTTGATGAAGCGGATAAAATAATGGAAGGTTTATTTAGTCTACGTCCTGACTTAGTTTTAACCTTACTTAAGGAATGTAATTCAATAAAAGTAAAAAGATTATTTTTATATCTTGCTGAAAAAAATAGTTTACCTGTTTTGAAACATTTAAATATAAATGATATTAACTTAGGTTCAGGTAAACGGTTAATAGTAAAAGATGGAATTTTAGACAAAAAATATAATATAACCGTACCAAAACAGGACTTTTTAGATGAGCAAATACCATGAACAAGTCAGGATTCTATTACAGGTTTTACCACTGGTTGCAACTGAAAATTGTTTTGCATTAAAGGGTGGAACCGCAATTAACTTTTTTATCAGAGATTTTCCAAGATTATCTGTTGATATAGATTTAGTGTATGTTCCAATTGAGGATAGGAATACAACTTTAACCAATATTGATAAAGCTCTTTCAAATATATCAGGCAAAATAAAAAAATTAAACTTTCAGGTATCAGAAAAAGTTATTATAGAGCCAATTTCAAAGCAAAGCATTATTACAAAACTAATTGTGAGTAATTCTGGTAATCTGATAAAAATAGAGCCTAATTTAACAATACGTGGAACTGTTTACCCTATTGAAAATAAAAGTCTTGTAAAAGCTGTAGAAAACAAATTTGGCCTTTTTGCTGAAATAAATACTCTGTCTATTCATGAGTTATATGCTGGTAAAATATGTGCTGCATTGGACAGGCAGCATCCAAGAGATTTATTTGATATTAAATTATTGTTTGAAAATGAAGGAATAAATGAAAAAATACATAAAGCTTTTATAGTTTATTTGTTAAGTCATAACAGGCCTATTCATGAATTATTGAATCCGAATTTTAAAGATATAAAAGATATTTTTAATAAAGAATTCCAGGGAATGACTGAAATGCATATAACTCTTGATGAGTTAATTGAAACAAGACAAATTTTGAAAGATAAAATTTTAAGTCGGTTTACTGATAAAGAAAAGCAATTCCTGCTATCTTTTAAAAAAGGGGTTCCTGAATGGGATTTATTGGAATTACCAGATATTGATAAATTTCCTTCAATCAAATGGAAATTGCAAAATATAAATTCTATGCCAGCTAAAAAACAAAAAGAACAATTACTTAAACTTGAAGCTGTTTTAAATATTTAAAATTAAATTGTTAGTATTAGGATATAATTTTTTGTAATAACACTAAATTGATAACATCATGTTAAAAATTAATAGAAAAAAGACAACAGAAGAAGTAATAGAAGAATTTAAAAAAGTTCATGGCAATAAATATGATTACTCAAAAGTTGATTATATAAGTACTTTAATCCCTGTAATCATAATATGTTCAATACATGATGAATTTACACAAACTCCTAGTAAACATAAAAATGGTTCTGGATGTCCTAAATGCATTGTTCGTAAAAGATTTACAACTAAAGAGGTAATAGAAGAATTTAAAAAAGTTCATGGTGAAAGATATGATTATTCTAAAGTTGAATATATAAGTGCCATAACACCAGTAATCATCATATGCTCAAAACATGGGGAATTTAAGAAAACACCTAATGCCCATAAACAGGGTGGCGGGTGTGGTAAATGTTTTGGTATGGGTTTAACAACAAAAGAAGTAATAAACGAATTCAAAGAAGTTCATGGCAATAAATATGATTACTCAAAAGTTGATTATATAAGTACTTTAATCCCTGTAATCATAATATGTTCAATACATGATGAATTTACACAAACTCCTAGTAAACATAAAAATGGTTCTGGATGTCCTAAATGTGTAGGTAACATTAAGTTAACAACGGGAGAAGTGACTACTCCCACGACTAAATCAAAGATTATAGTCGGGGCTTCCAGGGAT
>CAYRDV010000023.1:0-29129 GCA_964422885.1 uncultured Candidatus Sericytochromatia bacterium
TTAAAAACCCCCCAGCCAAAGGTGCCTGCATAGATATAACCTTCATTATTAATTCTCAGGCAATAAACATGAGTATTACCAAGCCCGGAGTTGACCTTTTTCCATGTCAGATAATTATCGGATGAATAAAAAACACCTCCATCAGTTCCGATAAATATTTTCTCATTTTTCCCAGTTATTGCCCAGATATTTTTGTTAATTTCCTCTGAATAAATATTTTCCCATGAATTACCGTGATTTTGTGAATAATAAAGGCCATCACCATAAGTACCAAGATAAAGAATGCCATTTTCATCCTGATATAAAGCATTGATATCAGTATTTTTAAGACCGTTATTCCTTTTTTCCCATGAGTTTCCATCATTTGCTGAATAATAAAGACCATTTTCTGTTCCTGCAAAAATATTTTCATTGTGATCTATTAGTAAAGCATCAGTGACACAATCTTCAAGAGAAGTGTTAATCCAGGTGCTTCCATCATTTTTTGAATAATAAACACCATTCCCTTTAGTCCCGGCAAATAAATATCCCTTGCTATTACAGGCCAAAGAATTAACACTATGGTTATAAAAAGAAGTTTGAGTCCAGCTTACGCCATTATCAATAGACCGAAAAACACCTTTTTCAGAAGTACCAGCAAAAACATATTTCGTAGGACTAACAACCAGTGAAGTTACATGTTTATTTCCCAGGCTTGTCTGAACCCAATAGGTACCGTATGGTGTAGAACGAAAAACACCACTCCTGTATGTCCCTGCAAAAATATGGCTATTAGTATTTATCAGCAGTGAATAAACAATTTCCTCATAAGGGCCGTTGGTTGATTTCCAGAAATTATGTGCCAAAGGATTTATCATAAAATTTCTCGATATATTATAGATAAACTATTTGGGAATTCGCATAAAATTTCCCGATTATAAAACTAAATAAATTGTGTCATAATGTTATATTAGCAAGAATAATAATAATTTTTCGATAAAATTAAAAAGATATTTTTAGAGGATACCACTTTTATGTCCAATCTGAATAATTTAAACAGCTACAATATTATTATTAACGGTGTCATAGATCGTATAAGATTTACAAACGTAGAGCCAAAAAATAGCCCTGTAATTAAAGAAATTAAATCTCTAAAAGAAATTAAAAATAATGGTAAGGATGATCTTGTTTTGTCCTTTAAAGATGGAACTTTACTTGCTTTTAGGGCTGATAAAATTGAAATAGCCCATGGCAGTGCCTTTTCACAGGAAAAAGTAATGCCACAAAAAGGTGACAAAATTAAAATGTATGATGCTAAGGGTGATGAAGGAACTCTTGTTGCTTTAGACATTGAAAGCGAAAAAAATACAGATGTAAAATCAGCTACAAAACCAACTAAAACTGAAAATGTTGACCTAAAGGGAGCCGTAAAATCATCTGGTGAAAAATCAAGAGATATTATAGAGCAGGCAAAAGATAAACTTAAAGGTGTAACTTCTACAAGTGAATTTAAAGATGCAAAAAAAGAAGGGCATAAAGTTGCTAAAGATGTTTCCAAAAAGGCTGATGAAGTAAAAGACCAGTTGATTCCCAAAGATATTCAAAAGGATATAAAAGGAATCTCTGATAAAGTTAATAAACTAAAAAATGATATTACTAAAAAAGCAGATAAATCTTTTGAAGGCTCACTTTCTTCTGATGATAAAAAAGTTTATCGAGAAGTAAAAAAACAAACAGAAAAAACTTCTAATAAATTAAAAGACTCGATCAACGATATTTTTAAATAAAACCAGAGACCTTTTAATAAAAATATTAATAAAGAAAGGACGAGTCACCGACTCGCCCCGACATAAATGAATTAAAAGAATCAAATTTATGTCACCCTTACTGTGTCACACCTAAACTGGTATACATTTGACCATATATACCATTAAGATTTCCATCCTGATTATTACTTTGCCAAATAACAATGAAATTACCATTGCTATCCATTGCTACTGATGAAGCTTTTTGAACATCAGAGGTAAAAGTGTTAACCCTAAATTCATTTCCCTGTGTTGCACCTAAATTACTGTATCTCTGGGCAAATACTCCATACTGACTTCCATCCTGATTATTACTTTCCCAGGCAATAACAAAGTTACCTGTATTATCCATTACTGCTGATGGGTTAGACTGATTGCTTGTTGTAAATGTATTAACCAGAAATTCACCTCCTGCAACAGCACCGGATGTGTTATACCTTTGAGCATAAATGCCATAAGTAGTAGAGGCATCCTGATTATTACTTACCCAGCTAATGACAAAATCTCCATCATCATCCATAGCTACGGATGGAAATTTTTGAATACTTGCAGTGGTGCTGTTAACATGAATTTCACTGTTTACAGGTCCACCGGATGAATTATATTTCTGAGCATAGATACCATAACTGGTGTCACCTGTTTGAGATAAGCTACTCCAGGAAATGACAAAATCACCATCGCTATCTATTGCTACTGATGGATTACTCTGAGTATTTGTCGTATATGTATTAACTCTAAATTCACCACCATTAGTTGCTCCATTACTATTATATCTTTGAGCATATATCCCAAAGTAATTACCTGTAGATACTTCCTGATTCTGTGATTGCCAGCTAATGACAAAGTCACCATCACTATCTATTGCAATCGAAGGGTTCGTTTGGGTATTTGTCGTATATGTATTAATTCTAAATTCAGTACCATTAGTTGTTCCATTACTGAGATACCTTTGCCCATAGATTCCATAATTACCTACTGCATCCTGGCCGCTACTTTGCCAGACAATAACAAAATTACCTGAATTATCCATTGCTACTGCCGGGTTTAACTGATTATTTGTAGTAAATGTATTAACTCTAAATTCACTACCAGCCACTGCTCCTGTTGAAGTGTATCTCTGAGCAAATATCCCATTAAGATCTCCAGTGCCCTGCCCTTCCCAGGTAACAACAAAATTACCTGATGAAGATGCAGAAACTGACGGATCTACCTGACTACTGCTAGTGGTAGTATTAACTTTAAATTCCAGATTGCAGAAGCCAACTGAATTTGTGCCGCAGGTTTTACCATTTGTCCATTTTGCTCCTGTAAAAGTTGCATTTGTTAGTGTTGTGTCAGACAAATTAGCCCCGGTAAAATCAGCATTTGTTAGTGTTGTGCCAGTCAAATTAGCCCCGGTAAAATTAGCATTTGACAGATCTCTGCTGCTATAATCATTACCATTTAAATCTTCATTTGTAAGATCACAGTTAGGACAGTCAAGCCCTGCATTCAGTGTATTCTTTGCATGATTAACTTCTCTATTTACAAAATATTTATTGTTTAAAAATGATATATTTCTTACCGGATCAATATCCTGTGTTAATAAGTTATCAACAAAATCAGACACACCAAGGATTGTGGTTGTAGTTACTGAGCCTATGGCTGTGGGATTACTTCCTGGGTCAGGAGTATCAATAATAATACTACCAATTGTTTGCGAAGCTGAGATACTACTATCATAACTGTCAATTATTGATAATGCAGTTGTTTTACTGTTTATATAAATATCAGGAGTAGTCATACTTTCCCAGCTACTACCATTCCACTTAATGTATGTCCTGATGGTTATAACCCCAATGCCAGCAGCACCTATTCTTTTTAGTGCTTCAAGGATATAAATATCACCTGTAGTTGGTGTAAAAGTTTCTGAGGGATTTACTATAAATACACCAGAAGCATCTGTTAAACCAGTTCCGACAGAAACATTTCTTAGTGAAACTGTTGAATAGTCTGGGGGATAAATTATTGATATCGTTGCTTTGTTCCCTACCTGCCCAAGGGTTGCCTTGGTGTTATAACCCACCCCTTTTGAACCAGGACGCCCCGAAGGAAGCACCCTTGGGGTGTGGGTTGGAAACTCTACTTTTCCTCTTACTGTATATTTATTTATAACCTTGTTAGTATCTACCCGAGAATAATTTTCGATTTGGGTATTATTAATCGTATTTGGTGTACACGAAGTGATTAATGCAAGGGTTGTATATATGGACAAAGTTATTTTTATACTTTTTTTCATTTTAGACCTTCCAACAATAATTTAGAATAACACTCGAACTAAAAAACAATGATATTTCATACTATAAAAGGTTTTTTTTAGTTAATAATGCTTTATTTAATAGAGATATTTTAAATCTCGATTAATTTTTATTCATTATAATATTCTTTTATATTACCATTAAAGACGAGATTTATTAATCTTTATTTTAGTTTAATAATGTTTGTTCATCCATGTTTCATTTATAATACATTAAAAATTTATTTTTTTATATTTTAAAATTTGTAGTACCATTATTTAATAGTCTGAAAATTTTATTAGGTAATTCTCTATGGAATCTGGTGGTGGAGTTAGAGCAATAAAATATTCTCTGATGGTAGCTAAAAAAGTTGGGACAAAAAAATTTGTAGAAGCCATATTTTCAAAAAACACCTGTAAAACCTGCGCCCTTGGTATGGGAGGCCAGCAGGGAGGAATGAAGAATGAAACTGGTCATTTTCCTGAAATCTGCAAAAAAAGTATGCAGGCTCAGCTTACAGATATTCAACCGGAAATAAAAGAAGAAGTTTTTAAAAGTACCTCTATTGAATCATTTAAAGTACTTTCCGGTAGAGAGCTTGAACATCTTGGCAGACTGAACTCCCCTTTATATAAAAAATCAGGAGATACTCATTACCAGACTATTTCCTGGCCTGATGCCATTTCAGGTATTGTTGATAAACTAAAAGTTACAGCTCCTGACAGGACTTTCTTTTATAGCTCAGGTAGATCTTCAAATGAAGCTGGATTTTTACTCCAGCTTTTTGCCAGAGTTTTTGGCACAAATAATGTTAATAACTGCTCATTTTATTGCCATCAGGCTTCCGGTGTTGCTTTGAGTTCTACTATAGGCTCAGGAACAGCAACGATTCAGCTTGATGATCTGGAAAAATCAGATTTAATTTTTGTTATAGGTGCGAACCCTGCATCCAACCATCCAAGATTTGTCCGGGAATTAATGTTATGTCGCCGAAGAGGGGGACAAGTTGTTATTATCAATCCCTTAAAGGAATTAGGGCTTATCAGGTTTGCCGTGCCGAGTGATATTGGTTCAATGCTTTCAGGTGGTTCTGAAATTGCTTCAGAATACCTGCAACCTAATATTGGAGGAGATATTGCCTTATTTAAAGGCATTGCCAAAATTATTATTGAAGAAAATAACTATGATTCCCAGTTTATCAAAAATTTCACCAATAACTTTAATGATTATAAACAGGATATTATCAATACTAGCTGGGATGAAATAATGTCAGTTTCAGGTATTGGGAAAGAAATTATTGAACGTATTGCCAGATTATATTCATCAGCCAGAAATGTAGTTTTTTCCTGGTCAATGGGTATGACTCATCATGAGCATGGTGTTGATAATATCGAAAGTATAGTAAACCTGGCATTATTAAGAGGAATGTTAGGAAGAAGAAATGCCGGTCTTCTTCCTCTTCGTGGTCATAGTAATGTACAGGGTATTGGTTCAGTTGGAGTAACTCCGGTTTTAAAAGAAACAGTTTTTAAAAATATTCAGGCAAAATTAAATATAAAACTTCCTGAAAACCCTGGGATGGATACTATGGCTTGTATGAAAGCTGCTGATAATAATGATATAGACTTTGCCTTTTTACTTGGAGGCAATCTTTATGGCTCAAATCCTGATTCTGAATTTGCTAACCGGGCTTTATCAAAAATCCCTTTTAAAGTTTTTTTGAACACCACTCTAAATAAAGGTCATTTTTTCGGAATAGAGCAGGAGATCCTAATATTACCTGTTGCTGCCCGTGATGAAGAAAAACAGAAAACCACTCAGGAATCAATGTTTAATTTTGTCAGACTTAGTGATGGGGGTATTATCCGCCTTGATAATGTCAGAGCTGAAGTTGACATTATCAGTGAAATTGCTGAAGGTGTTTTAGGAAATGAACAGATAAATTTTTCTGAATTCAGGAATCATAATAATATTAGAAAATCAATTGCCAAAACTATTCCGGGTTTTGAAGAGATCGAAAACATTGAAAGTACAGGTAAAGAATTTCAGATTAGCGGCAGAACTTTCCATAAACCATACTTTGCTACCCCGGATAAAAAAGCAAATTTTCGGGTAATCAAGCTCCCTTCACTTAAAGGAAATAATGGTGAATTCAGGATGATGACAATGAGAAGTGAAGGGCAATTTAATACAATAATTTATGAGGAGGAAGACTTGTATCGGGGTCAGACAGGACGATGGGTTGTATTAATGAATAAAAATGATATTGAAAAGCTTGGTTTTAAAACAGACCAAAAGGTTACACTTGAGTCTGAGACAGGTAAAATGGAAAATGTTATAGTAAGAGAATTTGATATTCCTACAGGTAATATCGCTACATATTACCCGGAAGCTAATGTTCTTGTCCCAACAACTATTGATCCAAGAAGTAAAACTCCGGCTTTTAAATCAGTAAGTGTAAAAATATTAAAATGAGTGAAGGATTTATCTATGTAACCCCTTCTATCAAAACTGAAAGAACCATTTTGCGTAGATATCAGGATGGTGATGGTAAGGATGTATTTGAACTTTTAAGTGCTAATAAAGAAAGATTCATGGATAGTTTCCCCCGATCTATTGCAGCTGTAACGGATGAGCATAAAGGTGAGTTTTTTGTAAAAAATAAAATTGCCGAGTGGTATATGCAGACAAATTTCTTTTTTTATATTAGTGAGAATGATTCAGGTCAGTATATTGGTCAGGCTTCTATAAAAAATATTGACTGGGAAATACCAAAAGCAGAAATGGCCTATTATCTTGATAAAAATTATGAAGGTAAAGGTTTTGCTTCTGAGGTAGTAAAAAGGCTAATTACTCTTGCTTTTGAACAACTGAAAATAAAAAAATTATTTCTAAGAATTCATAAAAATAATCTAAAAAGTTGCAAGCTTGCAGAAAATTGTGGTTTTATAAATGAAGGTGTTCACAGAAAAGAATTTTTAACCCATGATAAAAAGTTAATTGACATCCTTTATTTTGGTTTAACTGATGATGATTATGAAAAAGTGAAGGGTAAAAAGTGAGAAGTGAAAGGAAAACCCTGTTAGGACAATACCTCAGAAAAACAGCTAAATTTATCCTATTACCAATAATTTCAACTACAATGGGGTTCTTATCAATAAATTTATCCTCTGCCAAAGAAAATATAAAAATAGCGATAATTCCTTTTCAGAACTTATCTGGTAATGTTGAGTATAACTGGGTTGGACAAGGCTTTTCAGAAACCTTGGTTTCATCTCTTTCCAATATAAAGGAAGTAAAAATTGTTGAACGCTTTTTAATGAATTCACTTTTTAAAGAGATTGCTTTTCAGTCAGGTGGTTTTGTTAATAATGACAGTATTTTAAAAGTAGGCAAAATGACTGGAGCAAATGTGTTGATTTCAGGTTCATATCAAATCTTAAATAATGAAATACTTGTTAATGCCAGATTTGTGAATATTGAAAAAGCTACAATAAATTCAGGTTCAGCAATTCATTTTAGAAGTAATCTAAATGATTTATTTGATTTACAGGAAAAAGTTGCTGATGAATTTAATAATAAATTCAAAATCAGTTTATCAAGCGAAGAAAAACAGAGTATCAGGGAAAGCCTTCATTCAACTTCATCATCTAAAGCTCAGGAATTATATATAAAAGCCCGTGATAAATACTATATCGGTGGTTTTAAAGGAACTGAGGAAGTGATAGTCCTACTTGAAGAAACGATCAGATTAGATCCAAATTACAGTCTTGCCTGGGCTTTGCTGGGAGAATCATATTTAAAAATGGGGAAATTTCTGGCAAGACTCAAAGATGGACTTTACATAGAAGCTGACCCTGAAAAGTATTTTCAGAAAGGAAAGCAGGCACTTGAAAAGTCACTTTCCTTAAGTCCAAATTTTTATGAAACTTACCAAAAGCTTGGCATGGGTTATATTTTATCAAAAGATTATAAAAAAGCAGAAATAAATCTGATAAAAGCTCTGGAGTTAAAGCCTGATGATGTTGAATCTATTCTCTCACTGGCTTTATTAAAGGAAAATCCTGAGGAGCTTTTTCAAAAAGCAATGACGATTGATCCATATAATTATCTTGTTTATGAAAATTTTGGTTCATATTATTTTCATTATTTTAGTAATAACATTGAATATAGGCAAAAAAGCATACCTTACTTTCTGAAAGCCCTTGAGTTAAATCCTAATACCTGGGCAGCAAATTTACTTCTTGTGCAAATGTATATTGAAAATAAAGACTTTGAAACTGCAAAAAAATATGCAGAAATTGGAATAACCCAAAAAAAAGATGATATTTTTAATTATCTTGTGATGACAGATGTCTATTCTAAATCTGGAGATGCCTCAAAGACCAGAGAACTTTTGGAAAAGATTGATCTGATGATCGAATCTCCACTTGTTAAGGCAGGTAAAATAAGATTTATGATGGGTGATAATAACTTTTCCGAAGCATATAAACTTGCCCGAAAATCATTGGAAAAATTTCCTGAATTTCCTGATTTAAATTATCTTATGGCTAAAATTTATCGGGAACATTTTCATAGCTGTAAACTTGCAGAATATAATGCAAAATTAAGCATTCAATATTATGATAAAAGACAGGATATTTATCATGATAATGTCAGAGAGAAAGCCCAAAAGCTATTAAATGAGTGTCAGGCTAATTAAATGTGTATCTTCTTAAAAATACCCCTTCAATACCATTGTCACCAGTTCCTGGCCCAGACCATGTTATAACAAAATCACCATCATTATCCAATGCTACTGATGGTAAAACCTGGTTCCCTGTGGTATAGGAATTTACTTGGAATTCAATACCATTAGTCAAACCAGTACTGGTATATCTTTGACCAAATATCCCATAATTGCTTCCATCCTGATTTCTGCTACCCCAGGTAATAAAAAAATCACCATTATTCCTCATTGATACAGAAGGTTTTGTCTGGTCAGATGTAATATAAGTATTTACTTTAAATTCACTGCCATTTTTAGTACCGTCATTTTTGTATCTTTGAGCATATATTCCACCACCACTGGTATCCTGTCCATAACTTTGCCAGCTGACAACAAAATCTCCACTACTATCCATATCTACTGATGACAGTCTTTGATCATTTGTAGTGTAGGTATTTACCAAAAATTCAGACCCGATTGGTGCTCCCGAAGAACCATACCTTCTGGCATACACTCCATATTTGTTTTGAACTCCTTCCTGATATCCGCTTTCCCAGGTAATAACAAATTCACCATTATTATCCATGGCAATTGCTGAACTACGCTGATGAGAAGTTGTATAAGTATTGACCTGGAATTCTGAGCCACTGGAAGAACCATCATAATTAAATTTTTGGGCAAAAATACCATACCCGTCACCATCCTGATTACTACTTTGCCAGCTAACAACAAAATAACCCTCATCATTCATCGTTACTGACGAATTTATTTCAGAACTATTCGTGGTATTAATCCTGAATTCAGAGCCTGCCAGTGAGCCTGTAGAGGTATATCTCTGACCATATATTCCAGAGCCGCTTCCATCCTGGGTATTACTTTCCCAGGTAACAACAAAATTTCCGTTAATGTCCATTGCTACCGATGAGTTTACCTGAAGATCATTAGTGTAAGTGTTGACCCTGAATTCTGTCCCTACTGGTGAGCCTGTAGAGGTATATCTCTGACCATATATTCCATAACTTCCAAATACTCCGGCTCCTCCATCCTGATAACTTTCCCAGGTGACAACAAAATTTCCGTTAATGTCCATGGCAATTGCCGGATTACGTTGAGGTGTGGCTGTAAAGGTGTTTACCAGAAAATCAATACAGCCACCTATAGAGATTGTTGGGCAAATACTAAAATCGGCATAATGTGCATTAGAGAGATTTGCTCCGGTAAAAATTGTCCCTGTTACAGTAGAATTTGTGATATTAATATTACTGAGATTTGCATTAGTAAAATTTGTATTTGTCAGGTTATAACTGCTTAGAGTCTTGCTGCTTAAATTTACATTGGAAAAGTTTGTACCTGTAAGAGTTGTGCCAATTAGATTCGTTCCTGTTAAATCAGCACTGATAAGCTTGGCATTAGTCAAATTGGCATTAATTAGATTAGTATTGGTAAAATTAGCACTTGTAAAGTTATATCCGGTGAAATTACGGTTGTTAAAATCAACATTAGTAAAATTAGTAGAAGTTAAAGTAGAGCCGGTAAAATTAGTACCAGTAAGAATGGTATCAGTAAAATTAACATTACTGAGATTAGCATTTGTAAAATCATAATTGGTGAAATCCCTGTTACTAAAATCAACATTGGAGAAATTAGCATTAGTGAGGTTAGCACCGGTTAATGTAGCTCCGGTAAAGATGGTATCTGTAAGATCTGCTCCATAAAGATTGGCATATGAAAAATCACCATTAGAAAAATCTTTGTTAGTCAAACTTTCATATTTAAGCTCACAATAAGGACAGTTATGATTGTTGTTTGGGTCATTTAAAGCAGCAATAGCATGATTAGGTTCATGATTTACATAATATTTGTTTCCCTGAAAGCTGATATTTCGGACAGCATCAACATTTTCATTTAATAAGGTATTGACAAGGTTTGCGACAGATATAACAGTAGTATCAGGTATTGATGATGGAGTACCACCATTGGTAGAACCGATGGGATTATCAGGAACACTGGTTCCGGTAGTCACATTAATAGAATGGATACATTGTGCTGCGGAGATATTATCAGGATCATTCTGATAACTGTCTATTATTGCTAAAGCTGTAGTTTTGGTGTTAATAAAAACCAAACCAGCATCAGCAGGATTTGTAGAATAGGTCATACTGTCCCAGGTTGTCCCATTCCACTGGATATAAGTTCTGATGGTTATAACAGCATTACCTGTCGCCCCGATTCTTTTGGAAGCCTGTAAAACATATATTTCACCTGTAGAAGGACTAAAGTCTGTGTAATAAATAATAAAATTCCCTGAACTGTCTGTAAGGCCTGTTGCTATAGCTTCATTGGCATTAGCATGTCCGGGAGGATAAATAATTGCAACAGTGGCATCTGTACCTACTTCTTCAAGTGTCGCTTTGGTGTTATAACCCTCCCCTTCTGAAACAGGATTTCCAGGATTAATGGATTTCCAGGATTTAGAATTTAATTGCCGTATGGAGGGGACTTTAATAACATCCCCCTTGCCCCCTTCAAAAGGGGGATTATTTGTTCCCCTTCCTTTGGGCGTTAGACCAAGGGAAGGGGTTAGGGGATGGGTTGGAAACTCCACTTTCCCTCTGATAAAAGTATTGGATTTAACAGCAGAAGAAATATTATTACCTGTAGTGACAGGAGCCATTATTGGCTGGCAGGCAGTAACCAGAGCTAATACAGTTAATACTGAAAAACCTGTTTTATAAATATTTCTTTTCATTTTTTCCCCTGCTTAATCTTTTTAAACTCTCCCCCAACCCCTCTCAACATCCCTCTTAATCCCCCTTCAAAGGGGGAATTCTTTTCCACCCTTCCATTGGACGTTAGATCAAGGGAAGGGGGTTAGGGGGATGGGTTAAACACTTCATTAGTTTTCACATTCCCGATTTACTGCAACCTTTCATTAGCCACGGTTTACTCGTATGGTCAAAAATATGGTTATCATCATTGTCTCAATCATCTGTGTTTATCCTTTCATCTGTTACATCCGTGATTCTGACATGGTGTAAGTTAATTAAACTTATATCTTCTGGAATATATCCCATAATAATTTGCTTCTCCCTCCTGGACTTTACTATGCCAGGAAATAATAACATCACTGCTACTATCCATTGCAATTGAAACGTTTTTCTGATTATTTGCCGTATAATTATTTACTTTAACATTAGAGCCGACTGAAGAACCGGACGAATTGTATCTTTGGGTAAATATACCATAAGAATCTCCACTTCCGGGACCTGACCAGGAAATAACAAAATTCCCGCTACTATCCATTGCTACTGATGGCAGAGCCTGAGTACTAGTTATATAGGTATTTACTTTAAAATTAGATCCATTTTCCGTACCACTATTTAAAAATCTTTGGGCAAATATTCCTCCCACAGTTGCAGGGGTTACAATTACATCTCCATCGCCAACCCCAGGGCCAGACCAGGCAACAACAAAATTTCCGCCTCCGTCTATGGATACTGATACATTGGCCTGAGTACCGGTAGTATAGCTATTGACCTTAAAATTAGTACCATTAGTAGAACCATCACTACTATATTTTTGAGCAAACACTCCTCCTAAACTGGATGAATCTCCATTTCCCGGACCTGCCCAGGCAATCACAAAGACTCCACTGCTATTCATTGAGACTGAAGGAGATGTTTGAGTACTGCCAGTATAAGTATTTACCAGAAAATTAGAACCATTTGGTGAGCCATCACTATAATATTTTTGGGCAAAGATGCCCCCACTAGTATCTCCTGTTGCAACTCCCTCCCAGGTAATAACAAAATTACCAGTACTATCCATTCCTACTGCTGAGTTTTTCTGATTACCGGTAGTTGATGTATTAACCAGGAATTCTCCGGTATTTGTGTCACATACAGGAATTGTGTCACCACACCCTGTTGGTATTTGTGGTGCTCCAGAACTATTATATCTCTGGGCAAATACCCCATAGTAGTTAGCTTCTCCTTCCTGTGTCTTACTTTCCCAGGAAATAACAAAATTGCCATTATTATCCATCGCTACCGAAGGTTCTTTCTGACTGCTGGTAAGAAAGGTATTGACAAGAAAATTAGAACCATTTGGTGTACCATCACTGTTATATCTTTGGGCGAATACTCCAGCACTATCTTCAGTTCCTACAGCAAACCATGCAACTATGAATTGACCGTTGCTATTCATAGCGACTGCTGGCTTTCTCTGTTCATTAGTAGTATAAGTATTGATATGCATATCATTACAGGTCCCTGTTGAGCCAGTGTCACAATAGCTGTAATCAGCATAATGAGTATCTGATAGATTGGCTCCTGTTAAAGTAACTCCTGTGATTGTTGCATTTGTCAGATTAGCATTACTGAGATTGGCATTTGTAAAGTTAACACTGGTCAGATTGGCATTGCTTAAGTTTCCCCCGGTGAAAATAGCATCTGTAAAGTTATAACCATTGAAATTACTACTACTTAAATTTACATTCGTGAAGTTTGTACCTGTAAGTGTTGCACCAGCTAATGTTGCTCCGCTAAGTGTTACATCACTGAGATTAGCATTATTAAGATTAGCAGTAGTAAAATTAACACTGTTTAGAGTGGAGTTACTGAGATTAGCACTGGTAAAATTAGCACTTGTAAAGTTATATCCGGTGAAATTACGGTTGTTAAAGTCAACATTGGTAAAATTAGTAGAAGTTAAAGTAGAACCAGTAAAATTAGTACCAGTAAGAATGGTATCAGTAAAATTAACATTACTGAGATTAGCATTTGTAAAATCATAATTGGTGAAATCCCTGTTACTAAAATCAACATTGGAGAAATTAGCATTAGTGAGGTTAGCACCGGTTAATGTAGCTCCGGTAAAGATGGTATCTGTAAGATCTGCTCCATAAAGATTGGCATATGAAAAATCACCATTAGAAAAATCTTTGTTAGTCAAACTTTCATATTTAAGCTCACAATAAGGACAGTTATGATTGTTGTTTGGGTCATTTAAAGCAGCAATAGCATGATTAGGTTCATGATTTACATAATATTTGTTTCCCTGAAAGCTGATATTTCGGACAGCATCAACATTTTCATTTAATAAGGTATTGACAAGGTTTGCGACAGATATAACAGTAGTATCAGGTATTGATGATGGAGTACCACCATTGGTAGAACCGATAGGATTATCAGGAACACTGGTTCCGGTAGTCACATTAATGGAATGAATACATTGAGCTGCGGAGATATTATCAGGATCATTCTGATAACTATCTATTATTGCTAAAGCTGTAGTTTTGGTGTTAATAAGTATGATATGTTCTTCACCAGTGTTTAATGAGTAAGTCATAGAGTCCCAGTTACTGGCAGCAGAATCCCATTGGATATAAGTTCTGATAGTTATAACAGCATCACCTGCTGCACCAAATCTCTTCTGAGCCTCCAGGACAAAGATATCATCATTGGTAGGATTAAACGTTACAGTAGGATTGATTTCAAAATTTCCAGAATCGTTAGTCAGTCCGGTAGCAATAGTTTTATTTGCATTAGCATGTTCAGGAGGATAAATAAGAGAAACAATCGCTTTTTTCCCTATATCTGTGAGGGTAGCTTTGGTGTTATAACCCTCCCCTTCTGAAACAGGACGCCCCGAAGGAAGCACCCTTGGGGTGTTCTCAGGATTAAAGGATTTCCAGGATTTAGAATTTGATTGTAGGACTTGAAGAACCCCCTTGCCCCCTTCGAAGGGGGAATCATTAGTTCCCCTTCCTTTGGGCGTTAGACCAAGGGAAGGGGTTGGAAACAGAGCTTTTCCTCTTACAGAATATTTATTTGAGATCGAATTTGAAGTATTCAGAGAATTGGGTTTTAAATTTGCATTGTTTGGAACATTAGGAGTACAGGCAGTAACCAGTGCAAGAACGGTATATACACTGATGGCTATTTTAATACCTTTTCTCATTTTTTACCTTTCTACAATTTCAGAAAAATATTCACCAAAAACAATAGCCTGATAAAAATAGCTAGTTTTAAATATTTTTAATGAGCTTGTTTATTCTCTACCTACCTGCTCAGCGAAATTAAGATTTTATATATCCTTATAAGAATTATTTTAACAATTTTTTTAGTGAAATTATTTTAATAATATTAAATGTAAAATATTTTTAGATAAATTTTTCAATTATAAAAATAGTTAATGGTTAAGTAAATATTTTTATCCTGTAATTCCCTTAATCCTTTAAATCATGTTCAGACATTTTTAAAAGTAACGCAGCAGTTTTCTTATCGCCTAAAGACTCCAGACAAATAGCCATAAATTTATATCCATTTTTATCTTTAAATCCATATTTGAAAGCATCCCCAAAATACTTTAAAGCAGGTTCAAAAAAATCCTGATAAAAAAGAGAAAGTGCTAAATAGTAATGATAATCAGGTATATTTTCACTAAGAGTTATTGAGGTTTTGAAGTAATTTTCTGCTTTTTTATAATTTTTTAAATCCAGAGATTCTTTTCCTTTATCAACATACTGATTGGCATAATATTGATGATTATCTCTGAAAACAGGTTTATCTCTAAGTTCTTTTAACCTTTTAACAACAGTATCAGCAGATTTTTCCCAGGTGAAATTATTAAGAATATATGAGTTTCCCAGTTTACCTTTTTCTTTTGCTTCTTCTCTGTTTTCAAAGACATATCTGAGCCAGTATCTTAACGATTCGATCTTTACTTCTGGATATTCCGGTGGATTCACTGTATTAAATTCAAAATAGACATTTTCTGTAGGTATAAACATTTCAAAATCGAGGTGGTAAGTAAAATCTTTAGGACAAAAATCAAGAGCAGAACCATATCCTGTAACAATAACAGGTAACTGGTTAGCCATAGCTTCAATAATAGGCAGACCAAAGCCTTCACCTCTGTATGGATGGACATAACAATCACATGCTTTATACAGGCTCATTAGTTGTTCTTCAGTAAAATCAGCATTTAAATATTCAATATCAGGATTATTAGATTCAGAAATTTTATCCATTATTTCCTGCTGATAATTATCTGTATAAATATTCTTAGTACCAATATCCTTGATTACCAAACAGACATCTTCGTTTTTGTTAAATTCTTCAGTATAGGCTTTGAGTAAAATATCTATTCCTTTTCTGAAGATAGTTCCACCATTAAAAAGAAATCTAAATTGTTTATTGTTCCTTAATTTCATTGGTTCAAAATCTTTTATATACAAATCAGTCCTGATTCCCAGTGATATTACTTTTACCTTTTCCTCAGGTATACCATCTTTTATATATACCTGCTTATTTGCATAGCTATAAACCCATATCTGATCTACATTTTTAATTAGTGATTCAACCCATTCTTTTGGAATTGAGCCCATTTCCCAGGGTTGCATTACGATTAGTTTTTCACTGGAAACAGCCTCAAAATCAGGTGGCCATTTGTGTCTTACCAGAAACTCTTTTGAAGTAAGATTCTTGTAAAACAGAGATTTTAAAGGATTAAATCTTGGCTGTTGAACAACAGATAAATCGTGTTTTTCATAAGGTAAAAGTGATAAATTAATTTCTTCTTTTTTTAATAGTTCCAGCTCAATTTCCCGGTTTACAATAGCAAGGCTATGATTTACCAACTGTGAACCTTCCCAGATTAAATTTAATTTATTTATATTAGTTTCAACAGATTGGAAAATATTTTTTATTTTTTCCAAAAGATAAATTTGCTGCTTTTTAATATCATCAGATTCAATAATATCAACATCTCTGGCAATGAACTCATAAATAATATTTTTAATCTGCTTTGAAGTAGTATAAACATAATCAGCTTTTTGTAGTACCTTTTTCCTCAGTTCCTGCTGCTCAAATACTTTGAGATAAAACTGGCATTTATGGCATACTTTGTCACATCTTTGCATTTCGTCTGGAGTAGGGCAAATATGGTAATAATCATTAACAAAAAGAATAACTGGAATTTTACAGGCATTACCAAAAGGAACGACTTTTTCTGACCATTTTGAGTCTGTCCATATTATCTCTGGCTTAAAATCTTCAATTAAATTAATAATTTTTTGAAACAGGTTATCATCAAATATAGAAGTATTTATTTGATTTATTTTGAAATTTAAATCAGGTAAATGAGTTTTCATTAATTCTTCGTCAGTTTCAGACGTAACTCCAATAATTTCAAACCCCAAGTTAGAGAATGAATTGAATAATGTATAAAACAGATTATCCTGTTTTAATTTTTCTGAAAAAACTATTAGTTTTTTATTCATTCCCAATTTTTTTTATCCTGTAATTCCCTTAATCCTTTAAATCCTGTTCAGACATTTTTAAAAGTAACGCAGCAGTTTTCTTATCACCTAAAGATTCCAGGCAAAAAGCCATAAATTTATATCCATTTTTATCTTTAAATCCATATTTGAAAGCATCTCCAAAGTATTTTAAAGCAGGTTCAAAAAAATCCTGATAAAAAAGAGAAAGACCTAAATAGTAATGATAATCAGGCATATTTTCACTAAGAGTTATTGAAGCTTTGCAGTAATTTTCTGCTTTTTTATATTCTTTTAAATCAAGAAATTCTTTTCCTTTATCAACATACTGATTGGCATAATATTGATGATTATCTCTGAAAACAGGTTTATCTCTAAGTTCTTTTAACCTTTTAACAACAGTATCAGCAGATTTTTCCCAGGTGAAATTATTAAGAATATATGAGTTTCCCAGTTTACCTTTTTCTTTTGCTTCTTCTCTGTTTTCAAAGACATATCTGAGCCAGTATCTTAACGATTCGATCTTTACTTCTGGATATTCCGGTGGATTCACTGTATTAAATTCAAAATAGACATTTTCTGTAGGTATAAACATTTCAAAATCGAGGTGGTAAGTAAAATCTTTAGGACAAAAATCAAGAGCAGAACCATATCCTGTAACAATAACAGGTAACTGGTTAGCCATAGCTTCAATAATAGGCAGACCAAAGCCTTCACCTCTGTATGGATGGACATAACAATCACATGCTTTATACAGGCTCATTAGTTGTTCTTCAGTAAAATCAGCATTTAAATATTCAATATCAGGATTATTAGATTCAGAAATTTTATCCATTATTTCCTGCTGATAATTATCTGTATAAATATTCTTAGTACCAATATCCTTGATTACCAAACAGACATCTTCGTTTTTGTTAAATTCTTCAGTATAGGCTTTGAGTAAAATATCTATTCCTTTTCTGAAGATAGTTCCACCATTAAAAAGAAATCTAAATTGTTTATTGTTCCTTAATTTCATTGGTTCAAAATCTTTTATATACAAATCAGTTCTGATTCCATGTGGAATCACTTTTACCTTTTCTTCAGGAATACCCCCTTTAACATATATGTTTTTATTTTCTACTGAATGTACCCAGATTTCATCAACTATTTTTATAAAAGGTAAAAACCAGGCTTTTGGTAAAGAACCATATTCCCAGGGTTGGATTATTATTAATTTTCCTTCATCTGGTGGCGAAAAATCCGGAGGCCATTTATGCCTGATTATAAAATCTATTGATTCCAGCTTTTTAAAAAAAAGTTTTGTAATTGGTTCTAATACAGGATTATCATTTTTAGCTATTATTTCATCTGAAATTATTGATAAATTTAGTTCTTTTTTTTTTAATAACTGGAGGATATGTTCACGGTTAACAATAGCAAGGCTGTGATTTATTAGCTGTGAGCCTTCCCATTGAACTGAGAAAATGTTAGTTGGGATAACATCACTCATCCCAGAACCTCCTCTTACCTCTTTTAAGAAATCCTCCCTCAATCCCTCCTTTACCAAAGGAGGGAAGTTTAATTGACCAAATTGAGGAATATGAAAACAATTGGCAATGAGTCCTTTTATTTAATCTGTTAAACATTTATCCTTTTCATTAGTTTTCACATTCCCGGTTAGTTAAGTATTTATTCCTGATAACGAAGGTCCATTATGGTCAAAAGTATGGTCTTTATTATTCATCAAATAACCTTGTTTCTCCCATATTTGACCCATTCTTCATCCTGTTAATTTCTTTAATTCTGATAATCATGATTCAGACAAATAGGGTAGTTTACCTAAACTCCAGGTATGCAATATGTTTAATTGGTACATGAATTGTCTTTTTATCATCTTCATATAACGCAGCTGTTTTATCTATATCAATGGTTAGTAACCAGGTCCCTTTTTCGCATGTTACCTGAAAATCATTTATTACTTTAATATTAAAACCTTTACTATTGCCAAAAATATCTGTAAGAATCTTATCTGCATATGCCTTCTTTGCACTGTCATTAAGTTCTGCTATTTTCTTCATTTCAGAATCTTCAGGCTCATTTTGATGTTTACGATCTACCAGCCTGAACCCTAATAATCCCGTCTTATCTTCCTGTTTAAGTGAGTCTTGTAAACGTTCTATCCCTTTTACAAAGCCAAATTTTAATTTGTTTGGGCTAATTAATGGAATAAAAAGCTCTAATTGATTTTGTTCTGCAATCTGATCAAAAATAAGCTCAGGATCTTTAGTAATTAGCTCATTTACACTAGTGATACCAACTTTAAATAAATCATTCATTAATTTTTCCGGATTGATTTTTTTTACTTTTAAATATTTTGAAACATTAAAAAGCTCTGCAAATTTTTGGATTGCCCAATTATTTTCTTTTGCTTTTTCAAACATCTGAGCAATGTCATCCTGAAGACTAACATGAGATATTTTTAAATTTTCACCACGATCATTTTGAAACTTATGAATTGACGAAATAAAATTCTTTAAAAAATCAATTGTTTTTGTTCCATTTAAAATGCCTTCAAAAAGATTGGCTCTTTCTTTTGAATTTGCAAGTTGCTCAAGAATTTCACCAGGCCTTGGGTTTAGCAATGGCAATGCTTTAGAGTCAAGTTCTTGAACTGTTTTTGGCCTTTTGTCCTTTGGTAAAGTCAATATTTTATATATTTCAAAAAGAAAGCTTCTTAATGAAGTAATATCTGGTAAATGCATCTCATTTGCTTTAACCCGAATATCCGGTCCATTATTTGCTCTGAATTCAGGCTTTATAAGGAAGAAAATGCCTTTGTTGGTAACTTCTTTCTGCCAGGGAGAATATAAATTACCAGAAGTATCAAATGCTGTAAATTCTATAAAGCTAATCAGAGCTGGTATTGCCTGAGCTTGTACTTTTATCCCTGCTTCCTTACCAGTAAATCCCCAGCTTTCATCATGAAATATCTGATTTGAACAAATCTGGAGATCATAATTTCCCAGACAAAGAAAAATATTGTTCCCGGATTCGCCAATTAACCTTCTTATCAGCTCAATAACCTGAAAGGATTGATAAGAAATCTCACCCCCCCATGAAGAATATGGAGATTTATTAAAGAGATCTCCGGTTAGTACCAGTTTTGTTTTTGATTTTGGATTCCATTTTAATTTATTTCTAGTTTCCTGGTAAACAATATTATATTTTAATAATGTATCTCTTAACCTGTTATAATCTCCTTGTACATCAGTAATTATTAAAATACTTTCCCCTCTTGCCAGTTTATTTATGGCACTATATTTTGAAGTTGGTGCTTCCGGTGGATTTTCAGGAGGCAGAGGACGATTTTTCATTTCAGGGAATTCAACAATTTCAATCTGTTCTGCTTTTACTTCCGGGTTTGATATTTCGTTTTTAGGTTCAGATATTTCCGGTTTGGATTTTTCAATTATTTTTCCGCTGGTTTTAAAGGTTGGAAGCGTTTCAACAATAAATTTACATTTATCTCTGGCGTCTTTTCCTCTTTTTTCATCTTCCAGCCATTGAACTGCCATAAATTTTGCTGCTCTTAAGGATCTTTTGATATCCTGATTGCTTTCGGCAACTGTAAAAAGTATGTTTAATTCTTGTATTATTTCATCTTCAGACATTTTTAACAGTTCCTGAAGTATCACTGTTTTTGCTGCATCAACCCCAAATTGATTGATCGTGGTATTGAAAATACTTGAAGACATTACCTTACTTTTGATCGCTTTTCCTTTTTGAAAAACAAGGTCCTGCTCTTTTTGGGCATATATTTGCTTTGATTCTTTTTCGTAAGAAAGTTTTTTTTTCTCTTCAGGATTTAAATTAAATTCTACTGTTGAATCAGTCACAAATCACCTGCTTTTGATTTTTTCTTCTTTCGTGAAAAAATCTTTAAAATTCATATCTTTATAGGCATCAGTTGCAATAAACTTAAGAACATGAATCAGTTTTTCAGGTTCAAGATATCCTTTTACCGAACCACCAACCGGTTGCCCCTGAGAATCCAGAAATGCAATTGTTGGGAAACCTTCTATCGCAAATTCTTTAAGTAAATCATTTTCAGTTATTTTTTTATTATTAATGTTCATCTGATTATTAGCTTCTGCATCAATTTTTACAGGAACAAAGTTTTCTTTCAGATATTTTTTTATATTTGAATTTGTAAAGGTTTTTTCATCTAGTTTATTACAATAAAGGTTATCTTTCAGACAAAAATTTAATAAAATATATTTATTTTCCTGGCTGGCAACAAAGAGTCCTCTTTTATAATCAAACCAGTTTGTTAATTGTATATTTTTCTGCTTCTTAATAAGGGTTTTTTCTTCCAGAGATTTTAGATTTTCTGAATTAGCTGCGGTATTTAAAGATAACATTACAGCAATAGTAAGAACAGGGAATAGAAAATTTAGCTTTTTAGCCATTAAAATAGTTCTCCTATCAAACAACAACCCAGACATAACGTGCAGGGTATAAACAAATTTCCAGTATCAGGCTGAGTATCTTTGCATACTCTTCAATCTGAGATAATTTGGAAGCAAAAATAAGTTGTTTTTTAAATTCTTCTTTTTTATTTAGCTCCTGAATAATAAGTGTATCGTAGTTTTTGACCGATTTTTTGAATAAAAGTGCCTGTAAAAGCCCCCAAAGGCCCTTGGTAGTCTGTTTTGATTTTTCATTTTTTAATGAAAGAATATTCTTATCAATTTCACTCATCCCTTTTTCTATTGAAAGAACCCAATTTCCCAAAGTCTTGAATTTATTTTTATAAGATTCTCCACCTAACTCATGAAACTTTTTACTCAAACCAAAAAGCATGGTTTTAACAAGGTGCAGTGAGGGCTCATGATCATGTTCGGCACTAAGTGCCAAAATCAATTGATGAATAGCACCTTCACTGTCTTTTGAGTTTAAATCTCTTAAGGCAGTATTATAATAATATCTGGCCGGCATGGCAGTTGATGCCACACGGATGTACCTTTTTGCCTGGCTTTTGTCTAATACAGCTTCAAGGCATTTTTGTAAAGAAACTGGAGCTGCCATCTTTTGTTTAAAGCAATTCTTTATATATATATTCAGATCATTCAAGTTCTAATAATATCATGTTTGTAAAATTCATCAAAGATTAAAAAATAATTGTTTTATGAAATTCTTTAACAGTAAGTTTTTTCAGAAATAATTCTTCAAAATTTTAAAGCATTATAAAAAATTCAGTCTTTTCTAATTATTTAATTACCTGATAAAATTGGAAAAGAATTTTTTTTTTAACTATAAATAGTGATAAAATGAATCAAAAAATAGTTAATAGTTGAATATTGGAATAATGCCTGAAGAAACTTTATTAACAATACAAATTGCCCTTGAAAACCTGGATAGTCTTAAATATCTGGAAGAAACCCCTCCGGCTGGATTTCACTGCTCAAAATTTTCTCATTCTGGAATTATTATTGTTACAAATCTCAGGTTATCTTTTTTCTATATTACAGATGAAAATGAATTTAAATATGAGCATTTTGTCTACCAATTACTGACAAAAGCCTGTTTTAATATTATTAACAATAATTATAATCTGGAAATAAGTTATGCTTATAATAAGATAAAATTTAGTTTTAATCATCGGGCTGATATTCTTAAAGTTAAAGATTTACTGGAAACCTATATCCCTGAAAAAACTTCAGTTCTTGCTTTTGAAGAAGAAAGTAAAGAAACTTTACCAGTTATTAAAGCACCTCCTGATAAAAAAGGAAATGGTACAAGTATTATTTCTTATAAAGGAACTGATCTTCTTATTTCAAATCAAACAAAACCTTTAGTGCTGGCCGAAAATTTAACAAGAAAATTCAATTTAAAATATAAGCTAAAAAAAATATTACTTAATTCATTTAGCTATTCTATTATTTTTGGTATTGTAGTTATTATTTTACCTTTTATGAATAAAATAAAAGATAAAACTTATAAAATTAGCAGTTATGCTTTTAATTTTATTCAGATACAGCAGTGTGAGACTCAGATAATTGAAATTGCTAAAGGTTTAAATGAATATGCTAAAACTTATAAAACTTATCCTGATAATTTTTCAGCGTTTTTGCGTGGTCATTTTAAAAATGCGATGAAACAGGATACCGCAAAAGATCCCTGGGGAAGCCTTTATTTATTAAAGGAAGAAGGAGAAAATCTAACTATTATTAGTTTTGGTCCTGATAAAACCAATAGTACTTTTGATGATATTATCAGGAATTTCAGTAAAATAAAAATTACCTCTGAAGATAGTCCTTTTAGCGACCCATGAAAAGAAGTGAGGCCACTTCGTTCAGTGAGGTCAGACAGCTAAAGCTGTCTTAAGTGAGGCCATCACTTTGTGATTAGTGAGCAGGAAGTAAAGAAGTGAAAAAAGATATCTTCTCTTTCCTCACTTCTCCCTCACAGGCAAGCTTGCTTGCTGCCTCACTTAACAAACGAAGTTTGTGGCCTCACTTCCTCCTCACTTGTTAATTTGTTAAAATCATGTTTGTTGAATAATTATGAAATAGTTTGATATATAGAAATGCAGAAATCATTTAGTCCGATTATTACAACTGCCCTTTGTCTTTTTTTGTTGTCCTGTAAACCGGAAACATCAACTCAATATAGGGGAAGTGAACAATTTGCAGGTCCACCGCCTGATAATAAATTACTCTGGTCAAAGATAGTTGATGGAAAAGTAACAACTGTTCCTATTATGTGGAAGAAAGATTTGTTTATGCTTTTTGGCACTTCCGCAGGAACACTTTATAACTTTGACTATCGTAAAGGTAATTTTAAGTGGCAAAATAAATACTCTGCACCTGTTTCTTCTTCTCCTTCTCTTTATGACGAAAAAGCTTTTTTTGGCCTGGAAAACGGAAACTTTTTTGGTGTTGAACTGGAAACTGGAAAACAGCTCTGGAAATTTGAAGCTAAAGGAAAAATTAATTCTGATTCTGTAACAGATGAATCAGGTGTATATTTTGGCAGT
Source organism: uncultured Candidatus Sericytochromatia bacterium (assembly GCA_964422885.1). Taxonomy (GTDB): domain Bacteria; phylum Cyanobacteriota; class Sericytochromatia; order UBA7694; family JACMQJ01; genus CAYRDV01. The sequence continues at coordinate 24,071 of CAYRDV010000023.1, forward strand.
GCAGATAAAAACTTTTATTGCCTTGATCCTGATACTGGAGTTATCAAATGGAAACTTGCGGTTAATGGTGAAATTAAAGGTACACCATTACTTTATAATGATATGGTTTATTTTGGTTCTGATGATGGTAATTTATATGCAATATCCAAAAAAAGCGGCACAATTACCTGGACATTTAAAACAAATGGAAAAGTGGAAACTACACCTGTTGCTTCAAAAGGTGTTGTCTATTTTGTTTCCGGAGATAAAAATTTATATTCCCTTAGTTCTTCTGCTGGAAAATTTATCTGGAGTTTTGAATTACCAGCTGCAACCAAATCAGCTCCAAGTATAAGTCCCAATAGAGGTAATATTTTTGTTGCTTCAGCCTCAAAACTGTTTTTTGTTTCTTTAAAAACAGGAAAAAAATATGGGGAAATGGATTTGCCAGGAAAAATAGAAACTCCTGTAATTAATATTGATGGCTTTATTTACGCTACTGATAATCATGGGAAAGTTTATAATATTGATGAAACAAATCTTCAGATAAAATGGCAGTATGAAGGTGCTGGAAATAATACAACAGGTCCTTTTATGTTTAACGGTATCGTTCATTATGGTACTGACGAAGGTGTTGTTTACGCTGTTGGACGAACTGAGGATGTCAATATCTATTCACCCCTGATTCAACAGACACAGGAAACAATCAGAAATCGTAAAGGAACTACCCAGTTTAGAATGGATTATAATATCTCTTCAGGAATTATTCCTTCCGGGGCTCTTAGGAGAGTATATAATCTGGATGATGAAATTGGAACATCACCTGCTTACGATAATGACTTTGTTTTTGCTTCCTCTGGTACAAAAATGTATTCACTTAGAACTGACAGCGATCTTACCCGTTGGACATTCGATACAAATTTCAATTTATTCTCATCACCAATTGTAGTTAACAGAGTTGCTTACTTTGGTGGTAATGATGAATATGTATATTCGGTTAATTCTGAGACCCGTGATTTATACTGGAAATATAAAACAAATGGACCTGTACACAGTACTCCTTATCTGGCAAATGGTAATACTTATATTGGTTCTGATGATAAAAATTTATATTGCATTTCCAGCCAGGGTTTTTTAATATGGAAATATCCGGTTTCCGATAAGATCCGCTCCTCACCTGTTGTTTATAATAATGCCGCTTATTTCGGTTCTGATGATGGTAATTTTTATGCTGTTAATGCTATTTCTGGTAAAGAGATATGGAAATTTAAAACAGCAGGTAAAATTCGTGGTAGTTCAGCTGTAATTAATAATAAAATATATTTTGGTTCCTCTGATAAGAAATTTTATGCACTGGAACTTAAAACCGGAAAGAAATTATGGGATTTTACTGTTGGTAATGAGATTGTATCTACACCTACTTTTGCTGGCGAAAAAATATACTTTGGTTCGCGTGATAAAAATATTTATTCATTAGATGCTGAAACTGGTAATAAAAAATGGGCTTTTGCTACTCAAGGGGAAATTACTGGTTCACCTACCGTAATTGATGGTTTTGTCTATATTGGCTCAGAAGATAAAAATATTTATTCATTAGATGCTGAAACTGGTAATAAAAAATGGAGTTTTCTGATGGATGGCCCGGTTAAAACTACACCTGTTGTTGTTAGCGGGGTTATATATATTGGTGCTGGCTCTAAGTTTTATGCGATACAATAGTCTTAACAAATTTAAACCCCGGATTTATTTGTTAGATTTATAGTATGTTTAATAACTTTTTTTACTTACTTAGGGAATATGGTGTTCCTTTAAGTATGCAATATGTTATCGATTTTTATGAAGGGTTGGAAAAGGGTATTGCCTCCAACCTTGATGAATTTTTTATATTTTCCAGACTGATTTTTGTAAAAAAAGTAGAGCATATGGATGCTTTTGAACGAGCTTTTGCTCTCTATTTTTATGATATTGATATTCCTCAGGTAGCCGAAAATGATATGGAGCTTTTTAATACCAAACAGTTTAAGGACTGGCTGAAAAAAGCTTTAGAACGTGGTGATATTCCTGCCAAGCACTGGAATATGAACAGGGAAGAACTGATGAAAAAGTTCTGGGAAACTGTAAAAAAACAAATGGAGGCTCATCATGGAGGAAACAGGTGGGTTGGAACCGGTGGAACATCTCCTTTTGGGCATTCCGGTGCTCCACAACCTGGTGTCAGGGTATATGGAGGTGGTGGTAATAGGTCTGCCATCAAAGTAATTGGTGATAGAAATTATGTTGATTATTCGGCAACTAATACCCTTAGTGGAGAAAATATTCGTCAGGCACTTAATTCACTTAAACATCTGAAACCAAGCGGAGCTTATTCGGAATTGAATATTGATGAAACTATCAGGCAAACGTCTAAAAATGGTGGGGAAATAGAACTGATTTTTGACCGGCAAAAACTGGATAAAATTGAAGTTATTTTGTTAATTGATAATGGAGGCTCATCGATGTCTCCCTTTGTTGATTTAACCCGTTTATTATTTTCCAAATTACAGGACCGTTTTAAAAATTTTACTACCTATTTTTTTCATAATACAATTTATAGCCAGATTTATAAGGATGCCAGAAGGTATGAGCCTATTCGGACAATAAAACTTTTTGAAAGGAATCCTGAAACCAGGATAATTTTTCTAGGTGATGCGTCAATGGCACCAGAAGAACTGATGTATCTCCAGAGTTTATCGTTTTTGCAATACGATGAAGCCCCCTCTATATCCAGCATTGAGTGGCTTAAAATGATTAAAAATAAGTTTAAACATACCATCTGGTTAAATCCAATTCCTAAGAGTGAGTGGACAGATACATATGGGTGCTATACATTAAATAAAATCCGTGAAATTATTCATATGGAAGACCTGACACTACAAGGTATCAAGAATACTGTTGAATACCTGAATAGTAAAAGTTGATAATAATAAAATGAAATTAGCAATTGTAATAGCTATAAGTGAATATCAAAATTTAAACCCATTAGTTGGTTGCAAAAAAGATGGTGAAACTATTCATAAGTTACTTGAGTTAACAGAAAATTATGATGACATTTTGCTTATTAATGAAGCTAAAATTAATTCTGACGACTTAAAAGTTAAGCTTGAAGAATTTAAAGAAAAGTATGAAGGAACGACTATAGATGAGATTTTCTTTTATTACTCTGGGCATGGTCATTACTCAAAAACTAATGATACCTTTTATTTTTCAGCATCAGATTCTAATTTTGATGATGATAAATATTCCGAAGCAACAGCCATAAATAATCAATATATTGATGAAGTATTGAGGGCTTTATCACCTTACTTGAGTATTAAAGTCGTAGATGCTTGTAATGCAGGATTCAAATACTTAAAAAGTAAAGATGATGGCAAGGAACAAAGAGAATTAATAAATAAAAGTGTTGCTAATTTAAATACAAAAACAGGCATTGGTTTTAAACACTGTTATTTTATGTTCTCTTCACTATATGACCAACCATCAGCTCAAACAGTAGGTAAACTTAGTGATTTCACAAAGTCATTTATCGAATCAATTGTTAATTTTGAAAGTAGCACGGATGATATTACTTACAATGACATAATAAAATATATTGCATTAGATTTTAAAGGTCGTGGTTCTCAACAACCCATTTTTGTAACCCAAGCATTACATTCAGATGATTTTTGTTTTCCAAAGCCTTTTTTAATAGAAGAGTTGAATAATATTTTAACTAAAATGTTTATAGATAAATCCTCAAATTATAATAATCAAAAACCATTGGTAGATTTGGTTAAAAAATTTAGTAGAAACTTTATTTCATATGAGGATTTAGAAGAAAAGTTTTTTAGAATCTTGAATACAATTAAGAATTTTCCAGTTCCTAAATCTTTAAGCGAAATTTATAATTTCGAAGTAACTGAAAACAATGAGTATAATGATGCCAAAGCAATTAAGGATTCTGTATTTGTTGGAGAATGGTTAAAAAATAACCAACATGATTATTGTGCTGAAACTATAGAAAATACATTTCCAGTTTATAGCAGTGATTTAGATATATCCTCGTTTGATAGTTTTGAGGATATACCTGAAAGTTTTATAGATTATGTTACTAAAATAGAAGGATTTAAATTTACAGTACATTCCCCTTATACTTTTATTGATATAAATTTTAAATCATCATTTCTTGGTGCAAATTGGTATAATTGTCGTATTTTATTTGCTTTTTCAAATACTGAAATTAGATTCTTTTATAAATTTACTCCATATCTTTTTAAAGATATGCAACAAACCTTAAATATTCCAGAAACAGGATGGTTAACAAAAGAGTCCAGTTTTAATAACATAAAGCTGGATTCTGCAATGAAAGAAATAATCAGAGAATTTAACTCAGAAATAGAAAATAACATAAGAAGCAAATTAGAAGAAAAACCTCTCCCTGTTAAAGAAAAAGTTAGTGAAATAGATTCATTACAAACAGTTTCTGAATCACTTGAGGATAATCTTATTTTTGTAGAGACAGGTAGCTTTTTAATGGGTTCAACAGACAATAGTACGGCTGAACATGCTCCAGTTCACAAGGTTTTTTTAAGTAGTTTCTATATTGGGAAATACCTTGTAACACAAAAAGAATATAAAGAAATTATTGGTCATAAACCATCTGAATTCCATATAGGCGGTAAAAATAGACCTGTTGAAACAGTAAACTGGTCTGGTGCAATTAGATATTGTAATGGTAAAAGTACTAAAGAAGGTTTGCCTGTAGCTTATGATATTAAAACAGGTGAAATGCTGGATGAATCAGGTAGAATAACAAAAGACATTAGATTAGTAAAGGGATACAGATTGCCAACAGAGGCAGAATGGGAGTTTGCTGCACGTGGTGGTAAAAAATCTAATGGATTTAAATATAGTGGAAGTAATGATCCTGCTGAGGTTAGCTGTGGCAATCATGGACATACAATAGAAGTTGGAACAAAAGCTCCAAATGAATTAGGTCTTTATGATATGACTGGAAATGTTTGGGAATTTTGCACAGATTCTTATAATAAATATTCTGGAATTA
>CAYRDV010000024.1:0-28091 GCA_964422885.1 uncultured Candidatus Sericytochromatia bacterium
GTGGAAATTGCTGATGAATTTAAAAAGCGGGGAAAAATAGTTATTATGGGTGGCTTTCTACCCACCATGCACCCGGAAGAAGTGACAGACCATGTAGATGCAATCTGTATTGGTGAGGGTGATACTGTCTGGGCACAGATGCTGGAAGATATTGAAAATGATTGCCTGAAAAAGGTCTATAAAGCCGATAATCAGATAAAGCTCGATGCGATGCCAGTTCCACGTTATGACCTGATAAAAAAGGATAGAATGGTAATCTATCCCATTCAGGCGACCAGAGGCTGTCCTTTTACCTGTGATTACTGTTCAATTATCCAGTTTTTTGAAAAAACATACAGATATAGACCGATTGATGATATTATCCGGGATATAAAAGCAGCAAATAATAAATTTATTCATTTTACAGATGATAATCTGATGGAAAATACCAAATTTTCTAAAGAACTATTTCAAAAAATGAAAGGGATGGATTTGATCTGGGGTTCGCAGGTAACAATTAATGTTGCTAAAGATGAAGAAATGCTCAGAATGGCCTATGATGCGGGCTGTCGTTACCTGGCAGTAGGTGTGGAATCACTTTCTCAAAAAAATCTGAATGGAGTATCCAAAGGATTTAATCATGTTGATGAATTTGCCACAGCATTTAAAAGGATACAGGATATCGGTATCGGGGTTCATGCTCTGATCGTATTTGGTTTTCCTGAAGACACACCGGAAACTTTTGAACAAACAGTTAAGTACCTTGAAGATCACGGTATACCAATTGCCGAGTTCTTTATTTTTATTCCTTATCCCAAAACACCTGCCGGTAAAAGGGTCTGGGATGCAGGTAATATTATTGATACTGATCTTAACCATTTCCGGGAAACCTTTGTAGTATTTAAACACCCTACGATGTCCTCAGAAGAAATTGTCCAGGGATACTGGCGGGCAATGAAGAAATTTTATTCTTTAAAAAGTATTTTTAAAAGAATGAAAGCAGGATCCTTTAGGGACAAGCCCTACCATTTTGCCTCAAATTTATACTACTGGGCGAAGGTAAAAAGGGGGATCATACCTGTATATTTTGGGAAAGGGAACTAAGAAGTGAGGGGGAAGTGAGGCGGCAAGAAATCTTGCCTGTGAGGAGGAAGTGAGGCCACTTCGTTAAGTGAGGAAAGTGAAGATAATTCACTCATTGTCTGAATCAGGATTCACAGAATTAAAGAAATTAACAGGATAAGAAAAATGATTTATTCTTTATTGACCATACTGGAAAACCGTGATTCAAAATGTGTTTCAGTAAACCGGAAATGTTCAAACTAATGAGATGAGTGAGAAGTTAAACGTGAAAAGTAAAGAAACTCATTATAAACTGTTTGAATATTTCCAAATTTGGTCAATTCTAACCCACTCCTTTTAGTAAAGGAGGGTTGGGGAGGATTATGAAAAACTTAGAATTGTAAATTAAAATATAAATAGTTATTGTGAAAAAAATTCCTGTAGTTTTTATTGGCGGCTTACTTGGTAACTCGCTATACCGTGAAGATACAAAAAGTTTTATCTGGAAGGATAATCTTAGTTTTTATCTGAAATCAAAAAAAAATCGTGATGCCCTTTATTATCATTTTCAAAAAAACCCGGAAATAATATCTGGTCATCCGGTACAGCACTTTAAAATTGTTCCTGGTATCTGGGAAAAAAAAGTTGGCCATTATCTTTTAAGCGAAATAGAATCATTATATGCTGAAAAGTTTAGTATCAGGCCTGATGCCACTTTAAAATACTGTTTTTATGACTGGCGGTTGGGAGTAGAGCAGGCAACCCTAAAATTAAAAGAAATTTTACCTGATGAACCAGCTATTTTTATCTGCCAGTCAAACGGAGGGTTATTGTTATTACATCTGTTTAACCAGCTTCAGGAAAAATTAAAAGCAAAAGCCATTTTTATGATTTCTCCTCCTTTCTGGGGAAGCTTTGAAGGAATAAGATATATGCGTCATGGCTTTTTTATCTCAAATGGGATAAAACTTTTTTCACCACAGGAATCACAAAGTTTTCCAATTACCTGGGATTTATTACCTTTTGGTAAAGGAGAGTATTTAAACGATGCAAACTTTTGGACAAAAATGAAATGGTTTGACTGGAAAAAAAGTTTTTCTACAGTATCAAATCTGGAAAAGGTGATAGATTCAAGTTATAAATTACATAAAAATCTCAACCCGGCAAAGATGATTAACTCATTCCCCTGTTATATCTATGGCAGTGATGCAGGTAAATATATAAACAAACTAAAAGTTACAGATTCGGATATAAATTTTGAGGATAGTGAAAATGAATGGCTGTCAGGTGATAGTCATACCTCGCTTCCTGATTTAAGAAGTATCTGCCGCACAGAAACTGATAATCCTGATTTTACAAATGATCGGGGTTTTTTATTTATCAATAAATCAGCGGAAAACCACCGGATCTTAATTTCTGCTCTGGCAATAAGGGCTTCGGTAATTAATAATTTAAGGTTAATAACTCACCCCTTCTGAAACAGGATTCTCAGGATTAAAGGATTTCCAGGATTTAGAATTTGATTGCTGGAAGTATTTTTAGAGTTATTTTTTATCTGAAATAAGGTACATATTACCATCCCAGGAACCGAAAAAGGCCGTCTGATCCAGGACAACAGGTGAGGCAACAACGCCATCAGTTAAAAAGCTGGATATTTTTATTCCTGATTGGGCATTAAGGGCATAAACACTTCTATCCCAGGAACCAAAGTAGACAGTGTCACCAGCGACAATAGGAGAACCGGTAATAGGGCCGCCAGACTTATATTTCCAGACAAGATCACCTGACTTTATATTCAGTGAGTATAAGTTACCATCCCAGGAGCCAAAATAGATTAGGCTTGAAGACAGGGCCGGAGAACCGATAATAGGGCCATCTGATTTGAATTTCCATCTTTCAATACCTGTTCTGGCATTAACAGCATAAAAGTTACCATCATCTGAACCGAAATAGACAATTCCATTGCTGATAGCCGGAGTAGAAACAGGTCCACCTGTGGAAAATTTCCATTTTTCCTTACCTGTTAATCTGTCAATCGCATAAAGGTTTTTATCTTCAGAGCCAAAATAAATTAACTCGTCTGAGTAAGCAGGTGTAGAGAGTGTTTTATTTCCTTTCATGGCATATTTCCATAAAAGTTTTCCGGTAATTGCACTAATAGCATAAAGAGTGTTATCAGAAGAACCAAAATAAAGAACATCCTTTGCAAGTACAGGTGAAGAATAAATAGTTCCCCTGGATTCCCTGAAGCTCCATTTATTACTTCCGGTTTTACTATCAAGAGCATATAGGATATTTCCAGAAGCAAAGTAAATAGTACCCTGATAAAACAGCGGTGAAGAAAAAATAGCATTACCAGTAGTAAACTTCCATTTTTCTTTGGCAGTATTAATATCAATCGAATAAAATGTTTTATCAACTGAGCCAAAATAGGCAACATCATTAACTATTGCAGGAGAGCAGACTACAGGGCCTTTGGTTTTAAAAATATTTATTTTTGCTTTAAGGGGATCAAACGTTTTTATAGGAGATGTCGCTTTTGAACCTGTATGCTGAGGATCGACCTTGTACATCTCCCAAACTCTTACAGTTGGAGCACAGGCAGAACTGAAAGCGAAAAACCCAATTAATAAGCAATAAATGATTTTTTTCATACAAATTGAAAACCTTATTTTAAACTTTACCTGTTGATTCTATCAGGAAATCTATCAATCATCAATTAAAAGTTTGTATTGAAAATTAGGTTAATATGTGTTTTAATGTAAATATAACCAAATCTTAAACTTATAACCAAGGAGTAAAGAATAATGAGAGGCAGTTTAAAAAACAAGGTTTATACCATAACCTCCGCATTTGTATTATCAGCTTTTATGGCAAGCTGCGGCATAAATAATTCTTCTTTACCAATAATATCTGAAGATATCAGTATTAATTCTCTAAGATTGGATGCACATGAATTGTTGCAAAAATCAACAGATTCATACAAACAGCTAAAAGATTTTACAGGAGCAGTAGCAATTGCCGATTCAAAAACGGGCAATCCTGAAGATACTGAAATCGGAGAGTCAAAATTTTTCTTTAAAAAAGAGCGTAAAGAACGGGTAGAAATAACAAAAAGCTCTGATGATAAAAAAGTAGGAAGTATCCTGGTTTATCAGGGCGGAGACAAAGTACAGATTCTTCTGGCAAAACCAATACCAATTCTTGGTAAAAAATTTACTCTTAAAGTAAATGATAAAAAGATCTCTACTTCAAGAGGTCTGGCCTTTGATCAAATGGATATGACAGCGATGTTAAACAGACTGAGTAAAGCCAATGTCACCTTAAATTTTTTGGGTGAAGGCATAACAAATAACAGGAAAACTTTATTATTGGAAGCGGTTGGTTCTTTTAAGGATCTGGATAATGAAGTAACCAGAGAAGTAGTTAGCCTTGATGCTGAAAATTTTCTGCCTGTGCAGGAAGAAGTATTTGTAAAAACAAAAACAGTATTAAAAATTAATGTTTCTGAGCTTAAATTAGATGTTGGTTTAAAAGATGATACATTTGTTCTTCCTAATCTGGTAAGGTAAAAAGAAGGTAATTGTAAAGACCTTTCGTAGCGATATTTATGCCACTTTTTTTAGTTTAAGCTTAAAATTTGTCTTGCCTCATCAATTGATGCAACCTTACGCCCAATATCCTCAGTCATTCTTACGGCCTTTTCGACAAGCTCTCCATTACTTTTGGCCATTATATCGTCATTCAGATAAAAGTTATCTTCAAGGCCAACTCTGATATTACCTCCAAGAGAGAGTGCTGCTGCAATTAAACGCCATTGAACATGGCTAATACCAATTACTTCCCAGGTTGAATTTTGGGGAAGCAAACTGACCATGTGACAAAGATTTTGGGTTGTTGGGGCAATACCGCCAAGAACACCAAGGATCAGGCTGAACTGAATTGGTTCTTTTAGGATTCCCATTTTCATCAGGGGTTCTGCATTCCAGATATGTCCTGTATCGAAACATTCAAGTTCAGGTTTTATACCTGCCGAATTCATTGCTTCAAGGTATTGAACAATATCTTTAAAAGGATTGGCAAATACATGATCAAAGTAAAACTTCTTTTCTTTTTCGCTGAATTTTGCATAATTCATTGAGCCCATATTCAGTGCTCCGATATCAGGTTTAATATCACGTACATGGGCTATTCGTTCATTTACAGGAATACCAATTGCTCCTGTGGAAAAATTGATAATTATCGGGCATTTTTCTCTGGTCATTACCAGGATTTCATTATAAACTTCAAGACGTTGGGTAGGAGAACCATCATTTTCTCTGGCATGAATATGTACTACAGTAGCCCCGGCATTATATGCCCTATAAGCTTCTTCAGCTATTTCTTCAGGAGTATAAGGAAGATACGGGCATTGTTTCCGGTTTGCCGCAACACCTGTCAGAGCAGCAGTAATAATTACTTTTTCATCCATATTTTTATACCTTTTCTTATTTTCATTACATACAGTTTACCCTTGTTATTTAACAACATCTATATATTTTCTAAATATTTTCAAAAAATTTAGCAAAAAATGATCTGTTATAATTAAATAGAACCCTGATTTTTGTTAATTTTCTCTTGAGAGGCTTTATCAAATGGATAAAAAAGGAATGAAAGTAGCTGGTACAACTTTACTTGTATTAGCTTTTACTTCTTCTTGCACTACAAGTTTACCTGTAAATTTCTCTATTCCTAATCACTCTCTCAATTCTACCAATGGTGTAAACAGTAAGTATACAATCAGAGGAAAAGTTCAGTTTCCAACCCACACCCCAAGGGTGCTTCCTTCGGGGCGTCCCCTAACCCCTTCCCTTGGTCTAACGCCCAAAGGAAGGGGAACTAATAATTCCCCCTTCGAAAGGGGCAAGGGAGATGTTCTTCAAGTCCCACAACCATCTTCTACATCATGGAAATCCTTTAATCCTGGTTTAGACGGGGAGCGTTATAAAACGAAGGCTACACTTGAGGAAGTAGGAGACAGAGCAACAGTATCACTAATTTACCCACCTGATGCAGGAGGAGGAAATGCCAATGTCTCAATAGCTACAGGCCTAACGGATACATCAGGTATTTTTTCCGTAAATACATTGTTTTTTAACCCGGCAATTAATGATATCTTTGTTCTTGAAGCGGCAAAAAGGATTGGAGCAGCTGGAAATGCGGTAATAACAGTCAGAACTTATATAAAATGGAATGGAACTGACTGGGATAGTATGACATATCCTAATTTATATATTAATAGTAAAACAACTGCTTTAGCTATTATTGATTCTTATAATAATAGCTTATCATCAGCACAGTGTATTCATTCTATTGATGTTTCCGGTTCAGGTAGTGAGCCTGATAATATCATTGGTGGGTCAGCCGTAACAAAGCAAGATGTTCTTGATGTTGCTGATTTTGTGGATAACCTGCTAACCCAGTCCGTTGACCCTATAAGGAATATCTCTTTTGATACGGGTACCAGCAAGTATCATGTTAACAAAGAACCGAACCATGCGGTAGTAACCTTAAATGCTCTTAAGTCATGTCCTAACTGTAATCTCAAATATGAAGATTTAAGTTCTAATAATTATAATGGTGGAGATTTTTCTTATGCAGATTTTACCGGTGCTAATCTGACAAGTACCATCATGACTGATACAAATGCCGCAAATGCAAATTTTACGAATGCCAACCTTAATAATGCCGATTTTACCGAGGCAACAATGACTGGAGCAACACTAGCTGGTGCAACACTAACCGGAGTAAATTTTACAAGTGTTAATTTAAGCGGGACAAATTTTACTGGCTTTAACTTTACCAATACCAATTTTACCAGTGCTGATCTCACAAGTACCAACTTTACCAGTACTAACCTTAATAATGCCAATTTTACCGGGGCAACAATGACCGGAGCAATATTAACCGGAGCCGATTTTAATGGTACTAACTTTTCAAGTGTTAATTTGAGTGGGAGGAATTTTAGCAGCTATAACTTTACTAATACCAATTTTACCAGTGCTAATCTTACAGATACTGATCTTAGTAATACAAATTTTACCAGTGCTAATCTGTCAGGAGCTGATTTAAGCAATAGTAACTTTATAGGAATAAATATTACTTCTGCTGATTTGTCCAATACAAGAGCTGGAGCTGGTGTTTTGTGTCAGTCAGGTTCGACAGGTATCTGTAAAATGGGTGAATTCAGAGCGAATACCTATACTACTGCTAATCAGGTCGCTCCTGCGGTAGCAATGGATAGTGCTGGTAATTTTGTAGTCGTCTGGTCAGGAGTTGGTAGTACCGGAGATGGTAATGATATTTTTGGCCAGAGATATAATTCACTTGGCTTACCAATTAGCGCTGAAGCAAGAGTAAATGCCTATACCACAGGAATACAGCAAAACCCGTCAATAGCGATGAATAGTAGTGGTGCTTTCGTAATAACCTGGGAAGGTCAGGGGACAGGTGATGATATCGGAATTTTTGCCAGAAGGTTTAATTCTGATGGTACTGCCAATGGAGGCGAATTCAGGGCAAATGTTATTGCTACAACTCATATTCAGAGTAATTCTTCAGTAGCAATGGATTCTGCCGGGGATTTTGTGATTGTTTGGCAAAGCCATTATCTGGATTCTATTGGCCCGGTATATTCAACATATTATGATATAAATGGACAGAGATATAATTCTTCCGGTGTGGGACAGGGTGATATCACAATTAAGCTTTTTGATGGTTTAAATATGGTAAGGAGCCCATCTGTCGCTATGGATGGTTCCGGTAATTTTGTTGTCACCTGGGAAGGTTATAATGAAGATGGAGGTGGGTTTGGCATCGGAGCAAGAAAGTATACTTCGACAGGAACTGCTGGTTCAATCTTTGTTGCTAATACTTCAACAAATGGTTTTCAGGGTAATCCATCTATAGCAATGGATTCTGCCGGTAATTTTATAGTTGCCTGGAAAAATAATCCATTGGGAACTTTTTCTATCCAGGCCCAGAAATTTAATCCTGATACTACCAAAAATGACTCACAATTCATAGTAAATACCAATACAGTTTCCTCTATTGGTACTCCGGTTGTCGCAATGGATGATTCAGGTCATTTCTCAGTTATCTGGGGAGGAGGCGTATCAGGAGATACCACGGCAATTTTGGGACAAAGGTATGATTCAACAGGAACACAGGGAACTGAATTTATGGTAAATGCATTTACCACTAATTCCCAGCAAAACCCTGCTGTAGCAATGGATAGCAATGGTAATTTTAATGTTGTCTGGGAAAGCCTGGGACAAGATTTAGACAATTATGGTATATTCGGGCACCGTTATGATTCTTCAGGTGGTAACCTGTAGTTATTTCACATTATATTTGTTATTTATTGAATTGAGGATAATCTTCATTGCGGTTTGAGAGATTTGTTTTTTAACAGGATTTTCCTGATGAATTTTTTCCAGTATTTTTTTGATAGTTTGAGAAACTTCTGAAAATATTTTTTCTTCATTTACTTCGGCATTTTCCTGCATCAAATAAGCAAATACTCTAGCCATACCACAATTGGCAATAAAATCAGGAATAACGGCAACCTTATTATCAGCATAAAGGCCGTTTGCGCCAAAAAATATTTCATTGTCCTGAAATGGCACGTTTGCACCACATGAAATCAATTCCAGGCCATTATCAACAAGTTCCTTCAACATTTTTCCTGTAACCAGACGTGAACCTGCTGCTGGTATAAATACATCGGCTTTTACTTTCCAGATTTCTTTTTCCAACTCGTCCATTTTTAACTTATCAGGGCTGACAAGCAAATTTCCCTGACGGGTTTTTAAAAGTTCTTTTATCTGTTCAGTGTCAAGTCCTGATGGTATTATTAAACCCCCATCATGATCCGTTATGCCAACAATTTTTATACCTGCCTGAGAAAGATAAAAAGCAGATGCTCCTCCAACATTTCCAAAACCCTGGATAATGGCCCTTTTTCCTTGATAATCCCCTCCCCATATCGAATAATAATGGAGCACTGCCATGGCAACACCATAACCGGTGATCATGTCTGCTACTGTAATTTTTTTTGCCGGGAATGGAGTTAGCTCAGGAGCCTTTACTACCTTTGTTACTCCTGTTTTTAACTGGAAAATGAGGTTTTTTCTTTGCTCTCTGTTAGCATGAAGATGACCTTTGACAATCCCTTCCTGTGGGTGTAACAGGCCCCATGAAGAAGTTATTGGGATTACTTCTTTTATTTCATCAATATTTAAATCTCCACCTGTGCCGTAATAGTGTTTTAACAGAGGAATTACCGCATTAAACCAGCGTTTTAAGACCCCTTCTTTTCGGGGATCAGTTGGATCAAAATTTATACCTGATTTTGCGCCGCCAATAGGTGGTCCGGAAACTTCAAATTTGATTTCCATTGTTTTTGCCAGAGAAATTACTTCTTTTAGGTCAAGGCCTTTTCGCATTCTTGTACCACCACCGGCAGCCCCTCCCCGTAAGGAATTAATGACAACCCAACCCTGGGCTTCTGTTTCGGTATCCTGCCAGGAAAATATTATTTCAGGAGGTCTGCTTTCAAATTCTCTTAATTGTTCAATCATACCAATCTATGTTTATAATTATTATTAAAATGAAATTCATTTTTATCGCTATACGATTAAGAGTTTACCTGAATAAAATTAAAAAGACCAATAAAATTATTAAATTAATAAAGAAAATGACTGATAACACTAAAACAGAGAATAGCCGGGCGAATGATTTTTGTGATAGCCTTTCGGGAAAAATTACAGATTTAGTCAAAGAAAATTTGGAAAATAGCGGAAAGAAAAATTTTTCTGAAAAAGACAAAAAGCTTTTAAAGAAAAAACTGGCAGAAAAGTTTTATCCTTTTATATATCAACATATTATGTACAAAAAAAATATCGAGCGCTCTGTTTTTAAAGCAGCGATGGATATTTTACCGGAGTTTTTTGACCAAAAAATTATTTATACCTTTTCTCCTTTTTTGCAGGAAAGAATAGAGGCCTATCTCCAGGAAATTTATAATTTATAATGTCATTTTAAAAGTGATTTCTTGGGGTAAAATTTCTAATATAATCAGATAAATTAACCAAAAAGGCGGCTTCAGATGAGCGAATTTGTCACCACTTTTAAAAGAGAAAGCGATGTCAGGAAGCAGGATGATAATTTTCTGGTTTTTCTTGCTTCTGCCTTGAAAGGTTTTGATGATAGCTCACCTCAGTTATTCAGCGGAGAAGTTGCAAAACCGATAGTATTCAGAAATTTACTATTATCACTTCATGATGTTGTTGATGCAAGGTTTTACCGTCCTGATTTATGGCGGTATATGGATCCTGTCGTAACTTCAGGGGGAAATCTGTTACGGATGGAATGTTTTTCAAGTTGTGCCAGTGTTTATGGGCGAGTGGATCTAAAGCCGGAAGCATTTGAAAATGCTAGTTTTTATAAACAGGGTACCACCAATGTTGATTTTAATGCGTCCTTTATCCAGAATCTGGCAATTTTAAGGCCTGGTAAAAAGGCTTTTTTTGAAGCAGGTGAAGATTCAGTCTCTCTGGAGACTCATAAAGGTAAAACTATTGAGCATAAAGTAAAATTACCGGAAAGATGGGTAAAAGGATTTTTACAAATTCAGGCTATTCACCGCAGAACAAAACCAAAGTTTGAAATTGATAAAATGACTGCCAGGCAATTAATAGATAATCTGCCATCAGGTGGAAAAGAAATTATGTATCTGGTTCCTGCCAGAGGTCGGCCCCAGACATTGTACCGACCACCTTCAGGCAGCAGTGATGATTATATTGCAGTATCCGGGGCCTTACGCTTAAAACTATTTCGAAAAATTCTCCCTGATATAGAATCAATAAGAGTTTATGAGATGGGTGAAACAGGTGCGACAATCTGGGTTGCTGATACGAAATTTTCCCAGCTTACTCTTGGTCTTTCCAGTAGTGTTCAAAACGGGTTTTCCGGTGATGGTGATGCCTTACGTAGTTTTAGTAAGCCTCCTGAAGTAAATCAGCTACATATTTGGAATACGATGGTTAAAACCCTTAACAACTTTACTATTGAGGAAATGGTTGAGAGCTTTGATCTGCCTCTGGCTGAAGTTGTTGAAATTGCCGACACATTATCAATGCAGGGAGTATTAGGTTATGACAGGGACAGGGATAGATATTTTTATCGGGTTTTACCATTTGTGGAATCGGACAAAAGCCGGGTTTCAAGATTACAAGGTTCAAGACAGATTTTGGAAAATCAGGGAGTCGAAATAGAAAAATATGAAAAGGAAAGTGGTAAAGGACTTTCTGCTGAAGGGTGGGTAAAAGGTAATGAAGCTCTGTACCATGTAAAATTAAAAGTTGATGAAACAGGGTATCTGAGTGAGGGTTCATGTACCTGTAAGTGGATTCAGAAACATGGATTGAAGCGGGGGCCCTGTAAGCATTTACTTTCTTTAAGGTTTTCTCTGGCAGATTAATTTTTATCTAAAAATTATTCTGCTGAAGTTGGTAATTTTTTTATTTCGCTTAAACGATTATTGGTTGCATTACGATTAGTGATTATCTTTTTAGGTTAAAAATTTTTTTTGTCCATCAAATAGGGAACTATCCAAATAATTTAGTAACCAGCATTAGTTTTATATATTAAACAACAATTTATACAGAAATTTGGATAGTTCCGGTTTTTTAGAAAGCATTTTTTTATTACACGGGTCTCAGGTGATTCCCAAAAAAGAATTTTCAACCGGTGCTATTTGGATGAAGAAAAATAAAATATTTTATTTTTCATCCTGAAAATTTCTTGAATTCTGTAAATTCTGATTCTGACTTTTTCTTTATTGACCACCGGAGTAAAGTGTTACCAAAAATAATTTCGTAATAAACCGGGAATGTGAAAACTAATGAAAAAAGTAATAAATTTTGAATAAAATAAAAGGACTCATTATAAATTGTTTTCATATTCCCCAATTTGGTCAATTTAAACTCCCTCTCCTTGAGGAGAGGGTTGGGGTGTGGTGTCTTTAACAAAAAATATTATGTAACTAATTAATGCTTAATCAAAAATAGTTTTTAAGAAAATAAATTTCCAATTTTGCTTAATTGGGCAATTAAAAAAAATTGTAATATAACTTAATTAAGAACTATGATATTTTTGAAAAGGTTTTTTTATATGAATAAATATATCTTACTTACAAAACTACTTCATACAGAACTTAAGTCTCCTGAAGCCTTAACCGAACTTTCGGAAACAGTTAAAAAAGAAATAAATGAAAAATGCCCGGAAATAAAGTGGATAGAAAATTATGCTATAGCAGGACCATACGATTATCTTGATATTTTTGAAGCAGAAACAAATGAAATGGCAATGAAAGTATCAGTAATTGTAAGTACCTATGGAAATTCTACTACTGAAATATGGCCAGTTACCGGCTGGGATACATTTAAAAATGTAGTTCTGCATTTTGAGAAAAATATCCATAAAATACAGCCTGCTGAGGATATTGTCGATGAAATTTCTATGGATTCTTTTCCTGCCAGTGATCCTCCTTCTACAACCAGAGCATCTGTTTCCTAAAAAATTTTAGCGGGAACTTAATTTATTAAAAAGCTTTTCAGCGACATTTTTTGGCAACTCTCCCTTATTCATAATTTCTTCAAGGGATAGATCATAAAGATTTTCCAGTGAACCAAATTTTTCTATTAATTTTTTTCTTCTGGTAGCTCCGATACCAGGTACATCATCCAGAAAAGATTTAACCATACTCTTAGCTCTTAAGCTGCGGTGAAAGGTAATAGCAAACCGATGAGCCTCATCTCTTACATGTTGGATTAATTTTAAGGCAAACGAGTTTTCCGGTAAAATTATCGGTTGCTTTTGCCCAGGCACAAAAACTTCTTCCAGTCTTTTGGCAAGACCAATAATCCCTTTATATGGGTATTTAAGATCATCAAGTGCTTTTAATGCTGAGCTGAGCTGGCCCTTTCCACCATCAATCAGAATCAAATCAGGGCGTTCAAGACCTTCATCAAGAACCCTCCTGTATCTCCGGTAAACTACTTCGTACATTGAAGCAAAGTCATTGGGTTCGCCCTCAGAAAAATTAATTTTAAATTTTCGGTATTCTGATTTTTTGGGTTTACCATCTTCAAAAACAACCATTGAGGCAACTGTATTTTTTCCCTGCATATGGGAAATATCAAAGCCTTCTATTTTAATGGGCATATTTGTCAGATTCAGGTATTTTTTTAATTCAATAACTCCTGATTTACTTACTTGAAATGAATGATCCGATTTTAATCTTTCCAGATAAATCATGGCATTTTTGATAACCAGTTCCATTAGCTGTTTTTTATTGCCTTTTACAGGTACAGCCAGTTTTACTTTTTTTCTTCTTTTTTCCGAAAGCCAGGTTTCAATAATCTGAAAATCATTTGGCAGGGTTTCAAGCAATATTTCTGTTGGTATATTATCTGTTTTCTGATAATAATTAGGAAGAAAAGTAGATATGAATTCCTCTAATTTTTCATTTTCTGCAAAAGAATAATTAAAATCAAGCTTCCCTACTAATTTACCGTCTCTGACCTGGAATATCTCACAGCAGATTGTTCCATTTTCGATAAAAGTACCAATAATATCATGTTCAATTCCGGGGGAGGTAACAATTTTTTGTTTTTCCAGGTATCTGCTCAAAGATTTTATCAGATCTCTCAAATGGGCTGCCCGTTCAAAATCAAGACGTTCAGCTGCTTTTTCCATTTCTTCCTGAAGTTGTTCAATTGAACCGGATATTTTCCCATCCAGAAAAAGGCATACTTGCTCCATCATTTTTTTGTGTTCTTCCGAGCTTACCCAGGAAATACATGGAGCAAGGCATTGCTTCATATGATAATAAAGACATGGCCTGTCCTTATAAACCGGAACTTCGCAAAATTTGATAGGAAACATTCTTTCGACAAGTGCTTTTACCTCATACATGGCAGACATTGTCGGATAAGGTCCATAATATTTTGAACCATCCTTAATCATTTTCCTTGCAGGAATAACCTGTGGGTATTTATCTTTGAGAGTTACTTTGATATAGGGTAATTCCCGGTCATCTTTAAGTAAAATATTATATTTTGGTTTAAATTTTTTGATTAATGTGCTTTCAAGTAACAGAGCTTCTACTTCATTGTCAGTTACGATATAATCATATCTTCTGATATTTGAAACCATTGCTTTTACTTTTTCGCCCTGATCTCTGTTTTGAAAGTAAGACCTTACCCGGTTTTTTAGATTTATCGCTTTTCCGACATAAATAACAGTATTATCCTGGTTATACATAATATAAACACCAGGTTTATCCGGTAAAGAAGCCAGATTTAAAGTATTTTCAGTTATTGCCATAAATGTTTACTATTGCTCCACTAGTTTTAATTATAGCGTAGCAGGTACAGACCGTGTGTCTGTACCTGCTATTTTAGTTTTTTTTGCTTAAGCGATTATTGGTTGCATTTCGATTACTGATTATCTTTTTAGGTTAAAACTTTTTTCCTTTTGCAAATGAGGACTATCAAAACAAATTTGGTAATTGCATATAATTCTGCTTAATAAACAATTATTTATTTCGAATGTTTTGATAGCCCTGGTTTATTGAAGGCATTACTATTATTCGGTTTACTCCATATGCTCCAGAAAAAGAAGTTTCAACCGGAGCTAGTTGAGTGAAAGGTAAGAATTTTTCTTTATCCTGAAAATTTCTTGAATTCTGTAAATCCTGCTTCAGATACTTTTTCTTTATTGACCATATGGGTAAACCGTAACTAAGAATCGCTTTCAGTAAACTGTGAATGCTAAAACTAATGATAAATATATATGCTTTTGAATAGAAGATGATACTCATTATTAATTGTTTTAGTATTCACTTCTTTGGTCAATATCTTAAAGTCCCCTCTCGATGTCAGAGAGGGGATTTAGGGGCGAGTTAGAAAAATATAAATATATTTCACAACCAACTAACGCTTAATCCAAAAAATATTTTATATAAAAAAAACTAATGAACCGTCAGAAAAATATCAATCATCTCAATACCCAAAAGTATCTTTGTCCCCATACCATATAAACCAACCACACTGCCAAGTGTTGACTTCATTACCCTGTTTGCGGCCTTTGTTCTGCCCTGTGCCTTTACTTCACCAACTAAAGCACCCAAAACAGTACCAATCATTAAACCATGAGAAATATTCATGCCAATTGATACTCCCTGAATAGGATTAAAAGCAAATGCCAGAGGAATAAAACAAATACCAATCATAATTCCATATGATGTCGCTCGCATACTGGTATTTGATACTCTAAAAAACCAGGTTCTCAAAGTAGCCGAATATAAATCGGAAAGAAAACCAATAAGACCCAAAATAAAAGTTATTCCCAAAACATATGGAGCTTTTCCGGCAAATCCGGTTAGTGAATAAGATGACAATATACTGATAAATATTGTAATAAGCCCTAGTGAACGTAAAAAAATTGAACGCGAGTTTTGCAAAAATAATAATGCAAAAACACTTACGAGCAGTAATAAATAAATTACCAGGGAAATGAGCATATTATTTTTTCTCTAATTTGTCTGCTTCATCTGCGTAGCCACGTTCAGGGTTAATCTGGGTATTTTTAAGGATGCTGGGCGTAACTATAAATACCAGTTCTGTACGTACATTTCTGAATTCTCTGGTTTTGAAAAGGAAACCAATAACAGGTATATCACCTAAAAGAGGAATTTTGGCATCAATTGTATCTTCTGTATTATTTAATAATCCTGCAATTACAATAGATTCATTATCTCTGAGAATAAGGGTTGTTTCTGCTTTACGGCTTGTAAATGCCGGTATTACTGTAGAGCCGGAAGACGTCTGGCCTGTCAGTATTACACTATTTGCCCTGTCTATAGAACTAACTTCGGGTTGAAGGTTTAAGATTATATTGTTATTACCTTCTACTTTTGCAGTAAGATCCAGTTTTACACCATATTCTTTCCACTGAATATTCACCCGATCCCTTTCATAAATTAAAACTGGAAACTCTCCCCCTACCAAAAACTTCGCTGGTTTTCCGTTTAGTGAAACCAATGTTGGCTGGGCCAGAAGTTTACCTTTTCGTTCATTTACCAGGGTATTAATTTTTGCTTCAAGAACAGAAGTTCTTAAAGGTAAACCAAATTTGAAAGGAGCGCTTGGAGGGGCTTCCCTGAAATTTATAAAATCCTGCCAATCAACTCCTAACTGACCGTCAGAACCTGAAAAAACTTCCAAAACTTTTACCCTGGTCACAACTTGTTCATTTCTTTTGGTATCCTGTACCTCAAGAATAAAATTATTTGGTGTACCATTTCTTTCTGTCCAGACAAGAATATTTGTAGTACCTGCGGCCTTAGTATTAATCAGTGCTGTTTTATTCTGACCGGGAGGTATAACCACTTCAGCAATTGTCGGATCCCCAATAACCAGTGTGGTAATTCCCTCAGGCACCTGAAAAGGAGCAACCTGTCCAAGTGGTATGGTTATATCCGGGTTTATAGCAAATGCCTGATTATGAGAATTAAGGGCAAAAAAACTACTGACAAAAATTGTGCTGCCTAAAATGAGTTTGATTAGACTTTTTTTCATTGATTTAAATTTCGACAAGCTATTATTCCTTTCTGTGGTAATCAGCTTCTAATTTAACTAAATTATTATATCACAAAAAAAAGGACTGTCTTTTTAGACAGCCCCTTTTTTGTTTAATTATTAATTATCTTCTTGCAATAGCTGCTGTAAGAGCTTTTGCAACGTTAACTCTACCAAATCCGAATTTATCATCAAAACCGGAAGGTCCTAAATCATCAGCGGATTTTTCAATTCTGGTACGTGTGTCAGCTGCACTTAAGCCAGGATTTACTGATCTTACGAGTGCGGCTAAACCTGAAACATAAGGACAAGCCATTGATGTTCCACTGATTTTTCCGTAGTTTGTCTGACCAATTCCATTAGCATACTGAGGGAATGTAGAAAGAATTTTTACACCCGGTGCGCTTACTGAAATGTGTGGACCAAACTGTGAGAAACCGGCGATTTTGTCACTGGAATCAGTAGCACCTACTGCCATAACTCCTTTGATACCTGCTGGATAACTTACATTGCTGTTTCCGTCATTACCCATTGCTGCTACAACTACTACATTATTTTTAATCGCAAGGTTTACAGCATCGGTAATTGCCTGTGAACTTGAAGGTCCACCAAGACTCATACTTAATACTTTTGCACCATGTGATGCAGCCCAGGCAATACCGTCAGCTACTGCTGCGTAGGTACCGCTCCCCTGGTTGTTAAGTACTTTTACAGGCTGGATTTTGATTGGAGCTGTACTGGCAACACCAGCTACTCCAACAGCATTATTGGTGATTGCAGCTGCAATACCGGCACAATGGGTTCCATGTCCCTGTTTGTCAACTCCAGCATCTTCTCCTGGATAAGCACTGTAACCTTCAACCATTCTGTTTTTAAGATCAGGATGGGTTTTATCAACACCAGTATCAACAATAGCCAGAGTAATATCAGCTTTGGCAGCTGTTTCTAAAACTTTCCAGCCATCCTGTGCATGAGTAATTTGATGTGAATACTGATCAGCAAACTGAGGATCATTAGGGAATGCATCAGTTTTTCCGGTTAATTTATTCCATAAATCTTTAATAACCTGAGGAACTTTGATTATTCTGTTTGCTTCTACCCATTCAACAGAAGGATTTTTCTTTAAAGTTGTTAATACATCATCTGTACCACCGGCAGCTCTCATGCCATCAACTTTAATGAGTTGCATTCCTGTATTCTGGATATCTTTTACTTTTTTACCACCAATACTGTTTAATACAGTGTTGGAAGCATTTTTTGCAGTTTTCTTGTATTTTACGATATACTCGCCAGGAATTACATCACCACTGTTGCCGAGGCCACTTGTTGATGCAAATGATGATACGTCACTGCTGTTAAGATCACTTAAATCCACATTATTTGTAGATTGTGCACAACCAACTGCTACAACTGACATTGTAGCGAGGGTTAATAATGATAGAGCTTTGTTAGATTTCATTGAGCCTCCCTAACATATAATTAATAAATGTTTAACTTCTGGTTATCTTAATAATAGTTTAATCTAACCTTATCTTGCTAGTTTTGTTACATATCTTAATAAAAAATAAATTGTCCTCAAAGACCGGTCCTTAATACATTGATCTGTTGAAATCAAATGAACTTTCAAACTTAAAGTATCTTAATGAGAAATTAACTAAAAGGACTTAAAACTGCAAATCTGACGAATTTTTGAAGTAGTTAAAAAGGTTGAATCCTTTCTCAGAGCCCTTTTCTGGTTCGTTGAGCATGGTAAAACCTATAGCTGTAATTCCTGATTATAATTAACATTATATTTTTATTAAGGTTTTAAAAGAGCAAAAATTCTCAAAAAACTGGGGTGGAAGGGATCGAACCTTCGAATGTCGGATCCAAAACCCGATGCCTTACCACTTGGCGACACCCCAATTTTAATCATTTTGAGACCTGTTGAACAGATTTCAAAACAGACTTATAATATATCATGTTGGACATCTTTAGACAAGAGTTGAAAATGATAAAAAAAAATTTAAACTTTTTCTTAATTTTTTTTACTTTTTAAGAAAGTTTAACTTTAATTTATACTATAATTAAAGAAACAATAATCTTTATTTTGAATATAGGATTTCTATACTAATAATGAAAAATAAAATTTCTAAACTGGCTGCTGGTTTGCTTTTTGCAATTTTAACAATTAGTTGTTCATCTGGAGAATTGACTGGTAATGCATTTGAAGATCAGTTCGCTGATGTTTCAGCAGCTAAAACACCATATAGAAATTCAGTAAGTGATTCAAAATGGCAGGATCAGATTATTTATTTCATTTTTACAGACAGATTCGTGAACGGTGATAAATCAAATGATGCTAATGTTCGGGCAAATGATCCCTGGGCTTATCATGGTGGTGATTTACAGGGTGTAATAAATAAACTGGATTATATTAAAGATCTTGGTGCTACAACAATCTGGATAACCCCACCAATGGATAACAGAGATAATGGCTTCAGGGCTGATTTTGGCGGTGGACATTTTCAGGAAATATGGGGCTATCATGGATACTGGACAAAAAATTTCTATGCTGTGGACGAACATCTTGGCTCTATGGCAAAAATGCAGGAATTAGTCAGTAAAGCTCATGCCAAAGGAATTAAAGTTTTAATTGATATAGTAGTAAATCATCTTGATTATGATCATGAATTTGCCAAAGATAAAAATAATCCACAGGGCAAGTATTATAAATGGCTCCATCATCATGGTGTAATTAAAAATTATGATGATCCATGGTGGGTAGAAAATGGTGAGCTGGCGGAGCTGCCTGATGTTGATCAGGATAATTCGGAAGCCGCAAATTACCTCCTCGATGCTTCAAAATGGTGGATTAAACAAACTGGTGCAGATGGTTTCAGGCTTGATACAGTAAAACATGTTGGTCATGAGTTCTGGAAAAAATTTGCCAGGGAAATTCATCAGTATGCTGGTAATGATTTCCTCCTTCTCGGTGAAGTGTATGATGGCAGACCGGAAATTAATGCCAGCTATATCAGAGATGGTTTAAACTCTACATTTGATTTTCCTTTTTACTATGCAATAAAAGATGTCTTTGGGCATGGAAAAAGTATGAGGCAGTTAGCTTCACTGTTTGAAAGGGATAATGTTTATCCGAATCCAAATATGATGTCACCATTTATTGATAATCATGATGTACCCAGATTTCTTCATGAAGCCGGTAATAATGGGGTAGAAAAATTAAAAATGGCAATGGCCTTTATTATGACAGTACGTGGTATACCTACTATTTATTATGGAACTGAAATTGCCCTTCCTGGTGGTGCTGATCCTGATAACAGAAGAGATATGGTCTGGGGTAATAAAAATGTTGGTGTGACAAATTATCTGAAACAACTCACATCAATCAGAAAAAGTTATGTCGCTATGCGTCAGGGAAGCCAGCTGGAAATGTGGCAGGACGACCAGATTTTCAGCTTCCTGAGAACAACCGGAAATCCTGAAGAAGAGGTCATTACTGTCTTAAATAATTCTGATGGAAATCAGACCAGGACAATCCAACTGAGAGCTGAAAGTAAGATGGCTAATGGCACAGTTCTGACAAATCTTATGGGTTCTGATAATGTTTCTGTAAATAACAGAAGTATTACATTTACTATCGGGCCAAAAGAAACAAAGATATTTGCTTCTGCCAAAAATATCAAAAATTCTCTTAAGAAAAATACTGTTGTTAAACCAGTTACTCCCACAAAAAGAAAATAATTAACAATATCTGGAGCAAGGGACCTTGGTCCCTTGTTTTGTAAAAAAGATCATTAATCACATCTTGATTATTCCTATTTATTTTATTATTCTTCTAAACACATCTAAACAATAAAATAATTTTAGAAACTGATATGACAAATATGCCTGTAATCTTGTTGATAGACGATAATCCCGAAGATGCAATGTTAATTATCGATGCTTTTAAGGAATTATCATCTGGTTATAAGTTTTATACAGTTAAAGATGGAGTTGAAGCTTTAGCCTTTCTAAAAAAAACAGACTCTTATACAAATGCTCCCCGTCCTGATTTGATTTTGCTGGACCTTAATATGCCAAAAAAAGATGGTTATGATGTGCTGAAAGAAATTAAATCGGAGTCTGAGCTTAAAATCATTCCAATAATTGTACTTACCTCATCAGCAGCTCAAAAAGATGTTTATAAGGCATATGATTTTCATGCCAATTCATATATTGTAAAAACAAGTGATATAGGACATTTAAACGAAATCGTTAAAAGTATTGAAAAATTCTGGTTTCATATTGTAAAATTGCCTGTTCTGGAAAAGTAAAGACATGCGATGTCTAGATTTTAGTTACAACTTCATAATTATCTTTACTGTCCCGAATGTCAAACCCTTTTTCCTGAATAATTACTCTCAGTCTGTCTGATTCTTTGAAATCCTTATTCAACCGAGCCTGCCATCTTTGTTTTGCTAATTCCGATACTTCTTCAGGAACTTCAATTTTTAATTCTGGAAAATCGGTAAAATCCAATAAATTCAAACTCAATATCTGATCAAATTTTTTAATGATTTCAATCTTATTTTTTCCACCAATTTCGTGATCCTGGACTAAATCCCAGATAAGGCCGATTGCTTTGGGAACATTCAGATCATCAAGCAGGGAATCAAGAATTTTATAATAATACTCATCCGCTTTAGCTTCATTTTTATAATCATTTGCTTCATGTACTACTTTAATTAGTTTTTTTAGATTAAAATATGAGGTCTGAGCTGATTTAAGAATATCAAATGAAAAGGTCAGAAAATTTCTGTAATGTGATGTGAGGGTAAGATAACGGTAGGCAAGTGCAGAAAAACCTTCATTAATAAGTTCATCCAAACCAATAAAATTACCTTCGGACTTACCCATTCTTTTATCTTTATCAAGGACCAGGAATGCACCATGTAACCAGTAATTTACAAACTTTTCACCAGATGCAGCCTCTGATTGGGCAATTTCGTTGGTATGGTGTACAGGAATATGATCAGTTCCGCCAGTATGAATATCAATATGTTGCCCAAGTTCGGCAAAAATCATGGCACTACATTCTATATGCCATCCTGGAAAACCTTTTCCCCACGGACTTTCCCATTCCATCTGACGTTTCTGATCAGCCGGGCTAAATTTCCAAAGAGCAAAATCAGTTTTATTTCTTTTTTCTTTAAAATCAACTCTTGAACCTTCATCAAGACCTTCTACATCAAGCTTTGCCAATTTTCCATAAGCTTCAAAGCAGGAGGTGTCATAATAAATACCATCGGATGTTGTGTAAGCATAGCCCTTTTCTTCAAGAGCTTTAATCATGTCAATCTGCTGTTCAATATATTTGGTAGCATAAGTAAATCTAATCGGAAAAGAAATATTAAGTTTTGTAATATCCTGGCGAAACTTTTCTGCAAAAAACTCAGATATTTCCCAGGCAGATTGTCCCTTTTCGGCTGCTGCCCGTTCAATTTTATCATCACCAGCATCAGCATCCGATGTCAGATGCCCAACATCGGTAATATTAATAATTTGGTTAACCTGATAACCAATATATGCCAGGAGTTTTTTTAAAATATCAGGAAAAACATAAGTTCGCAGATTTCCTATATGAGCATAGTTATATACTGTAGGACCACAGGTATACATTTTTACTTCACCGGAATTTATTGGTTTAAAAATTTCTTTTTTACGGGAAAGTGTATTAAATAAGCGTAATTCTAAATCTTGCATATAAAAATCCGAATAACCTAAAGATGTATCTAAAATTTGAAGACACCTTATATTAACAAAATTTTTTAATCTTCTGATGAAAGCCTTGAAGTTGTTCCTTTTTCACTTTCTTCCATCGAAAGTCTTGCAGTCTTACCTTTTTCCTGCTCTTCAACTGTATCCATATCTTTTTCTTCGATTTCAACAGAAACAACAGTAATATTATCGCCACCGCCTTTCTGATTACCCATTTCTACAAGCGATTTTACAATCGCATCAGTTTCTTTCGATTTTTTTACAATAGCATAAATTTCTTCTTCATCAAGCATATTGCTTAGGCCATCAGTACATAAAACAAAAATATCTTTGGCAACCAGATCTATTGTCAGGGCATCAATTTCTACTTCATTATGAGTACCAATTGTTCTTGATAACATATGTTTTAACGGATGATTTTTTGCCTGTTCTACAGTTATCAGACCAGCACGCAGAGATTCCATTACAGGGGTATGATCATCCGTTATGCAATAAATACTATCTTCTCTGATCAGATATATTCTGCTGTCACCAACATGAGCAATAAAAGCTTTGCCATTTTCAATAAGCATCGCAGACATAGTTGTGGCCATATCATTGTTAATTCTTTTTGCTTCCTGATGAACCTTTGCATTGGCCTCAGTAATTGATTTAACAAGCTCTTCAATATTTTTGGGTAAACTTTCGACAACATGGCCCACAGCCATTGCACTTGCTATCTCACCTGCTGAATGGCCTCCAAGACCGTCTGCGACAATAAAGAAATTTTTTCCGCTTTCACAGAAAAAGTTGTCTTCATTATTCTGTCTAACTCTGCCTACATCAGATAATCCATTGGCTTTCACTTTATATTTCCTCTACTTTATCTTTGAACTTAGGTATTAAAGAATATAAAATAGTATATTACATAATTATCATATTACAAATCGTAAAATTAAAAATGTTAATACCTTTAATAAAGAATAAATTTAAGTTACCTAAATTACCAAGTAATTATACAAGCAGAGAGGGTATTTTGAAAAAGCTGGAAGAAGGCTTTTCAGAAGAAAAAAAGCTTACTCTGGTCGTAGGTAACGCAGGGTATGGAAAAAGCAGTCTGGTTGTTGACTATATTCAACAAACTAAGGTGCCATATTTATGGTATAGCCTGAATGAAAATGATTCAGATCTGATTGTTTTTATTAATCATCTGAGCAAAGGTTTAAAGCTTTCGATTCCAAATCTTCGGGAAGATGCACTTGAATTACTTATTTCCACAATTAATCCGATAGAAGCATTACATAATATCATTGGTTTGCTTATTGAAGATTTATCAATCCATATTACTGATAAATTTATTATTGTTCTTGATGATTATCAGTTTTTGAGAAATTCGGAAGCTATAAATAAAGCTTTGGAATATTTGATTGAATATTTACCTGAAAATTTTCAACTTATTATTATTAGCCGTTATACACCTAATATAAAAAAACTTCCTCAGTTAAAGGTCAGACAGCAGGTCATTGAAGTACCTTTACTGGATTTAAAATTCAGTGTAAATGAAATTCAGACGATTATTCCTAATGAGCTAAGGAATGCCCTAAATGAAGAAGAATTAACTAAACTTTATACTCAGACTGATGGCTGGATTGGCATTATTATCCTGTTAATTCAGGCTTATAAATCAAACCTTACCATCAAAGAGCACCTTCTGAATGCTCTTAATTTAAACCAGCCGGTTTTTGACTATCTGACCTCAGAGATTTTTGAACTTCAGGATAAAGAGATAAAATCTTTTATGTTAAATACTTCTCTATTGCCGAAAATAAACAAAGAAATCTGTAATGAAGTCATGATGCAAAATGTTTCTGAAAAACTGGATTTTTTGAAAAACTCAAATTTACTGGAAATTGATAATGAAGATGAATATAAGTATAATCCAGTGTTTAGAGATTTTCTGAGAGAAAAAGCAAAAGAAACTCTATCACTGATAGAGCTACAGAGTTTGTATTTTAAAATTGGCAATTATCTCCAAAAAAAAGAAGACATAGAAAATGCCCTGGAATATTTTCTCTTAGGACCAAATTATGCAGAAGCGGAAGACCTATTACTGGATATTGCTCAGGAATTAATTGATAGTAACCGTCTGGAAACTTTGAACAAATTTATTTTCAGATTTCCCGAAGAATACCTGGAAAAAAGTTCAAATTTACAAATTTATCTGGGCGAAATCTACCGTTTGTGGGGGAATTATTCAGAAGCTCTGGAGCATTATTATAAAGCAGAAGATGTGGCAATCAGGGAAAATAACTTTTCAACTTTAGGAAAGGCTTATGTTTATGAAAGTATTATTCATGCCAGTAAAGGCGAAAGCAGTAGTAAAGAACTGATTGACGAAGCAATAAAAATTTTACCCGATGATGATAGCTACAATCTTGCTTTTGCTTATAATACAAAAGGTATTTCCTATCTTTTTGGCGATCAGATTTTTGAATCCTTAAACTATTTTGAAAAATCACTGAAATATTATGAAGAAATAAGTAATCATATTGGCCAGGCCAAAGTTTTACATAATCTTGGTTATGCTTATACGATGCTTGGCAGTTTTGAACATGCCCGAGATACTTATGAAAGATCGATAAAACAGGCTGAGTCAAGCGGTAAATACCCTTATATCATGACTTATAATAATATTGCCATAATATATAATTATTCGGGTAATTTTAATGAAGCCCGAAAGTTTGCCGAAAAAGCCTTAAACCTTTCCCAAAAATTACAATATAAGCGAGATATGTCCTATGCTTACTGGACTTTGGGGATGATTTCTGCCAACCTTGAAGATTTTCAAAAATCAGAAGATTATTTTAATTTATGCCTTTCAATCGGCCTTGAGCTTGGAGACAGGCAGGTCCAGGCGTACTCCCTCAGTGGTCTTTCCGAGCTGGCCAGGTTACAGGAAAAACCTGCCAAAGCCTTTGATCTGATCGAAGAAGCAATCAGAAGAAGAGATCTTCCTCCTGATAATCAGGGGTTAATAGAATTGTTAATGCAAAAAGTGGCAATCTGTATCGAAACAAAAAATTATAAAATGGCTCAACATGATATTGAAACTTATCTTCTGCAAAGGCTTGAAAAGCTAAAATATAAATATTATTTGACCCATATTTACTTTTTTCTGGCAATTATTTATGAAAAGACTAATAAACCTCTTTCAGATAAATATGTTGAATCTACTTATAATCTGATCAAAGAAAATAATTATTATTTCTTTTTAAAACAGCAAAAGTATATACCTTCATATTTACAGGAAAAATTGGAAAACAAGACACTGGAGATCAATGTTACCATTCCTTCGAAAATTAAATTTTATTGTTTTGGTGAATTTAAAGCTTTCAGGACAGAGAAGCCGATTCCCAATAAAGAATGGAATGGTTTTAAAACAAAACTGTCTCTGGCCTATCTTATACATAATCCCAAAGGGGTTACAAAAGAGCAGCTGGCAAACCTTCTTTATCCAGATATGGATATTACCCGGACAGCAATAAATGTGATTCTTACCAGACTAAGAAAGGCGATAGAGCCAGATCTTGGTAAAAAGGATATTTCAAAATATATCAGCTTTAATGAGGGTAAATATTTTTTTAATTTTGGTACAAATTACTGGCTTGATACAGAAGAATTTAACTATTTGCTGAAAGAGTTGGCCGAGCTGGAAACAGAAGAAAAAAAACTAAATGTTTTGAATAAGTTAGTCTCCCTATATAATGGTGATTTTTTAAGTGAATTCGGTATTGAAATCTGGTGTGAAATGGAGAGGCAGATTTACCGGAGAAAAATTGAGAGTGTATTTGAGTCTCTGTTTCAGATTTATTATAAAACCGGAGAATTTCAGGAGATTGTTGTTTTATCAGAAAAAGAACTGTCAATTGATGTTTGTAATGAAAAAGCATTTCAGCGAAAAATTAAAGCATTAATTGCGATGAATAAAAAAGAAGAGGGAATGAAGCATTATAAAATCATGAAAAATATTCTTAAATCAGAATTGGGAGTAGAACCCAGTTCTGAATCCTACCTTCTTTATCAAAAGCTGGTTTGAAGAAAGTGAGGAGGAAGTGAGGGCACAAACTTCGTTTGTTAAGTGAGGTGGCAAGCAAGCTTGCCTGTGAGGGGGAAGTAAAGAAGTGAAAAAAAGATTTATTTTATCTTCCTTCTCCCTCACTTCCTCCTCACTAAGACAGCTTTAGCTGTCTGACCTCACTGAACGAAGTGACCTCACTTTTTTTAACCATATAGTATTTGTTTTATTTCCGGGGTAACTTCTTCCAATAACTTTTTTCTTTCCTCATATGGCAGGAAGATACTTTCAAAACCATAAATAAGCAGAGTCTCAATATCCTGTTTCTTAAATCCCAGCTCTGTCACCAGCTTATAGTATTCATCAGAAACGGTAATATTTGATACCAGCCTGTTATCAGTACAAATTGTTAATCGGAGACGGTCTTCAAAGAATTTTTTGATTGGGTGTTCCTGAAATGAGGGAACAGTTCTGGTCTGGACATTTGAGGTAACACACACCTCAAGAGGGATTCTTTTATCTTTAAAATATCGGTAGAGTGAAGGAACTGATTCATCATCAAGCTTTGCTTCGCCTAACCTGGTTCCATGACCTATCCTGTGAGCATGGCAGTATTTTACTGCCTGATCAATACTATCCGGTCCGTAAGCTTCGCCAGCATGTACAGTTATTGAAAGATGACCGGAAATTATTTCCTGGAAAGCACGATAAAAGTCTTTTGCCGGATAACCGTTTTCTGCACCGGCTAAATCAAAAGCCAGTATTTTTGGTTCTTTTTTGGACATTTTTACCGCTACTTTTGCGGTTTCCAGAGCCAAAAGTTCTGCAAGCTCCTGTTCATTAAAGGTAGATAACCGGTCCTGAAGTCTTTTGCACATCAGGGAAATATCTGAAGTAAAATTTCTCATTCCACAGATGATTAGGCCTGTCTTGATATTATATGTTTTCTCAGCTCTTTTCAGACCTTCAACTACACTTTCAATAATCTGTTCCAGTGACATCAGGTTATTTGTATGTAAAATAGGCGCAAAGCGGACTTCCATATAACGGACATTTTCCTGGGCAGCATCTTCTGCCAGCTCAAAGGCAGCTAATTCAAGAGCTTCATCTGTCTGTAAAACTTTTAGGGTAACATCAAAGGCTTTGAGGTAATCTACCAGGCTTGTACAATTTTCATCAACAACTATTGCTTTTTGCAGACCAACAAGATCGTTGGCAGGGAGTTTTATTCTATATCTGTCTGCCAGGTTAAGTATTGTCCCAAGACGTAGAGAGCCATCCAGATGAACATGCAGGTCCGTTTTGGGAAGCATTTTGATTAATTCTAAACTTAAATTCTCAGCCACAGCGATCTCCTAACTTTTAACTATCTTTTTAGTTATTATAAAGGAAGTTGGTAAAAGTGAGAAGTGAGGGGGAAGTGAGGCCCCAAAACGAAGTTTTGGTAGTGAGGCGGCTACGCCTGTGAGGAGGAAGTAAAAAAAGTGAAAAGAAGTTTTTTCTTCCTTCTCCCTCACTTAACGAAGTGGCCTCACTAATAAACGAAGTTT
>CAYRDV010000025.1:0-26948 GCA_964422885.1 uncultured Candidatus Sericytochromatia bacterium
TCCCAAAAGTTGCGGAATATAATGATAATGAAGCCGCTTAATTTCTACACTCTACTCCTGGGGTATCATCAGGATTACAGCCGCATATCAAAGCTATAACAGTGTTTGTTCTTGTGATTTTCACCCATTTGCTTATACTGGCTTCATTACATAGATTCATCAGCACTAATGATTGAAGCATCATCACCGGGTTTCTTGGTTTCCTACCAGGTGAATTTTTTGCATAAAGTAATTTCAATTCTGGCTCAAGCTTATTAAGTTGAAATGATTCCAGGATAAGAACTTCTTTTGAAAATGATAAAATTTTTTCAAAATTGATACTGTTATTATTTAAAGACACTTTCAGATGATATATAATCATCATTGATCCTCCTTTCTGGTATTCAAAATGTCGTAATTAAGAATTTAGATCGGAGGATCAACTTTCGCAATATTAATTTCCGAAAGTTAAAATGTTCATTTAAAATTGAGTTTGAATCTTCTCTCGGAAATTTAAAAAACTTTATTTCATCTATGTTTCAAATTTCCGAATTAGCTCTGAACAAGCTGGGATATAAAGTTAAGGCAATATAGGATCTTTGAAGATCTAAAGTTTGTTTTATCTGAACAAGCTGGGATATAAAGTATTTTAACTCAGTTCTAAGAAATCTTAGTTCATTTGTTTTATCTGAACAAGCTGGGATATAAAGTTCAGTAAAAGGCTTGGTGATGGCACAGAATTAAACGTTTTATCTGAACAAGCTGGGATATAAGGAGAATAAGTGGGGTACTTATGACTGGTTTATTATCGTTTTATCTGAACAAGCTGGGATATAAAGGAAGTTAAACCTCCTGTTGCTGTTGATAAAAAGCCGTTTTATCTGAACAAGCTGGGATATAAAGGTGAATTAGAAGAGTTACAGGAAAAATATCAGAAAGGTTTTATCTGAACAAGCTGGGTATTATAATTTATTTGAAACGCCTTAAAAATCCCTCCTAACCTCCCTTTGCAAAAGGGAGGAAAAGATTGAAAGCAAAGAAATAGCACAAAACAATTAAATTTATTGAGGTAAATAATTACTCCTAATATTCTATCCCTTCATTTTATAAAGGCTAATTATGGATTATTTTAGAAGAATCTAAAAAATTATAAGTTAAAATAATAAATTTTTGCAAAAAAAATAGTTTTAAAGTACATTTTATTAATGGTTTTTGATTTATTTATTCTTTCCCCTCTTTTGTAAAGAGGGGCCAGGGGAGATTTTAAAACTTTGCCACATGAAATAATTTTGGTATAACACAAATTACTTTCATATCAAAAAAAAATTTAAAAACATTCTCAAGAAGCCTCAGAAAGGAAATGACTGAGGCGGAGAAAATATTATGGTCAAAAATCCGAAAAAAACAACTTGGAGATTTTCAATTTTATCGTCAAAAAATATTTGGAAATTATATTGTTGATTTTTACTGTCATAAAGCAAAGTTAGTTATTGAAATTGATGGAAGCCAACATTATACTAATGAAGGGATTGTAATGGATAAAGTAAGAGATGAATTTTTTGAAAACATTGGTATAAAGGTACTAAGGTTTTCAAATAATGAAGTTTTTTCAGATTTAAATAATGTTGTAAACTTTATCTATGAATATTTAAATTCTATACCATCTTACTCTGAATAATATTTGCGTAACAGGTAACGGTTTTAACCATTAATAATAAAGAAAAAATCAGGTTTTTTCCAAATAACGATTTACATAATTTTCCAGAACATCCAGAGGTAAGGCACCATTTCTCAGAATAACATCATGAAATTCTTTAATATCAAAGTCAGTACCTTTTACTTTTTCAAATTTCTCTCTAAGTTCAAGGATTTTTAGTTCCCCTAATTTATATGCTGTTGCCTGACCAGGCATTACAATATACCTGTCAACTTCAACAGCACAGGCAGGCTCACTTTTACCAGT
This sequence comes from uncultured Candidatus Sericytochromatia bacterium, assembly GCA_964422885.1. Classification (GTDB taxonomy): domain Bacteria; phylum Cyanobacteriota; class Sericytochromatia; order UBA7694; family JACMQJ01; genus CAYRDV01. The sequence goes on from CAYRDV010000025.1 coordinate 1,943, forward strand.
ATAATACTGCATATATTCAATAGCTTTTTCTCTTGTCCAGTCAAAAGCATGTAATCCAGTATCAATAACCAAACGACAAGCTCTCCAGATTTCAAAACTAAGCTGTCCGAATTTGGAATAGAGATCTGTATAAAACCCCATTTCAGCGCCAAGCTTTTCGGTATATAAAGCCCAACCTTCTATATATCCGGTGAAACTTGCTGACTTTCTGAATTCAGGTACTTCCCCCAATTCCAAAGCCAGACATATTTGCAGATGATGACCGGGAACAGCTTCATGCAGGGTTAAAGCCTCAATTTCATATTTTGGTCTTGTTTCAAGCTGATAAGTATTTGCATAATAAATTCCTGGTCTGGTCATATTAAAATCAGGCCTCATATAATAAGCAGTAGGACATGATGGAGCCTGGTGTTCAGGTATTTTTTCAATAGCAAAAGGTAATCTGGGTAATTTTTTGAAAAAAGCAGGAAGTTCTTTATCAACTCTTTTTGCAAAATCCCGATAATGCATCAGTAATGTATTTTCATCAGTAAAATAAAAATCAGGATTTGTCCTTAAATAATCTAAAAATTTTTCATAATCTTCAAAACCAACTTTTTTCATTAATTCCTGGATTTCCTGAAATATTCTTTCAACTTCTTTTTTACCTGTTTCATGAATTTCTTCAGCGGTCATCTGAGTAGTAGTAAATTCATAGAGCTTATGGTTATAAAAAGCTTTGCCTTCAGGTAAATATTTCATTCCCAAAGTATCACGACAGGCAGGAAGATATTTATTTTCAATATATCCTTTTAATTTATTAAATGATGAATATAGTTTATTTTTTATCGCGTTTTCCAACTCTTCTTTTAGTGATGGAGAAAGGTTTGAATTTTTCAGAGGCTGGTAAAAAGAGCTTTTTGTAATATCTTCAGGTAACTGTCTCTTAATCTGATTTGGCACATCCAACATCGCTATTCTGGGAACCGTATAGCCTTTTTCTATCCCTTTTTCCATCAGGTCAATAATCTGAGTTATCTGCCTGGGAAAAGCATTTAAACGTGAAAGGTAATCATAATAATTGGATTCTTTTTTATATGGCATTAATGAAATTAACCGGTGGAAGTAATTTTGAAGCCCATGCATCTGGTTAATAGGCATTAAATATTCTTTAAATTCAATATCTTTTAGCAAATTCCCAATATTAATTTTAAATAGCTGGTGATTAAGACAATTTGACTCATTTAGTAGCTTAAGATCAAATTGGTTTAACTCCTCAAGTAAATTTTTATTATGTTCATAAGAAGTAATAATTTCTTCCTCAGATATTTCACTTAAAAATGAGTTATATCTGTGATCTCCAATAAAAGTACCCATTTCAGGGCTCTTTTTTAACTTATATTCCCACTCCTGCTTAAATAATTCTAAAAGCCTATAATCTTCAGCGCTTTTTATTTCCATCTTAAACCTCACCTGTCACTTTATTTTTCCTGTTCTTTAGACCTTTATAAACAAAAAAGCAGAATGCTGTTCCTAATACCATTAATACAACTATATCTATCGCTTTATTATAGTGATGAACCTTATCCCAATGGTTTCTCAAAATAAAACCAAAATAAGTAAGTATCATATTCCAGGCACAAGCACCAACAGTAGTATAAATTAAGAATTTTACCAGATTCATTTTTCCTACTCCTGCCGGAATAGAGATCAAATGTCGGACAATCGGAATAAACCTACTTAAAAAAACAGCTCCTTCGCCATATTTTCCAAAAAACTTTTCGGTCAGTTCCAGATGATGCTCATCTAATAAAAGATATTTTCCAAATTTCTTTACAATTGGTTTTCCACCATATAAACCCAGATAATATGAAATTGTTGAACCGATTATACTACCCAAAGTACTGAAAAATGCTACCCCTGCCCAGGTAAATCTTCCTTCAAAAATCAAAAAACCAGCAAATGGCATAACTGCTTCACTTGGTACCGGAGCAATCATACTTTCAAGTACCATCAGGAGCATAACCCCAATATATCCGGTATATGAAATAAAATTTGTAATATGTTCTGTAATTAATTCTGTAAAACCCAATTTATAATTTCCTCAATAATATCTAAAATACGATTTTACATTATAATGGACTGAAGGATTAATCCACAAATTTGACACCTGTTATTATTTAGGTTCGAAAAAATATTATGGAAATGTATTTACTTATACTGATACTACTTTTATTTAACAGTATCTATTTAACTTTTTTATATACCAGAGTAAAAAAAAATATCAGCAAAAGTGTTGTCGAAGAAGTTAGTAATTGTAAGGATGAGATCTTAATTTACCCTGAAGTAATGACAATTCGCGGAAAAATGTCAGAGTATGGTGAAATAAAACAAAATGGAATTATTTATCTGACAGTCAAAGACATAATTTTTCATAATCTTACCAAAAAAAAGAAAATTATTATTCCTGTTAAAGATATAAAAAAAATTGAGCAGGCAAAAGAATTTATGAACTCTTCCCGAAAAGGAAAAAATGTTTGTCTTCTTAGATTAACAGATGGCAATACTGTTGGAATTTTTGTGGCTGATAATAAATTATGGGAAACAAAAATTAAAAAAGCCAGGAAAAATTAATAAGAAAAAGGAAAATATTGTTTTATATTTACGAAAGCGATATTATACAAAATATCTATTTATTACAGAAAAGAAAAAATGGCTTAAAGCAAAATGGATAAAGAGACTATTTTAAAAAATTTCAAAGAACATATTGGTTCTTTTTCCGATGAAGAATTAGGTGAGCTAATTGAATATTTTAATGAAATATATGCTCAAAAATATATTTCATCTCCCGAACAGGCATTTGATATTTTATTAAATGAAGGTTTGGCTCAGGCTATTAGTAAACTACCAGATGACAAAAAGCAGGAAGTAAAAAGAAAATTTTTATCTCTTTAATTAATGAGTAAACTGCTGTCTGCGTGTGGAAAATTTATTTTCATAAATAAAAAACTTGTTTTGAGCTTATGGCTAATTTTGCTTGTTTTGGCAATTTTAAATCTTGTTTTTAGTAAAAATATAAATACAGAAAATGCTCTTGCAGGTGCAGAAAATACCGAAGCTGCCGAAGTTGAAAAACTAATTCTGGAAAATTTCAATCAAAAGCTGGGTTTAATAGCAGCAATTGTTATTGAAAAAAAAATAAACACAGATGAACTTGAAAAAGATTTGCTAATTAATTTTCCCCAAATTCAAAATATAATGGAAATTAAAGGCCATTCTGAACATAAAAATAAACTGCTTTATGTACTTTTTAATCCCGAACAAAAATTTGTTGATATCCAGGCCCTGGTTGCACCAATCAGGGATAAGCTAAATATCTGGTCTTTAAAAACAGGAACAAAGACCTATATGACAGGAAGTCCGGCATTTCAATATGATTCTGATAATGCTGGCAAAAAAGATTCTTTAAAGAGTGAAATTATAGCGTTACTAATTTCACTTTTTATTCTGGTATTCAATTTTGGCGCGTTGGTTTCGGGCCTTTTACCTTTGGTGGTAGGAGTTACAACTATTATTTTTATGAATAGCCTGTTAAAAATACTTGGTCTGGAATATAATGGTTTATCCCAGATTCTTTCAGGAATGGTTGGCCTTGCTTTGGCAATAGATTACTCTTTATTTATTGTTAGCAGATTCAAAGAAGAAATAGATTCCGGTAAAACTGATGCAGAAGCAATTGAAATTGTTTTCAGGTATTCAGGAAAAACTATTTTTGTTTCCTCATTAATTATGATTTGCAGTATAAGCGGTTTATGGTTACCTGATGTTTCCACCAGTAAAACAGTAGTTTTAAGCCTTATTATTGTAATTCTTGTCTCTATGCTTAATTCATTGATTATTCTGCCAGCGTTACTACTAAATGCAAAAAATATTCTTGATAAACCAAAATTTATCGCAAAAATGATCCGAAAAGTAGATAAATATTTATTCTGGAAAAAATTTGCTGGTTATATAGTTAAACACCCTAAAAAATATTTTTCCATTTCAATAATAATTCTTCTTTTATTATCCTTACCTGTCTTAAACCTAAAATTATGGGAAGCTGTACAAACGGTTACTCCACTTGAGGCTGAATCAATGAAAGGTTATGAAATTCTAAGAGAAGATAACTGGGGTGGTGAATTGATTCCAGTTTTTGTAATAATAAAAGCAAAAAATGGTAATGTTTTTGATAATGATTTTATCTCTTATATGTACGATTTTACCAAAGCTATTAAGGGAAATCCTCATGTAGAATCGGTTCAGAGTCTTACATCCTGGAATCCTGGCTTTAAAAATGGTGATTATGTTAATTTCTTTGCATCTCTTGCAGGTACCGGATATTTGTCATTACCTAACCAGTTTTCTTCTGTTGTAAATACTTCAAAAGGAAATAATATGTCGCTTGTATATATTTTCCCCAAAAACCTGATGAATCTTGAAGGAACTCATCAAATTATCTCTTTTGCCAAAAATTATGCCAAAAGTAATCCAAAATATGAACTCCTTACCGGAGGTGTTATTGCCAGAGCCACTGATTTCACTGATGAACTTTACAGATTTGTGCCACATATATTATTCATTATTTTCTTTGGTATTTATCTCCTTTTATTTTTTTATATGAAATCAGCTATTTTACCTTTAAAAGCGGCAATTATGAATTTTTTACCAATTTTAAGCGCATTTGGCATTCTTACTATAATTTTCCAATACGGTTTTCTCAATACTATTTTAAATAATCAACCGGGAACAGGAGTTATAAATATGGTTCCGATTATTTTATTTTCCATTACTTTTGGTTTAAGTATGGATTATGAAGTGTTGATTCTAAGCAGGATCAGTGAGTCATACGAAAATACAGGAGATACCAAAACTGCTGTTGTTGAAGGTTTAGCCAGAAGCGGCTCTCTAATTACCGGAGCGGTCTTAATTTTACTGGGTGTGTTTGTGCCTGGGATATTTTCTTCGGCACCAATGACAAAACAGATATGTGTTGGTATTACCAGTGCTATATTAATTGATGCAACTGTTGTAAGGCTTCTTCTAGTTCCAAGCTTTATGATGCTGATGGGTAAATGGAATTGGTGGACACCCTTTTCTAAATAGTTTATTTAATCACATTTAAAACTTATTGGTTATAAAAGATATAATATAAATGTTTGTAAGAAAATTAAACCCATGATTTTTGATACATAAATTCTAAGTTTAATTAAGATAATCTTAAAAATATAATTTCAGAATCCAAATTAAATAGGAATTTTTGAATGTGTAGAAATAATAGAATTTTTCCCAATACTAAAATGTGTTAGGTTAGTAAATGATAAATATTTCAGGTTATAAAATTGTTGAAAAAATAAATGAAGGGCGTACCTCTGCAATATACAGAGCTATTGATAATAATAATATAAACTGTATTCTGAAAGTGATGAATTCAGTAAATGTAAGTTCACAGGATATAGAAAGATTAAATCTTGAATATGAGATAATAAAGCAGATTGACTCAGAAGGTATTATTAAAGTACATAGTATCAAAAATAATAATGATTCTGTTATATTAATCCTGGAGGATTTTGATGGAATAACTCTAAAAAAATATATTCAGGAAAATAATTTTTTAGATCTAAAAACATTTCTTGAACTGGCAATAAAAATAACTGAGTCAGTCGAGGAATTACATAAAAACTATATTATTCATAAAGATCTTAAACCACAGAATATACTAATAAATTCTCAATCAAAACAATTAAAAATTATTGATTTCGGAAATTCTTCTTTTATTAGCAAAGAAAGCATAGATACACAAAATATTTTACATGGAACATTAAAATATATTTCTCCGGAGCAAACCGGAAGAATGAACAGACCTGTAGATTACAGGACTGATTTTTACTCTCTTGGAATAACCTTTTATGAAATGTTGACGGGTGATGTTCCTTTTAAATCTGATGATCCAATGGAATTAATTCATTTTCATATTGCCAAAAGTCCTGAACCTGTTGAAAACATTAATAGGGAAATACCAAAGGCAATTTCTGATATTATTAGCAAACTTCTTTCAAAAAATGCAGGAGAAAGATATAAAAGTGCTTTTGGCTTAAAATTTGATCTTGAATTATGCCTTGAAAAACTAAACAATACAGGCGAAATAGATGATATTATTCCTGGAAAATTTGATATTTCAGGAGATTTAAATATTCCTGAAAAATTATACGGAAGAGAAAATGAATTCCTGTCAGTACTCAACTCTTTTGAAAATGTCTCACAGGGAAATACAGAAATAGTGATAGTATCTGGTATGTCAGGAATTGGTAAATCAACTCTGATTAATAAAGTACAGGAATCAATAATTAAACAAAAAGCCTACTTCATTTCCGGTAAATTTGAAAAATTTAAGAAAGAAACACCCTACTCACCAATAATTCAGGCTTTTAAAAATCTGATTAAAACTATCTTTACAGAGAATAAAGATAATTTATTTGATTTTAAAACCAAATTTATTAATGAAATGGGTGAAAATATTCAGGTCATTAGCGATATTCTCCCAGATATAGAGCTAATTATTGGTAAAAAATTTAATATTCAGAGTTTAGAACCAAAAGAATCTCAAAACAGGTTTAATATTTCTCTGCAAAAATTTATCAGTATTTTCGCCAAAAAAGAACATCCGCTGGTAATACGGCTTGATGACTTACAATGGGCTGATTCTGCCAGTCTTGAATTATTACGGGCCTTGCTGATTGAAGCCCAAATGGAGTATTTTCTGGTTATTTTAACATGTAGGGAAAACGAAATAAGTTCAAATCAAAAAATAATAAACTTACTTGAAGAAATCAGAAAATCAAATATTAAAATAAATTCGATACATCTTTATCCTCTTAAGGTAGAAAATATTAATCAGCTATTATCAGATATTTTTCATTTAAAACCAAAAAAAACAAGATCTTTGGCAAATATAATTTTTAGCAAGACTCAGGGTAACCCATTTTTTATAAATGAATTTTTAAAATCATTACATGAAAAACAAGCCATTGAATTTAAGCAAGGCTCTGGCTGGGTATGGAATGTAAATGAAATAAGTAAAATGCAGATTACAGAAAATGTAATTGAGTTAATGGTAGATAAATTAAAAAAACTTTCTAAACCAACAATTGAAACTCTTAAAATTGCCTCTTGCCTTGGTAGCAGATTTTCCTTTGAGACATTGTCTATTGCCTGTGAAAAAACTCAGGAAGAAACATTTCATGATTTAATAGAAGCAATAAATGAGGGAATTATCCTGATAATGGAAGATTTTCAAAAGTTTCTTCATGATCGGGTTCAGGAAGCAGCTTATTCACTAATTCCCGATAAAGATAAAAAAACAATTCATTATAAAATTGGTTGGCTGCTTCTTGAAAATACAAGACCAGAAGAGCTTGATAATGTAGTTTTTGATATTGTTAATCAACTGAATTTTGGAACCGAACTAATAACCAAAACTGATGAAAAACATAAACTGGCAAAATTAAATCTGATAGCAGGGAAAAAAGCAAAATCATCTACAGCTTTTAGTCTGGCATTAAAATATTTTAGAAGAGGTCTTACTTTACTGGATACTAATTCATGGCTACAAAACTATGAAATGACATTTACTCTTAATATGGAGACTGCTGAATGTGAATATCTGGTTACAAATTTTGATCAGGCTGAATTTTTGTTTAATGTAATTCTAAATAATGCAAAAACAGATTATGAAAAAGCAAAAGTTTATGAAATAAAAGTAATCCTATATGTAGCAATGAATAAAATGAATCAGGCTGTTAAAACTGGGATGGAAGGACTTAAATTATTCAATATCACACTTCCTGAAAATAAAAGTGTTATTAAAGCAATTACTTTAGTTGAGCTCATTAAAGCAAAATCACAGCTTAATAAAATAAAAATAAATAACCTGATTAATCTTAAAACAATGGAAGATTCAAACAAATTAATAATAATGAATCTTTTAATGAGTATTTTACCTGCTGCCTATATGAGTAATACAAATCTTATGGTTTTAGTTACCCTTAAAATGGTAAATATTTCCCTTAGATATGGAAATTCTGATGTTTCGTCCTATGGTTATGCTGCTTTTTCAATGATCCTTGGTTTTGGAATGTCAAAATATCAGGATGCATATAATCTTGGTAAAGTAGCACTGGAAATAAATGATAAATATAATAACACTAAACTAAGATGTAAAATAATTTTCATCTTTACAACCCTACTTAGCCACTGGAAAAAGCATGTAAGAACTGATATAGATCTTCTGGTTAATAACCTTAAATATGGAATGGAAGCAGGTGACTTGTTATATATCGGTTATTCGGTTAATCACTTACTTATTAAACTATTTACAGCCGGAGAAAATATTGACAATATTTATAAATTAGCCAAAAGTTATTCTCACTTAATTGTCAGGACAAAAGATTCAAATATTCTTGATGCATTTTTACTTAGATTACAAGTCATTCTTAATTTAAAAGGGTTAACCTATAATCCTCTTACTTTAAGTGATGATAACTATAATGAGGAGAAAGTACTGGAAACCGTAATTAAACGGGGTACTTTATCCACACTTTCCTATGTTTATATTATCAAGTTACAAATCTATTATCTTTTCGAAAGCTACCTTGATGCTTTGAATGTATCTGAAGAATTAAAAAAATATATTTCCGGTTCTTATGCAAATATCCTTGTTCCTGAATATTACTTCTATTACTCGTTAACTCTTACTGCCCTTTATCCAAAATCATCTCCTAAAATAAAAAGGAATTACTTAAAAATACTGAAAAAAAATCAAAAAAAAATGAGTATCTGGGCAGATAATTGTAAAGATAATTTTTTACATAAATACTTATTAATTGAAGCAGAAATTTCTAGTTTTTATGACGATTATAATAAGACAACTTCTCTATATAATGAAGCAATTAAATATAGTCAGAGAAGTGGGTTTATCCAGAATCAGGCTTTGTCCAACGAGCTTGCAGCAAAATTTCATTTGTCCCGTGGTCATGAAACCACAGCAAAAGAACATATTATTGAATCACATAATTGTTATAGCAGATGGGGAGCAAAAATAAAGGCTCTTGAACTGGAAAAAAAGTACTCATATTTTTTCATAAAAATAAAAGAAAGCAGCAGAAATAATATAAAAATAAAAAATACATCCTCACTTCCCCCGGATAGTGATTTTGAACTTGATTTTACTACTATTATGAAAGCCTCTCAGACACTTTCCGGTGAAATAGTCCTTGATAAACTGATGGATCAGCTAATGAAAATAGTTATCGAAAATGCAGGGGCACAAAGAGGTTATCTGATCCTAAAAAATAAGGGAGAACTTTTAATTGAAGCTGAAGGCTCAATTGAACAGAAGCAAACAAGGCTTTTGCAATCAATCAGGATTGAAGAAAGTAATTATGTTTCCCAGGCAATTGTAAATTATGTTGAAAGAACTCAAAAAGATGTGGTAATTAATGATGCACTTAATGATGGGCTGTTTACATCTGATCCGTATATTCTTGAAAATAAGCCAAAATCAATCCTTTGTATTCCAATTATTAAACAATCTATCCTCTTAGGTATACTTTACTTAGAAAATAACTTAACAGGTGGTGTTTTTACCTCTGACAGAATTCAGGTATTAAAACTATTATCTGCTCAGGCAGCAATTTCGCTTGAAAATGCAAAGCTATATGATGAAATGAGAGAGTTAAACATTGCTCTGGAACAACATAAAAATAACCTGGAAGAAATGGTAAATAAAAGGACACGGCAGTTAAAAAAAACTCAGAGAAGATTATTAGAATCAGCACATAATGCTGGTATGGCTGAGATTGCCACAGGTGTTTTACATAATATTGGAAATATTCTTAATAGTGTAAATATTTCTAATCAGGTAATATTAGAAATAGTAGGGAACTCTAAATTAGAAGGAATATTAAAAGCAAACGAACTCCTTGAAAAAAATATTGATAATATTGAAGATTTTATCCTCAATAATCCTAAAGGGAAAAAACTTTTACAATACTATCTGAGTGTAACTGAAATGCTAAAAAGTGAGCAGTTCAGACTTGAAGAAGAATCAAAAAGTTTATCAGGGAAAATATCTATGATGAAAGATGTTATTGCTACTCAGCAAACTTATGCAAAAACTGAATTTTTTGATGAAAAGGTTAGCTTGGTAAAAATAGTTGAAGATGCACTTTCTATTCAGTCTGAGTCACTTGCACGCCAGAATATTAAAGTAATAAAAAACTATATTGAGGTTCCTGAAGTACTTGTTCAAAAGTCAAAATTGATTAACGTTCTAATGAATATTTTGAAAAACGCTGAAGAAGCAATCGAAAATAAAACTGATGAAAAAATTATTACTATTGAAGTAAATCAAGTTGAAAATTCAACCGCCTATATTTTAGTTTCAGATAACGGAGAAGGTATTTTAAAAGAAAACCTGAATAAGATTTTTACTCATGGTTTTACTACAAAAACGACAGGACATGGTTTTGGGTTACACACCTCAGCTAATTCTATGACCGAAATCGGTGGTAAACTCTCTGTAAAAAGTGAAGGCCCCGGAAAAGGAGCATCTTTCAGATTAATATTCCCATTAAAGTAGGGGTTTGATTAATCAAACCCCTACTTTTTTATTGCTTTGGTTCTACTGTTACGCCCATAAATAAGATAGTTCCGGTTTGATTGTCCCTAATCATATAAAAGAACGGATGATCAACTATCATTTTAAAAGGCTCTTTTGGTATTTGAACACTTGTTGCACCAACCGTTACACTTGTAACAGCCGCTGCTTCGGTACCTTCTTCATTTACTTCAACAAAGGTTTTATGTTTTACATTGGAAATAAATGGTTTTAGTGAACCTGTAACCATGTTTTTAAAATCAGCTTTATCTGAAAAAGCTGTCTCCATACCCAAAGTTTTTAAAGAATCATTTAAATCAGCTTCATATTCAAGCTTAAATCTTGGAAGGACCACATCTCCTTTATTTTTGCTAAACTGATTTACCCATTTATCAATATTTTCAGCAGTAAGACTTTTTAGGAAATCTTCAAGCTTGGCATCTTTATCTGGTAATAAAACATACATACTTAGATTTTCATTTCCATAGGGGAGACTTACAGCCTGAAAATTGTCTTCTTTCAAATATCTGAAATCATCATAACGATTCATCATCTGAAAGTTTTTCTGTTTGCCATCTGTAAGAGTAAATGGTCGTTCTTTGGTCAAAGTCTTATCAAATTTATCTGTCCAGGTACCTTTAAAATATATCGCATTGATTAGAAAAAGTATTGTTTCAGCAGAAATTGTGTCAGGTACTATTTTTTCAATCTTTTTTTGAGTATTTTCGCTTACCCAGTTATTTATTGTTTTTGATGCTTCAGTGCTGTTAAAATCCAGTGAATTAACGGTAGCCTTAAAATAGTTTTCATTATTTTTTATAAAATCAGGAGCAAAATCAATACCTTTACGCCCCCATAATGAATTAGCAATATCCAGGCGTACCTGAGGATCTAAATTTATCAGAGTTCTGATTAAAGCATTACTTTCTTTATTTACTTCATCCTGGCTTAAATCCTTAAGCTCCAGAGCTTTTGCCATAGCATCCTTAGTATCACCATTTGCTCCGTTATAAGTCATAGATAAAGCAAAAAGTATACTGGTAGGTGAGATAAAAATATTTTTATTTTTATCAGTTTTGAGCAAATCAGAAAATAATTTAAAGCCAAACTTATTATTAGCAGCAACTATTTTACTGGAATGGGTAATCTTAGTATCTGAATCGGTTAAAGGAGGAAAATTCTTTTTGCTAAAAGTATTTGTTCCATTTTCACCCTGAGTGGGCATTCTACAGCCTGTTATTATCATCATAGCCATAAATGAGGCTTTTAATAATTTTGATTTAACTTTTTTCATTTCCATTTTACCTTTAACCGTAAATTTTCTATTTCCACCTGATAGGCATAATACCCTGTAGCCTTTATTATTGGCAAGGCACATAACTATTTTGGTTCTGATATTGTACCCATAAATATTATTTCACCTGTTTTTTTATCAGTAATAGCACAGAAAAAAGGATGCTCTACAGCCATTTTAAACGATTCTCCGGGGAGGATTGCACTTTTTGAGATTGCCACACTTGTTGCAGCTGCGGCTTCTGTCCCTTCTTCATTTACTTCCGCAAATGTTTTATGCATTACTTCTGATATATAGGCAGTGCCATCAACCATTTTTTTAAAATTTGCCCCACTGCTAAAAGCAACAGTCATTCCCAGGTTTTTCAAAGTATCATTTAACTTATTTTCATATTCTATTTTAAATCTTGGTAATTCAAGAGCACCACGTTTTTTACTGAATGATGATATCCATTTGTCCCAGTTTTCTGAATTAAGGCTTTTATAAAAAGAATCATCTTTGTCATTTTCAGGAAGGAATAAATACATACTGGTATTTCCTTTACCATAAGGTAAATTAACAGCCTGAAAATTATCTTCCTTATAATAACTAAATTCACCCGATTTTGCCATCATCTGGACATTTTTTTTGTTACCATCTTCTAAAGTAAAAGGTTTTTCAACCGTTTTTGCTTTGTCAAATTTATCTGTCCAGCTACCTTTGAAATAGATTGCGTTGATCAGATATAAAAAAGTGCCTGGTTCGATCTTTTTTATTATCTTAGGAATTTTGCCTTCAGTATTATCATTTACCCAACCATTAATTGTAGTTAAAGCTTCCGGTGAATTAAAATCCAGCTCACTTAATTTTGCATCATAATTATCTTCATTGTTTTTTATAAAATCAGGCTTTAGCTGTGTACCCTTATCAGCCCAGAGTGAGTTAGCGATACTTAGTTTTATATCCGGGTCTGTTCCTGTCAATTGCTTTTTTAAAATATTATTTGATTTATTAATTTCATCCAGATTAAGATCTTTTAATTCAAGAGTTTTGGCCATTGCCTCCTTTGTCTCACCATCAGACCCGTTATAGGTCATAGTCAGAGCCATAGAAATACTGGCAGGGGAAATAAAAATGTTTTTTTCTTTTTTACTGATTTCCTCAAACAGTTTAAACCCAAATTTATTGTTTGCCTCTACAATACCACTTTTATTAACACTTTCAATTTCTGCCTGAGAAACAGTAATTGTTTTTTCATTTGGTTTATTAGGATTAACCGCCCCATTATTAGCAGTGCATGAGGATACAATACAGGCCAATGTTAAGCTAAAAATTGTTCTTTTTATCATTTTATTTCTCCTATAATTTTATCTTTAAACAAGTGAGGCCACTTCGTTCAGTGAGGTCAGATAGCTAAAGCTATCATAGTGAGGAGGAAGTGAGGGAGAAGTAAGAATATATCTTTTCTTTTAGTCCTCTTTTCACTTCTTTACTTCCCCCTCACAGGCAAGCTTGCTTGCCACCTCACTTAAGGATGGATTTATTCATCCTGACCTCACTTCCCCCTCACTTCTTCTGAAACTTTATTTTCCCAGGGTTCAAAGTTAACACTTTTCGATCCTTTGAAACCTCAAAATATGAATTCCTGGGAAACTCGTCAGATACATCATCAAGCTGATTTACATATAAACTATTACCAACAGGTATTGACCCAGAAAACTTTACACTTTTTATGGGTAATTTTAAATTTTCTGATTCATTTCCTACAACTTTTGTGGTCATTACTGCTGTAAATTCATTTCCTGTTTCATTTATAACTAATGTTGTTGTAACAACTGTATTATCAGGATTTTTTTGGATATTTTCCCAAGTTCCCATAGCTAAGGGTTGAATGCATCCAAAAAGACCTAGAATCAATATGGTTATAATCCCTAATTTAAAAATATTTTTTTTCATAATTTTATCCTTTCAATAATTGCAGTATTTTATGTCTGAGGTGTGGCTTGTACAGCACTCTTTTCTAAGCTACGCTGTTTATAATCATTAATTTCTTTATTTACTTTAGTCTGAATTTCAGTCCAGGCTTTATCAGCACTTTCCTTAACTATTGCATTATCTTTATTATTAAAATTACTAGCTGGCTGATATCTGTTATAGTTATAATTATTGTAAGAATCACTCCTATTATACTTATCACTAACTCTCATGCTTGATGATGAAGAAAATGCAAAAACTCCGTTTAAAACATCAAGGGCATAGACATCAAGATTGGTTAAACTCTCCCAGGTTTTAAGACCTGTAATGATATCTACAGGTGTGATATAAGCATCTTTATTCTCCTGAGGAAACTGGTAACTATCACTAACAACCAATAAAGTTGAAACCTGGAATTTTGCTCCTAATTTTCTTAACTCATCAACTGAATTTCCCCCTGAAATCAAATTAGGAGATATTTCTATTACCTGTTTATTATTATTATTTTCTTTTAATTTTTGCAGAAAATTGTCATAAAATTTTTTACGGTCTTTATCACTTAGAATCCCAGGATTACTATATAAAATAACTCCTATTTTTAATGGAAACTCTGGGTTAACTTTTCTATCCAGAATACCAGCCAACTTTTTTTCTTCTTCAGTAAATGAAGGATCAGAAATTACTCCTGCTTTCAAATTTCCAAGATTTGATGCTGGTGCAGGAGGTGCATTAGCTGGCACTTGTTGACCTCCTGTATCAGAAAGTTTTTGTGTTGCTGTACTAGTTGGCATAGCTCCAATATTTTTTGTACAACTATTAATAATAAATGGCATTAATAATAGTAAGAATTTTTGTTTTTTCATTTTTTACTCCAATTTTTGATTATTTTTTATTGATATAGACATTTCAACGAGTTTTGCGAATTCATCTATTTTTTCATTTTCAGTTTTCACTTTTAATTCATTGGCAAGATTGAAAACATCATTTAAGGTAACACCTTTTACATTATTGCTTTCTCTTAATATTTGGGCATAATCGGCTACATCTACAGCCAGCTTAAATGAAGAAGATGCCTCACTAAAATTTTGCTTTATATCTTTAAGTTCTACAGATTTATTTATTTCCATTACTGAATTAAGGTTATCAATATCTTTGTATCTGAGATAAACATTAGCAACTTTTGAAGCATTAGCTTCACTTTTTAATTTAAGGTGGTAAATAGCCGTAACTGAATGATTAGAACCAACTTCTCCTGAATCTACCTTGTCATTCCTGAAATCTTTATCTGCTATGTCTCTGTTCTCATAACCTATTAACCTGTAAGAATCTATTACCTCAGGATTGAAATCTACCTGAACCTTCACATCCTTGGCTATTACCTGTAAAGTTGATGTCAGGTTTTCTTCAAATATTCTCTGAGCTTCCTTCAAATTATCTACATAGGCATAATTACCATCTCCCTTATCAGCTAACTGTTCCATCAATACATCATTGTAGTTTCCCATTCCAAAACCTACTGTTGATAAGGTTACTCCTGATTCTGACTCCTGTTTTATCTTTGTTAAAAGTGCATCTGCTGATGTCTCTCCTGAATTTGCCACTCCATCTGAACAAAGGATTACTCTATTTATTGCTCCACCTTTAAAAGCCTTTTCTGCTACCTGATAACCTAGTCTCAAACCTGCTTCTGTATTTGTCGCTCCTTCAGGCTGTAAGGAATCTATTACTCTCAATATATCTGATTTATTACTGGTTGCTTCCAGTAATGTCCGGGCTGTAGTTCCAAATACTACTATTCCAACCTTATCTGCTGCTCTTAGCTCATTTACCAACACTGTTAATGATTGTTTTACCAACCCTAACCTGTTTTCCTGATTCATTGAACCAGATACATCTATTACAAAGGTCAATACTGCATCCTTCCTGTTCTCTGCTTTGATTTCCTTTCCCTGTATTCCTACTCTCATAATCGTTACATCTTTATCTAAATTTGACTTTGCCATTTCTGTATTAATAGTAAATTTTCCCTGCTCTGGTTTGGGGTAATTGTAATCAAAGAAATTTACATATTCTTCTACTCTCACTGAATCCTTTGTAGGAAGAAAGTTATTTAAAAGTGATTTCCTCATCCAGGTATAAGATGCTGTATCCACATCTATTCCAAATGTTGATAAATGATCCTTACTTGTTGAAATAAAAACATTCTCATCATAATTTTTAAAATAATTATCTCTAGTTTTACTTTCTTCCGGTGTAGGAAGGGCTGTTGGGCGAGCAATTATTGAAGCTTTGGGAGTACCTGATGCTTTTGGTTGGGAGAAAGTATTAACACTTTGATTATCACTTTGAGGAGAATTGCTGTTATCCCCTGACTTACCCGGCTCATTATAGGTAGGAGGGTTAGTTTTTTTCTCCAAAGGTACAGCCTGTCCTGAATTTGGAGAAATTCTTGTACCACAACCAAAAAATAAAGGTGAAATAACTACTGCTAAAGTCATTAGTTTAACTACTTTATTCATTTTCATCTTTAGTTCTCCCATAATTTTTAATAATATCTATATAAACAGATTCTTCGTTCTTCAGAATGATATTTTGACTAAACGAAGAATCTGAAAATTGTACTATGTCTTTGTCTCTGCAATAACAGCTGGCATTGGCATAGGTTGTGCCGGATCAGTCTTACAACATGGAGGAGGATTTACAACATGATATTTCATCGGTCTTACCAGTGACAAAACCTTACCTGTTACAGCATCAACCTTTGCATACCCTCCTGAATACCAGAAATCAGGTGCTTTTATTGGCTGCGCGTCTGGTGAGGTAGTGCCTGCATTTGTTGTACTGGCATCAGCAGACCCTGAACCAGAAGCAGTTACAGTATCAGTTGCCATCACAGCTCTTTCAGGAATACCATAATAAACAATATTAGTATTGATGTTCATATTTATATTCCAGACCAGATTTCCTTTTTCTTTTTCAAGATACAGATACCATGAAGTATTCGGTGGTATATCATAAAGCACTTCAGCTTCCGGTGACATATAAACAGGTTGATTATCCGGTGCTGTAAAGCTTTTATCTTTAATTGCATTAATTACCGCTTTTATGGCCTCACTACTGTCAATTTTGATATTATCAGGAGTTAAATCCCTTAAACCCCAGACCTGTTTCAGAACCAATGTTTCACTTGAGGAAATATAGATGTTATAAACTTCTTTCTTAGAAGATGAAACAAAGGTAAATTGCCATTGATACTGTTGGTATCCTGGATAATACATCGGTTTTTGAGCATTTTGGGCAGGTTCTGCCTGCTGAGATTTATTAAGACCATTATCATCACTGCTACCATTAGAGTTAACCATCCTGGCATCAGAGCCAAGACTTTTTATTATTGGTTTTACAATTTTGGTTAAAGCCTGAAGGTATGTACCTGTAAACCCAGCTGTTTTTGCTTCTTCAAAATCTATTACAACATATTCTTCAAAAACCCCAGGATAAGGGAAATATGATACTGGCGCAGCGATCATCCCGGAAGACGCTTTTGCTTCACCCCTGGCAGCAACTAGAGGAGCCGCAGCATCCTGAGCTGGAGCTGTAGGATTAGGCGCAGAATTATTTGTTGCACTTGCCGCATTTCTGGCAATAAGGCTGTTATATTCAGCGGACTTTTGTTCGGTAACTTTTGAAAACTTCAAAGTACTTAGTGTTGAGTCAGTATTACCCTGGTTAACGAGATTATCATTATTTCCATTTTTATTAGGATCATCAATTCCATTTAGCCCATTTGCCCCACAACCTGTAAGAACAAATATTGTTGAAGCAATTGTAATTCCTTTTACAAATTTCTTATTAAACATTTTAGTCTCCTTTTAAATATTATCTAGTAATTAATTTTCGGCAGTTCATTTGCCTTATTTATAAGTCCGATAAACTCAGTTACTGAATCATTTTTTAGAGAACCTGAAGCCTGTTTTGCCAGGTTCAGAACATCACTAAAAGAATGATTTGATGCATATGTGCTTCCTCTTAGAATTTCAGCATAATCAGCAACAGCAACCGCCAGTTTAAATTCAGCAGAAGAATCTGTGATATTTGCTTTTATGTCTTTAAGTTCAACAGATTTATTCACTTCCATTACTGAATTAAGATTATCAATATCTTTGTATCTGAGATAAACATTAGCAATTTTTGAAACATTAGCGTCACTTTTTAATTTAAGATGGTAAATAGCTGTAACTGAGTGATTAGAGCCAACTTCTCCTGAATCTACTTTCTCATTCCTGAAATCCTTATCTGCTATGTCCCTGTTCTCATAACCTATTAACCTGTAAGAATCTACTACCCCAGGATTGAAATCTACCTGAACCTTCACATCCTTGGCTATTATCTGTAATGTTGATGTCAGGTTTTCTTCAAATATTCTCTGAGCTTCCTTCAAATTATCTACATAGGCATAATTACCATCTCCCTTATCAGCTAACTGTTCCATCAATACATCATTGTAGTTTCCCATTCCAAAACCTACTGTTGATAAGGTTACTCCTGATTCTGACTCCTGTTTTATCTTTGTTAAAAGTGCATCTGCTGATGTCTCTCCTGAATTTGCCACTCCATCTGAACAAAGGATTACTCTATTTATTGCTCCACCTTTAAAAGCCTTTTCTGCTACCTGATAACCTAGTCTCAAACCTGCTTCTGTATTTGTCGCTCCTTCAGGCTGTAAGGAATCTATTACTCTCAATATATCTGATTTATTACTGGTTGCTTCCAGTAATGTCCGGGCTGTAGTTCCAAATACTACTATTCCAACCTTATCTGCTGCTCTTAGCTCATTTACCAACACTGTTAATGATTGTTTTACCAACCCTAACCTGTTTTCCTGATTCATTGAACCAGATACATCTATTACAAAGGTCAATACTGCATCCTTCCTGTTCTCTGCTTTGATTTCCTTTCCCTGTATTCCTACTCTCATAATCGTTACATCTTTATCTAAATTTGACTTTGCCATTTCTGTATTAATAGTAAATTTTCCCTGCTCTGGTTTGGGGTAATTGTAATCAAAGAAATTTACATATTCTTCTACTCTCACTGAATCCTTTGTAGGAAGAAAGTTATTTAAAAGTGATTTCCTCATCCAGGTATAAGATGCTGTATCCACATCTATTCCAAATGTTGATAAATGATCCTTACTTGTTGAAATAAATGGGTTTACTCCAGGATTAGTAAAGAAATTATCCCTGGTTTTACTTTCTTCCGGTTGGACAGGTAAAGCTACATTTCCCGCGCCTTGAGCAGCAGGAGTACCACTTGGCATTGGGTAGGAAGGGAAAGATGACGGAGCTGCTGAAGCAGCAGGTGCAGCTGCACTTGCCTGAGCTGAAGGAGATACATATGTATCAGATGAAGATGCAGCAGGACTTTCAGATGGGGCTGATATAGGAGAAGGAGTTGGGCATCCTGTAAATCCCATACTTAATGTTATTCCTAATACCACCATTAAAACTGTATTTTTTATTTTCATCATTCTTACCTCAATACTCACTTTCTTTAACTTAATTTCATAATAAAACTTATTTACAAAAAAGTCAAGAATAAAGTTTACAAAAAAGTAAATATTTATCTTTTCTTTTTTTAATATTGATAGTAGTATATAAATTAGAAGGCTTCAAGTAAGTCAAATATGATTTAAATATTTATATTTTGTATCAGTTGTCATATTTGCGGGCCTTGAAAAACTGATATATAATTATTTTATTTACTAAAAAGTAAAGTTAAAGGATAATGGAATATACTGAAGCTGGAAAATTTTTAAAAAAGAAAAGAAAGAGCGAGGGGTTTAATACTCAAAAAAGATTTATTCAGGCCTTACTTGAAAAAGATCCTGATATAAACTGTAGTGAATCCTATATGTCTCTTATAGAATCCGGGGCAAAAAGCCCCAGTGTTCACCTGCTTGATATTATGGCAATTGTTCTCAATATGTCTCCCCAGGAAAAAGGCGAATTACTTCTTATATATAAAAGAGTACCTAATGATCTGGAATTTGCTGTCAGAAATAACCTAAAGGAAACACTTAAAGAAACCAATGTCGATATTTTAAAAAAGAAATACGAAAATGATAAAAACAAACAAAATTTTAATAATCTAATAAGATCTTTAGTTTTAGAAGAGAAATCAGAAGAAGCACTAAATCTTTTAAAAACAGCGCCAAATTTTTCATCAAGTTTTATTGATCTTCAGGACAGGACAGCCAAAATGGCTGCAATTACTGGTAATTATGATTTTGCAACTCAGGCTTTTAATCTTGCTCTGGAAAACTGTTCAGATGAATTTATCAATACTAAAGCGGATATATTGATGAACATTGGAATTTGTCATTTTAATAAGGGCTTGCAGATTCAGGGTGAACATCCTGTTGATTCTCTTGAATTATTGTTTCAGTCAAAAAACTATCTGGAAATGTCTTTAAATCTATGGCCAGACTTTATTTATTGTTTAGATGAATATGCCAGATGTATGTACCATATTGCTGATACGCTGCAATATTTTTATAAAAACAAAATATCAATTAAGCTTGAATCAAAACATACTCATCTTTTTCAATTTTTTAATAAAATAATAAAAAATGAACGGGTAAATTCTGGTAATTCATTTATTTTAGAAACGATCGAAAAATATTTTAAAATAGCACTGGAGAATTATAAACAGCTTTTGTCTCATTCAGAAAAAGGAGATTTACCGGAAAAAGCATTGAAAGAAGCAGTATATTTTCATGCTTATTCCTATTGTAAATTAAAAATGTTTACTGAGGCTTTACTTTTTATTAATACAATTCTGATCCTTGATCAAAACTGGCTGACATATTTTCTAAAATCAGGTTATGCCCTTTTAAGATATGAAAATGAAAATGATTCTCAACTCTTAGATGAATCTATTAAAAATTTATCTATTGCAATAGAATATGAACCTGAAACTGTTAAATCACTTATAAAAAGTGAAAAAAACAGAGAGTTAAAAACATTATGGGAGCTAAAGGGCAACGAATTGAACCAGCTTATGGAGGAAGAAAAAGACAATGTCTAAAAGAAATATTATTATTTTAGCCCTATTTAGCGGATTTATTCTTTCAGCCTGCCCTGATCCAAACAAACCTACTCAATCCCCGGTTGTAACATCAACACCCATTGTATCAGTTTCTCCCGTGGTTCCTCCTTTGGAAATAATATCGGTAAAACCAATAGATGAAACTTATTATAAATTTGGCCCAGGTTCAAAAGGAGTTAATAGTTTTGGGCCAGGCTCAAAAGGAGTAAGTAACCTAAGATTCAATGTAAACATTCCTGAAAGTATTATTAATGCTCAGGCATTTTCCGTTAAAGATACAGATACATCTCTTATACTTAATGATTTAATAATTGAAATACAAAAAGATGCAAAAGCTGTTGCCATTGTCACTATAAAACCAAAAGAGAAAAATGATAAACCAATAACATTTGATACTTATCTGGTAAAAGGTTCTTATGGGCTTGTAGTAAAGGCAGAAGGCAATTTTAAAGAACTAAAAACAGGAAGCCTTGTAGATATTGCCAATCATGATACAGAAGCAAAAATAGTTCTTTATCCAACCAAAGAAGCAGATAAAGATTATCTGGATATTGCTATCAGGACAAAACCTTTAAATTAAAATAGCAAAAAAGAAATTTTTTTAGATATATTAATTGATATAATACTTAATAAATATTATTTAATTTAAAGAGCTTTATTTAATGTGTTGTGAGTATTGTATAGATCTTAATTCTACAAAAGAGCGCGATAAACTGGAATATATTGGTACCAGAGTCATAAATGGCAATGAACGATATTATTACAGATGCCCACAATGCGATCAGGCCTTTTACTGGCTTGATTGGTTTTACAACTCTGTACACCATCTTGAAGTTATGACAGTAAAAGCCTCTGAAATAATGGTCCTTTTCCAGGAATAGGAGAAAATTAATGGAACAAAATATAAAAGAAGTCCGGTTACTGGTATTAAATATCTTAAAAGAAGGAAGAATGACAATTGAGGAAGCGGATAAAATAATAAACCTTCTTACTCAATTTGAAGAATTTACAAAAGATAAATCTTTTTCAGGTTATATTCCCAATATTTCAACTGATACGTTTGCTGATTTTGCCAGAGAAGGAGTCTCTAAAATAGAAAAATTGATGACTGGTCTGGGTAGCAATATTGAAAAAGTTGCCCAAAATATAGGGCAAAAAATAAGTACTCGGCTTGATCCTACAAACACTTCAACTCATGCCGGGGAAAAATTTACATTTTCTGACCAGGAAAATATAACTATCGAATCCCCAATCGAAAAAATTATTATTGACAACGGCTGGGGTGGAATAAAGATTACAGGTGAACAACGTGATGACATTGATTTACATACTGAAAAAATCATCTGGACTAAAAATCAGGACCAGGCAAATGAAAGAACAAAAAACCTGAGAATTGTTCCTGTTTTTACTGACAAAAAACTACAAATTATCTTACCAACAATGAACCAAACCTTAAATGACATTATTAATCTGGAATTAAAAGTTCCTCTTTCACTGGAATTTGAACTTTCAACAACAAGTGGAGATATAAATATTCAAAATATTGAAAATCCAGATAAAAATTTAATAATTAAAAGTAATAGCGGAGATATCGAAGTAAAGCAATCTAAATATAAATCATTTGAAATAATTACAATTAGCGGGGATGTTTCTCTAAAGGATGTTTCCAGCAGGATGAATGTAAGAACAACAAGTGGTTCTCTGGAAATAGTAGGTGATATTTTGAGTGATTCAAGAATAACTACTATCAGTGGTGATATCAGAGGAGAGGTTTATATTCATGATTGTATAGAGATTTCATCCTCCAGTGGAAATATCGAACTAAAACAGCATAAAAATAATGAAAGTAAACTGGTTGATTTGGTAACTAACAGTGGTCATATTATTTATAAAGGAATAGTTCAGAATACACTAAGAGCCAGAAGCAACAGTGGTGAAATCAAAGGCAACAGTATCGTTACAAACGGTGCCGCAATAGAAATAAGCACAACCAGTGGTGATATAGAGTGGAAAGTTGATGAAGACAGCAGCCTTACTTTCAGATGTGAAAGTAAAAGCGGTGATATTTTTACCAACCTTGAAGTTGAAGGTGATGACATTTCCAAGACTCATGACAGTCTAAGCGGTAAAATAAAGGAAGGAACAGCCAAACTGCTTCTTAGTACTGTGAGTGGAGATCTTAAGTTCCATAAAGAATAAAAACTAAAAAGATTCGCCAAAGCCTAATCTTTTTTTAGTTTTTATTAATAATTCTTAATACTATCCAAAACCTTGAAGCAGTGCTTCATTACCTTAACATTGCTTTATTATTAACTTTTGCTGATTAAAAAAAACTAGCCAACTCGTACTAAATCTGTTAAGATATCCATTGAATAAGAAAGGGAAATCCTTTTGATTTATCCGCTTAAGTTATGAAAGGAGCAACTACTTTGAAATATAAAATTGAAAAAGTTGCTGTGTTAGGTTCAGGGGTAATGGGCTCTCAGATTGCAGCTCACCTTGCTAATGCAGGAATTAACAGTTATTTACTGGATATAGTGCCAAATGAATTAACAGAAGAAGAAAAGGCAAAGGGATTAACCCTTGATAGTAGCATAGTTAGAAACCGTTTTGTAAACAAAGGTCTTGATTTTGCAAAAACGATTAAACCAGCAGCATTTTTTGATCCTAAATTCACAGAAAGAATCACAGTTGGAAATTTTGAAGACAATTTAAAATGGGTTTCAGAAGTTGACTGGATTATAGAAGTAGTTGTGGAAAGACTTGAGCCTAAAAAAGAACTGCTGGCAAAAGTAGATAAATTAAGAAAACCTGGAACAATAGTAACCTCTAATACATCCGGTATTTCTGTAAATGAAATGTCTGAAGGTTTATCAGAAGATTTCAAAAAGCACTTTTTGGGGACACACTTTTTTAATCCGCCAAGATATCTTAAGCTTTTGGAAATAATACCAACAGCCCATACATCAACTGAAGTTATCAATTTTATTTCAGAGTTTGGCGATAAAATATTAGGAAAAGGAATAGTAACCTGCAAAGATACACCTAATTTTATTGCAAATCGAATTGGTATGTTTGCTATGCTCCATTCTCTGAGAGTAATGCTTGAAGATGATTTAAATATCGTTGAAGTTGACAAAATAGCTGGGCCAGCAACTGGAAAACCCAAAAGTGCATTATTCAGAACCCTTGATGTTGTTGGAATTGATACCTGCGTTCATGTTGCCCGAAATATTTTCGACAATGTACCAAACGATGAAAAGAGAGATGTATTTACTATGCCTGATTTTGTAGAAACAATGCTGCAAAATAAATGGTTTGGCCAAAAAACAAAACAGGGATTTTATAAAAAAGTAGGAAAAGATATTCTCTATTTAGACCATAAAACAATGGAATATCAACCTTCACCAAAAGTAAAATATCCTTCTCTGGAAAATGCCAAAAATATCGAAAAATTAACGGAAAGAATGGCTTCACTTGCTTATGCTGATGATAAAGCTGGTAAATTTGTCTGGAAAACTTTAAGTGATACCTTGATTTATTCAGCAAATAGAATTCCCGAAATCAGTGACAATATCGTAAATATAGATAATGCAATGAAATGGGGATTTGGATGGGAATTAGGTCCCTTTGAAAGCTGGGATGCAATTGGCGTAGAAAAATCTGTCCAGAAAATGAAATAAGAAGGAAAAACAATTCCTGCTTCTATAGAAGAAATGTTAGCCTCTGGAAGGAAAACATTCTATGAAAACAGAGAAGGAAATCTTTTTTACTATGATTTAAATACAAAAGACTACAAACCGGTTCATCAGCCAAAAGGTATTACAATTCTTTCATCATTAAAAGATAAGGGAAAAGTAATAAAAAAGAATTCCGGTGCATCACTCGTTGATTTGGGTGATGGAGTCGCATGCCTTGAGTTTCACTCTAAAATGAATGCAATTGGAGGCGATACTATTTCCCTTTTACAATCTGCA
>CAYRDV010000026.1:0-26599 GCA_964422885.1 uncultured Candidatus Sericytochromatia bacterium
GTGCTTTTTTATTATGTAAAAAATCCTCTTGATGATATTTTTAATCTGTCTGTTTCTTATGAGTATGGAGATAAACATCAGAAAAATTTGTGTTATGTAATGAATGAGTTAAATTATGCCGGAACAGGTAATTTATCTTCTGATGATATCAAAACCAAACTTTATAAAATGGGCGTAAATGTAAATTATTCCTGTTCTGATTATGGTCTTTCGATGAATATTTCCGGGCTTGATTCCCAATTTGAAAAAGCTGTTGAGCTTGGTGAAAAATTACTTTGGCAGCCAAAACTGGAACAAAAACACCTTCAGGATAAAATAAATAATGTCTTAAAATCAAGACAGGATCAAAAAAAGGATCTGGAAGCTCTAAGAAGCGCATTATCTCAATATATTACCTATGATAGGAACTCATCCTATATTGACAGGCAACCACAATCTGAGCTTGAAAAAATCTCTGTTTCAGAATTTCCAAAAATAAAAAATCAGCTTTTAAAACAAAATTTTAAATTATATTATACCGGCCAGATACCGATGGAACGGGTTGAAGCGATAATTAAAAAATATCATCTCCCAAATAAAATTAATGTACCATTGTTAAACCCCAGAAAACAGCCTGAAATTGAAGTATTAAACCGACATGATAAACCAGTGAAAATTTATTTTCTGGATTACAAAGGGGTACAGGCTCATATTAATCTTTTAATTCCAGGAAGTACAGTTAATCCTGATGAAAGAATGATATCCAGTTTATATAACGAATATCTTGATGGTGGTATGGGAGCAATATTATTTCAGGAGGTCAGGGAAGCCAGAGCTTTGGCTTATTCCACCTGGGGACGTTATTATCTTGGTGGGAGACTTGGTGATCAGGACCAGATGAATGGTTATATAGGTACTCAGGCAGATAAAACTATTGAGGCACTTAAATTATTTATTGATCTTCTAAAAAATACTCCTCAGTCAGAAAAACATTTTGAGAGAGCGATAAGTTCCCTGGAAAATTCATACCGGACAGGTTATATAAACTTCAGAAGTGTTGTTGGGACTGTAAATTCATGGGCTGAGCTTGGGTACTCAAGTGATCCACGCCCTGACACATTTAAAAAACTCCAGTATGCGAAAATAGAAGATATTAAAAAATTTATTGCTGATAAGGTATCAGCTAAAAGTCTTACTTTTACTATTGTTGGTGATAAAAATAAAATAAATTTGGATGAGTTAAATAAGATTGGCGAGGTTGAGGAAGTACCTCTAAATGTTTTATTTAAAGACTAATTGATATTTTGTATTTTTAAATAATCCCGAATAGTGTATAATGGTTTATAAAAAAACATCATTATTAATCTCTAAACTAGGGGAAAAGATGTATAAAAAGAGCGTAATAACAACAAAAACCAATTTAAATTTATTACAGATTAAAATATGGTCCTGGATGTTTTATAAAGCTTTTTATTATCATTGGGCAAAAAATAATTTTACAGTTTCCCTAAAAGAATTAAAAGAAGCTGTTGATTATAAAGGAGAAGATGAGCATTTTAGAAAAACCGTTCTTTCTTTAATGAATTGCCTTATAAATTTTTATACTTATGAAGATAATGAAACTATTCTTGAAACAGCATGTATTCTTTCTTATTGCCAGATTAATGATGATTTGGTTACTTATCACTATAATCAACTGATTGAAAGTAAAATAACCAGTAAGCAAATGTATAAAAAGTTATTGATGCTTATTCAGAATCAGTTTCATAGCAAATATTCCAGAATTATTTATGGTTCCTGCCTTAATAACTTTAATGTAAATACAGGTTTTGGAGAACATGTAGTTTATCTGGAGCAGCTAAGGCGATATTTGGAACTTGAAGAGCATGAATATCCGTTATTTAGGGAAATTAATCGTACTATTATCAAAAAAGCGCTTGAAGAAATAAATGATAAATCAAATCTAAATATCCGAGTGGAATATATTAAATACGGAAAAAGTATAATTGCGATTAAGTTTATTACTAACCTTAATCCTGGAAATCTCCTTCCCTTTCCTGAATCAGCCAGCCAAACTTTTGAACAGGCAAAAGAACAAATTCTTAATAATAAGGAACTAAAAGATTTTTTTTCTAAAAACAAAATTTCCATAAAATTAATTGAGAAAAAAGTAAATTTTGTTATTGACTCTGGTATTTCAGCTGAGTTTATTGCTGAATATTTGATTTTTATCAAAAATTTTTACTATGATAAAAAGAATATTATTGGTAACGATACTTTTATTGATAACCTTTCTCAAAACAAAAATATTGAAAAGTTCTTACAAAAAATTGCAGGAGAACAGATGAAAAAGCAGGAAAAGCATGATGAAGAACTACAAAAACTTTATAA
Organism: uncultured Candidatus Sericytochromatia bacterium; assembly: GCA_964422885.1. Taxonomy (GTDB): domain Bacteria; phylum Cyanobacteriota; class Sericytochromatia; order UBA7694; family JACMQJ01; genus CAYRDV01. The sequence continues at coordinate 2,371 of CAYRDV010000026.1, forward strand.
AGCACAAGAGTTAGTGAAAGTTCTTAATTTCTTTAAAGAAAATAATAACTTATTTAATCAGCTTATTGAAAAAAACAAGGAAAAGCCAGTAATAAAAGTATTAAAAAAAGAGCTTTTTTCCCATGAATTAATTAATTCAATCGCTATTGCCGAAATTTTACTTCCTCAACTCAAGAAACTTGATGAATATAAACACATTTCTTATGAAGTATGGAAAGAAGAAAATCTAAAGGTCTTTTTCTAAAAAAATAATCAGCTTATTGAGCTTGAAGACTGCTCAGAAGAAGAAATGGAAAGATTTCAAAGAGAATTTATTGATTTAAAAAATAAATATTCAAAGAAGAGAAGAAAACATTCACATTAATAATAATTAAAATAAGCGTTAAATTTTAGTAAAATGAGTTAAATTGGGGAAAGTTCCTTAACCTTTTAACTATAACTTAAATTACTTATATTGTAGAGAATAGGGATAATAGCGATGAAAAAAATTTCAGGTCTTTTAGCATTTTCATTTTTAACAATTACAGCTTGTAGTGAAGCCCCCCAAGATATTGGTTTAATGATGGATGAAGGGCAGATTAATTCTTTTGCTTCACATTCAAAATTTAAAAATGATCAGAACAGTAACTGGTATGAAAATCTAAGTCCTGACCTAAAATCATATTATGCTCCGGCTCAGGGTAAAACAGGAAGCCAGCTTTTTGATGCATTACATACAATAATATCCAAAAATAACAATATTAAAGATTATGGCGATTCAAAATCATATATGTATGCAGTTGGTGATAATCAAAAATCTAATGGTACTACAGGTCTTTTTGATGCTTATTCATTTGCATTTCTTCCAGGAGCAGGTGGAAATGGCAATTCATATAAAGAAAAAGCAGATGAAAACAAAGATGGATCTCCAAATGATTTTATAAACTGTGAGCATACCTGGCCTCAATCATTCTTTGATAAAAAATTACCGATGGTTGCAGATATGCATCATCTTTTCCCGACTTTAAGTGTACCAAATAATATGAGAGGGCATTACCCATTTGGTCCTGTTACCGGAACGGTTGTATATACAACAAATGGTGGTTCAAAATTAGGAATGGCTGATAAAAACGGAAGACAAAGAAGTTTACCGGAATTACATAAAATAATAAATTTGCCTTATGAACAAAAGTCTGTAATTATGGATCGTGATTTTAATAATGTTTTTGAACCTGGTGACAAGCAAAAAGGAAATACATCAAGAGCACTTCTTTATTTTTATTTAAGATATTTTGACCAGAATATCAGAAGTGGTGAATTTGAAAAAGATGCCTTTTGGACTTCAAAAGTTCCTAGTTTTATTAAATGGTCTGAAGTGGTTGATCCTATAGACGAACATGAAAAAACCAGAAATGAAATTATATATAAAAAACAGGGTAACAGAAACCCATTTATCGATATTCCTAATCTGGCTTCATTAATTGGTGAAGGGGTTATAACATCAAAGTAACTATAAAATAAGTTTTTAATAAAAACAGGTTTTAATATATTAAAGCCTGTTTTTTTGTGTTGACTTTTATTCCTACTTAGTGTAAAATTTACACTAAAGGTTAGGTTATTAAAGGAGTTAAATATGAAGTTAGAAGATCCAATAATTTTTTCCACACAATCCTACGAATACCTGATGAAAGCTATATCAGATATTGGTAATTTTGAAGAAGGAAAAATTGAAAGAAAAATTTTTCCTGATGGGGAACTTTACCACCGGATAATCCCATCACTTGTTGATAGAGATGTTGTTCTTATCGGTGGTACTGTATCTGATTCTGATACTTTGGAAATCTATGATTTGGGTTGTGCAATGGTCAAATATGGTGCTAAAACCCTTACAATTATTATGCCTTATTATGGCTATTCAACCATGGAAAGAGCAATAAAATCAGGTGAAGTGGTAACTGCTAAAACCAGGGCAAGGTTATTTTCTTTTATTCCACAGTCGCAAAAAGGTAATAGAATTATTTTACTTGATCTACATTCAGAAGGTATACCGCATTATTTTGAAGGGTCAGTGAGAACAGTTCACCTGTATGCAAAGGACATTATTCTTGAAGGAATCAAAGAGTTGGCTGGCATTGAACCTTTTGTTCTGGCAAGTACAGATGCAGGCCGGGCAAAATGGGTGGAATCTCTGGCAAATGAATTAGGGGTAAAACCATCATTTGTTTTTAAAAAAAGGATTAGTGGTAATGATACCAAAGTTCTGGAAGTTAATGCCCATGTGAATGGCTTTCAGGTAATTATTTATGATGATATGATTAGAACAGGAAGCTCTCTGATAAATGCTGCCAGGGCATACCTTGATGCTGGTGCGCTAAAAGTTTCAGCTATTGTTACACACGGTATTTTTCCTCAGGATTCACTCAAAAAAATTGAAGAAAGTAAGTTATTTGAAAAAATATTATGTACTGATTCTCATCCAAATGCTTTAAAATCCGAAAATAATTTTCTTAGAGTGAAATCCATAGCTAGCTTGATGTATGAGTATCTGATAAGCTAATGATAATTATTGGTAAAAATATGAATATAAGTATAGTGAGTGAGTTACAAAATACAGAAGAATTAAAGTTATTCGAATTGACCGGAAAAGGCCTTAATGAAGGTAATGCTGAAAATATTTCTGAATATTTAAATAATACCTTTGCATTTATTGGTCTGGAAATAAGAAATGAACTAATTCTTAAACTTGCTAAATTTGAAAATGCTTTATCAAACCTTGCTACTTTAATTATCGAAAATTTTGAAATTGTTCCAGATGAAGCAAAAAATATTTTATTAAAATTGGCTTCTGAAGAAAGTTCTGCAAAATATGTTGCTGATGTTTTCCAATATAAATTTTATACAATTCCGCTAAATTTTAGAAATGAGCTTTTGCAATATCTACCTGTAAATAAAGAAACAACAAGCTCCATAGCACATATAATTAATGAAAGTTTTTCAAAAATACCTGAAGATATCAGAGATAAATTAATATCTGAGCTAATCCTATTTACAGAAGCTGAATTTTATAAATTTAAAATTCTCAAATTTAATTTTGCTAAAATACCTGAAAATCTAAGAAATGAGCTTTTGGTTCATCTTGCAAAAATGCCAAATGTGGCAAGGAAAATTGCCTTTCTGACACGTGAAAACATTAAACATATTTCACCAGAAACTTTGGGAAAAATATTATATCTCCTTTACGACATAGAGTCTTCAAGACATGAGGCTTTAAGGTTGATTCAACATTTTTTTTCTAAACTTGATACAGGTAGTAAATTACAGATAATGAAAAAATTATTAAAAGAAAATGAAATTAGAATACTTTCTTCAGTAATTGGTAATAATTTTTTAAGCCTGCCTGAAAATATCAGAATAGAATATATGGAAGAACTGGCATATGAAGAAAATGCTATTTGGGGAATTGTTTCCTGTTTATCTAAGTTTTTTGATAATATACCAGATGAATTAAGGAACAATTTGATTGTTATACTTTCAAATAATGCTAAAACTAAAGATTTTGTGGAATATTTATTACGGGAAAAATAATATTTTAAATTTTTTTTAGGAAAATTTATGAAAAATGGACTTGAAATTTAATAGGAGGTTGTTATGAAACTGATAAAAGTTGCTGGAGCAACGTTAAACCAGACACCATTTGACTGGCAGAAGAATCTGGATAATATTCTTGAAGCAATAGAATCTGCCAGGAAAGAGGGAGTTACCCTATTGTGCCTACCAGAGCTTTGCATAACAGGATATGGTTGTGAGGATATGTTTCACTCTCTTGGTCTCCTTGATACTGCCCTGGAAATGCTTTTAAAAATTGTACCGGAAACAAAAGGGATGATCGTTTCAGTTGGTTTACCTCTTTATTATAAAAAAAGTATTTTTAATACCGCCTGTTTAATTGCTGACCAAAAGATCCTAGGTTTTGTTGCCAAAAAACATCTTGCTGGTGATGGTATACACTATGAACCAAGATGGTTTAAACCCTGGCCTTCACATCTTAAGGCGGAAGTTGAAATTAATAACATTCTTTACCCTTTAGGAGATATATATTTTGATGTCGCAGGGATAAAAATTGGTTTTGAAATCTGTGAAGATGCCTGGGTATCTCGTAGACCTGGCTCTGAACTAGCTCTAAAAGGCGTAGATATTATCCTTAATCCCAGTGCCAGCCATTTTGCCTTTAATAAATTTGATATCAGAAAAGATTTTGTAGTTGAAGGCTCAAGAGCTTTTGGGGTTGCCTATATTTATTCTAATCTGGTTGGCTGTGAAGCCGGAAGAATTATTTTTGATGGTGGGGTTATTATCGCTTCAGGTGGAAAACTGATGGCTTCTGGTAAAAGACTATCTTTTAGTGATGTTTTGGTTACATCCTCTATTATAGAAATTGATAAAATCAGGATGAGTCAGTCAAAGCTGGCCAGTTTTCAGCCGGATTTAAGTGAAGATCATTCTATAGTTAAAAATATTGATTTTACTTATCCAGTTATATTGCTAGAAAATGAATTAGATAATGTTCAACCTAATATCAATCATGAAAAATGGGAATCTTCAGAAAAAAGAAAAGAAGAAGAATTTGCCCGTGCAGTATCTTTGGGTCTTTTTGATTATATGAGAAAGAGCTGTTCAAAAGGTTTTGTTGTTTCTCTAAGTGGTGGTGCTGATTCCAGTACTGTTGTTTCTCTGATTTATTTAATGGTGGAAATGGCTATTGCCGAAACAGGGCTTGAAAATTTCCAGGCAAAACTCGCTTATATAGATAAACTAAAAGGACTGACTGAAACCAAAGAAATAGTAAATAAATTACTTACCTGTGTTTATCAGGCAACTGTAAATAGTGGTGATATTACTAGAAATGCAGCAAAAGGCCTTGCAGAAGAAATTGGTGCCGAATTTATGGAGTTTAATATCAATGAAATAGTAAAACAGTATGTAGGTCTTGTTTCTCAGGGAATAGGCAGACAATTAAACTGGAAAACAGATGATATTGCTTTGCAAAATATTCAGGCCAGAACCAGGGGACCAAGTGTCTGGTTACTTGCCAATGAAAAACAGGCATTGTTATTAACTACCAGTAATCGTAGTGAGGCAGCCGTTGGTTATGCCACAATGGATGGTGATACCTGCGGTGGTTTGTGTCCTATTGGCGGAATTGATAAAAATTTCCTGAGAAGCTGGTTAAAATGGATGGAAAAGGATGGGCCTGATGGTTTTAATCCTTTACCTGTATTAAATCTGGTAAATGAACAGGAACCAACTGCCGAGCTTAGGCCTACTGGCAGTAAACAGACAGATGAAAAGGATCTTATGCCTTATGAAGTCCTTGATGCAATAGAAAGGGCGGCAATACGTGATAAACGGACTCCGATAGAAGTTTTTACCCTAATGAGAGGAAAATTTAATAAACAATATACCGATGAAGATCTTAAAATCTGGGTTATGAGGTTTTTTAGACTATGGTGTATTAACCAGTGGAAACGTGAAAGGTATGCTCCAGCATTTCATCTTGATGATGAAAACCTTGATCCTAAAACCTGGTGCCGTTTTCCGATATTATCCGGTGGGTACAAAAAAGAGCTGGAAGAATTTAATAATATTTAGGGGTTATGAAAAAGGTATAAGAAGACTCTAAGACACCCAATATTCCGTTAATATGGTCAGCATCATAATGGGTACAAATTAAAATATCAATATGGTATGGGTAATGAAAGTAAAACCAATAATTTTGAATTTCTTGCATTAATAATAAAAGACTTTGTTTATTAATGGTTAACCAAGTCTTTTGAGTAAAGATAATCTTTATATTCCATTAATCGGTTATATGCTATGGAGATATATTCAGGTTTCATTAATTCTTTTTTTCGTTTGCTCCATGATTGGATGGTTGAAACTATTTTAGGCAAATCATTATGAGTTTCTGGCTCTGTATCAAGAATAAAATCAACAGTTGCCAGGAGTTCCATTCCGAATGGATACTCAAAACCTTCAATAAGTTTGGAAACCCTGTTTAATCTTTCTTTTTGCTTATTAGTACAATTATCAATAATAAAATTATCAACTTCAACTAATCTATCATTTATTAATGTAAGCTTATCAAGAGGCTTTGCACCACCTGCTTTTAACCCAACTATAAAATTATTATCCAAAGTATTTAATAAATGGTTGAGATTAGAAGCAAAAGGGCCATAGTGGCTTTTTTCAAAATTTAGTTTTAGGGGTTCGCCAAATCTTTGTAGGAAGTAAGCTAGTTTCTGTACTTCCAGTAGAGACAATTCAAAACCAAGAAAAATATATTGCTGAAACAAATTTAATATCAATGCTCTTGATTCGGTTAATTTAGCTTTTTTTAGAACATCCTTCTTTTCATAAAATTTATCGGAAGGTTCAAGGACAATTATTTCAATATCTTCAAGTTCGCTCAATTCTTCCTGAATTACAACTTTAACTTCTTTCCAGTTTAAACCGCCATTACCAGCTCCCAGAGGAGGAATAGCGACAGATTTAATATTATTCTCAACAAGAAACTCCTTTAAAGCTTTCAATCCCTTTGTAATATATTCGATTTTGGAACGCTCTTTCCAATGTTCTTTGGTCGGAAAATTTATTATAAACTTAGGGTTTAATATCTGGTAAGTTTCAGTAATGAAGAGTTTACCAACTCGTAATTCTTCGTTATCACACGCCTTCTTATAGGCTTTATAATTTTCAGGAAATTTATCTTTAAATTGCAAAGCAATGCCTTTACCCATTACTCCCACAGTATTAACTGTGTTGATAATGGCTTCAACATTAATTTTAAAAATATCTTCTTGTTTGAAATTTATCATGAATAATACCAATCTTTTCTTATGCTAGTATAAAGGTTTTTACCATGTTTTGAAAGTACTTTATCAATTGAATCTTTTACCTCTTGGTTATGCACTAAAATTGCTCCCAGGCATTCAAAAGGAACCGTTTGATAGACAAGAAATTCAGCTTGCTTTCTTCTTGATCTATCATTATCTTCTTCAGTATCAGCCCAGTATTTAGCTTTTATAACTTCCCAATCCAATTTAGACAAATAACCTTTCTGATTATAGAACTCTGTAAATTTAAGTGAAAAGTGTCCGTCAGTAAAAACATATTGCAAGCCAACCTCCTCTATTTTTTCAACAGAGCTTACAAGGTATATTATATCGGATTGAAGTACCTGATATTCTAGGGGATTACTATTAATAGTTAAAAGCATAGGAGATCTGGGACAAAAATAAAAAGGTACATAATCACTCATAACTCCTTTAGGTTCAACAGGAACTTGCCATATATCTCTTTTACTGATAAGAACTTTAGCACCAATATTAATATAGCTTGGTATTTTTTTATCCGATTTTGAGCAATGAATTCCATAGGTCAATAACCCATCAAGATTTTGATAGTGAACCATCCGGTAAATTAAAGTTCTATCTTTACTCATTTATGTATATTATCTGTTAATACCATTGAAGTGACTCCATGAATTTTTTATATCCTTCAGTTACTTCAATAAACCTATCATAAGAACTACAAAAAAAACCTGCTTGTAATGGTTCCCAATTTTCTTTTTTTAAGTTTGCCTCATTGATAATTTGGCTATATAAATTCATTTTTGTTACTCCATGAAACCTATCTCTATATTTATAAACAAATCTCCCCGTTGGACCATATTTTCCGCTTGTATTTAAGTCCGCATATACCAATGAAAAAAATATTTCAAACTTATCAAACAGAGTTTCATAACTTTTTCCTAAAAATAAAACATCTTCTAAAATTGGCTTAACCACATTAAACATATATTCACTTACAGGAACAAAATCATTTTTATGCTCAGGAAGCATTTTAAAGATTTCAGCCCCACGATCCAACTGGGTTAAATTTTTTGCCAATAAGTTAATCAAAAATTTTTGTTCATGATAATCATCATCATTAGTTTGTAGCTTACATAAAAATAATGAATATAAATATCGATAATTTTCATAAGCAATTGCTGATATTCCACCACAGTAAAATAAAATGAACAAAGGATACCATCTTAATTTAAGCCAATAAACTTTTCCACCATCCATTTCTATATTATCAGAAAGACTTTCAAGAATTCTCCTAAATAATAAAAGATGTCTATTATCACCCCATTGAGAAAAAGTAATAATAATTTTTTTTAAATTTGAAGTTAATTTTTCGTACTCATTCAATCTTTCTAAAATTGTTTCTTGATTAGGTTGAGGCTCATTTAACGGAAATAATGCTTTATTTAACCTAGGAAGAGTATTTTTTAATTCATTTATTATTAAATCATGTAAAACTATTTTAAAATGCTCTTGATACATGTATTCTTTTATTTTCTCAAGAATATTATTTTCTTGTTGAAGAACCTTTGAATTACTTAATACAAGCATTTTAGAGTTATCTTTTAAATGTTATCTACTAATCCACATTGAGATATTTTCCAGTTGTCCAGAATTTAGAATATCATAGGGAATCATTTCCCAGATTTGAAGTTGAGCAATATGAGCTTATTGCACCCCTATTTGTAAATAAAGATATCTGAATCTTTTAACTTTTTTATAATTATAAACATTTAGGAAAAATAAAAAAATAACTTATAAAATTTAATTGTCGGGGCGACCCGGCGGGTCGCCCTAACAGATATTGTTTTGTGATAAGTTATCTTTTAGAAATTACTTAACCAACTCACAGCAATAATAAATAGGCTTTAATCGTATTCAAGAAATTTGCTCCTTAAAGTCTATTTTAAAAATGAAAATTAAGTTCTTTTTACTTACTGTTTCTTTATAGCAGATATCAGGTAACTATAAGTACCCGCTTTATTTAAAAACTCATTTAAGTTTATTTCTTTACCCAAAAGGTTTAATACCGGATTATGAGTTTTAATTTCACTGGAAATATTTCTTTTCATCGGAGTAACGGAAATATTATCCAAATTTAATTCGTTTAATGATTTTAAGAGCTTTTTATCATTAAGGCAAAAATAGTTATCAAATTTTTTATAACCGGCTATTTGGTGATCAAATGTATTTGTAAACAGGTTAATAAGGTTTTCCAGAGTTTGCTCATTTTTTAAAAGGATAATCAATTTCCCACCGGGTTTCAAATATCCAAGAAATTGAGAAAGCCTGTTATGATAATCTTTCATCTGTTCAAGGCTATGATTAAAAAACAACACATCAAATTCCTGGCTTTTAATAATGTCTTTTTCATAAGCTGTAACTTCTTCTGGCTTTTGATTAAATACCCAGTGATCAAATTTAGTAATTTCTTTTTCTGTTTCAAAAAACTCACTGATACTTTTGGCATAATAAGAACCAACTTCCAGTATTTGGTGTTCAGGTTTAAGATTCTGATATCTTAATAGCCTGAATAATTCCTGATAATAAAAAATTTCAAACTCATATTTTTCATTGTTCAGAGCGATCCGGTTTTTATTATTTAACTCTGCAAAATATTTTTTATAAACACTTTTAAAAAAACCAGACTCATAATTTTCATTTAGATGAATTGCTTTATTAATATTATAATTAATGTAGTTATAAGCTTCCCAGTCTTCTGTTTCAGGATCTACCAGCCCTTTTTCATAGGCATCATCCCAGGTCTTTGTACCCGGAAAAGGAGTAAGGCGAAATGTACCGATCATTGCCATTGGGGGCATATGCTGCCTGACAAACCAGTAAGTTTTATTAAGGCCTTCAATAGTTTCCGGTGGTGCACCTAAAATAAAATAACCACCACAATAGATCCCATACTTATTACAGGCATTTATTGCTTCAATATTCTGCTTAATTTTGGAGCTATCCTTTTTCAGATACTGGAGAGTTTGCTCATCTCCTGATTCAAAACCGAAAGCAATAGTCCTGACATTCATTCTTTTTAGATCATAGGCAATTTCTTCATCAAACAGATTTGATTTGCACATACAGGTAAAAGCTACTTTTCTGTTTAGTTTCTCAGAAACAATTAAGTCTACAATTTGCTTCAACCGCTTTTTGCTGATCGTAAAAAGATCATCATAAATACAAATTAATTTTTGATTGGGAAATTTTCTTACTATTTCCTGAATTTCACTAACCACTCTTTCAGGGGTATGATAACGACTAACAAAATTAATTTTACTATGGATACAGAATGGGCATTTATAGGGGCAACCTCTGGATGTATATAATCCCTGATGCCAGAAAAGTTCTTCTTTTCTAACTTCACTGTAGGCATGCATAATCTCTCTTTTTGGCGGTGGTAAGATATCCAGATCTTTCAGTGGATCTCTTCCAGGTGTAATAATCCTTTGTTCGCCATCTTTGAATACCAGTCCTTTTATTTTTGCCATTTCCTCAGGTAAAAATGTTTTATTATCTATATAGGAGGTAATAACCTCAGTTATAGTCCTTTCACCATCACCAATTACCCCTAAATCAAAGCATGATTTAAGCTGTTCGGGTAATGCTGTAATATGTTTACCACCAATGATTACTGGGATATTAAGCTCTTTTTTGATCGTTTCAGCAGCGGCAACTGCCCTGGTAAAGGTTTCTGTATAAGCAGAAATACCTACAAAATCAGGTTTTTTTTTCATTAACTGCTCAAGCTCGATATCAATCGAAAGCTGAACTTCACGATCCATGTGTTCATCAAGATATGAAGCAAGATATGCCAAACCTAGAGGGCCACTATGCTGTTGATCATAAAATCTGATATCACATGGATCTAAAAAAGCAATTTTCATTTTAATGTTTTCCTGAATTACCTAATAATGATTTTAATATAAAAATATTTATCAGGCATTGGTTTTTATTAAAGAATTAATATTACCCTTTAAGTCTTAACAATTATGGAACTGTATGTTTTTTATCACCTCAATTTTTATGATAAAATACACAAAAAAGTATGAACGATATTAGACAGAAGAGGCAATATTTTGAGCGAATTTTTACTGGAAATAGGAACGGAAGAGTTACCTGCAAACTTTGCAAATGAAGCAAGAGAACAACTAAAGGAACTCGCAGAAAAATGGCTTAAAGAAAATACCTTAAACTTTGAATCATTAAAAACTTTTTCTACGCCTAGAAGGCTTGTTGTTTTTGTAGAAGGACTTTCAGCTAAGCAGCCGGATCTTGAAAAGGAGCTTAAGGGACCTGCTGTAAATATCGCTTATGATGCCGAAGGAAAACCAACAAAAGCTTTGGAAGGATTTTGCAAATCTCAGAACATTAATCCTGAAACGCTTGAAAAAAAGGATTTTAAAGGAAATCTTTTTGTTTATGCTACTGTAAAACAGGCAGGAAAAAATGCTTCAGAATTATTACCTGGTCTGATTCAACAACTTTTATCAAGTCTATCTGTCACTAGAAGCATGAGATGGGGAGACACCAATACAAAATTTTCCCGACCCATTCACTGGATTCTTTCATTATTGGATGGAGAGTTAATACCGTTTACTCTAGAAGAGCTTAACTCATGCAAATATACTTTTGGTCACAGGTTTCTTAGTAATGGAAAACTTGAAGTTGATTCAGCCAAAACATATTTTAAAGTTTTAGCAGAAAATAAGGTTGAGCTGGATAATGAAGCAAGAAAAGAAAATATTAAGAATCAACTGCAAAAAATTGCTGATGCAAATAATGCAAAGGTTACAATCAGCCCATCACTTTTAAATGAAGTAAATCAGTTGGTTGAATATCCAACAGCGATCATGGGAAGCTTTGAGGAAAAATACCTGCAAATTCCTGATATCGTTACAATTACTGTAATGAAGTCACATCAGAGATATTTCCCTTTATTTTCACAGGATGGGAAATTACTGCCAAATTTTATAACTATCAGTAATATGAATCTCAATCCTGAAAACATCAAAAGTGGTAATGAAAAAGTATTAAAGGCAAGATTACAGGATGCTATTTTTTATTATGAGGACGATTTGAAAAATTCTCTGGAAAGTAATCTGGAAGAATTAAAAAGAGTAACATATTTTGAAGAAATAGGCTCAGTATTTGATAAGGTTTGCAGAATAGAAAGAATTAGTGCTTATCTTGCTGAAAATTATTTTAAAATTGACCTTAATAAGGTTAAAAGATCGGCAAAATTATGCAAAGCGGATCTAGTAACCAGCATGGTTCAGGAATTTACCGAGTTACAGGGTGAAATAGGTTATTACTATGCTTTAAAAGCCGGAGAAGATGAAAATGTAGCTATCGCTCTAAAAGAACAATATCTCCCTACTGGTAATAACGATGGATTGCCATCAAATCCATTAAGCCAGGTTATTAATTTTGCTGATAAACTGGATAATCTGGTTAGTTGCTTTGCCCTTGGTAAGATACCTACTGGTTCTAAAGACCCTTTTAGCCTTAGAAGGCAATGTCTTGGTATTATAAAAACATGTGAAAGATATAAAATTGCTTTAAATCTTCATGACGTTTTAAATTTGGCCTGGGATACTCTTGCTGACCAAAAGAATATTACTACTGATAAAGCAGAATCTTTGACAAAAATAAAAGAATTTTTTACACAAAGATTAAAAAATGAATTACTTGACCATGATTTACGTTATGATTTGGTTGATGCTGTTTTAAATTCTGAAAATCCTTTGGGAAATATTTATTCCACCAGAGAGAAATTAAACTCAGTCAGTGAATGGGTAAATTCTGGTAAAGCAACTGAGGCAATTATGGCAATGGCCAGAATAATCAGAATCTGTAAAGAAAAGGTAGCAGTAAATGTCAATGATTCATTATTTGAAAAAGAAGAAGAAAAAGAGCTTCATAAAGTCTTTATTAATTTAAAGCCAACATTTGATTTATTAATGAAGGATAATGACTTTGTTGGTTTACTGAATAAATTTTCTGAACTGGTTGAGCCGGTAAATAAGTTTTTTGATCATGTAATGGTAATGGCTGAGAATCCTGAAATAAAAAATAACAGGATGGCATTACTGCAACAGATAAAAGCTTATTCTGATGAAATTGCCAATATGGATAAAATTAATTTATCTTTGTAAATAAAATAGTGAAATGAGAGAATTAAAAATAATATATTTAAATAATGATCTGATTTTTGAGCTTAAAAATGGATCTGCCTATAATTATTTTAAAGAAGAATATGAAACTCAAAATCTAAAAGGTATTTTAAAAAACTATCTTAAAAAAATTTATTCAGATAAACCTTTTGAGCTTGGTAATGATTTTCTTAAAGCTGTTAAAAGCCTTAACAGGTTGCAACATAGAGTTATTACAATAAGATCTGATTGCAGGTGGAACCGTGAGAATGATCAAAAAGAGTTTCTAAAAATTGAGTCGCAGGCCAAAGTATTTGCCAATATGGATTTATACCGGGATAAAAAAATTATTGATTTAAATAAACAATTTCCAGAAAAAGATGAAGTTTCAGATTCTTTGATTGATGAATTAAATGAGTTTGTAAAGCGTTTCCCGGAAAATTCAGAAGCTTTTTATAAACTGGGACGGGCATATTTAAAAAAGAAAAGCTATGATGAGGCAATTGATGCCTTTCGTGAAGCAATCAGCTTAGATAATACCAGCCCCGATTATTTTTATAACCTTGGTTGTGCTTATTTTGAAACTAAAAGTTTTGAACTGGCTTTATCAGAGTTTAAAGAAGCGATCAGACTGGAAAATGAATTTGAACTGGCTTTTTATAAAGCAGGATGTACTTTTTCTGAGCTGGGAAAATACCACGAAGCTATTCCTTTTTTCCAAAATACTATAATCATCAACCCTAGTATGATTGAAGCGTACATCAGGTTGGGAGGTGTCTATAATCTTCTTGAGTATTTTGAGGAAGCTATTTATGTTCTGGAAGAAGTTTTGAGTATAGATCTGGAAAATGAAGAAGCTAAAAAAAGTCTGATAAAAGCATTTGAAATTAAAAAAAAGATTGATACGGCAGAACTAAATAATCTGGCAATTTCTTATGCAGAAAGAGGTAAATATGACAAAGCAATTGAAAAATTTCTTAAAGCTTTGACCATAAACCCGAATGATCCTGAAATTCACTATAATTTAGGTTTTGCTTATCTTAAAAATGAGGCACTTGATGATGCTATAAATTGTTTTAAACAAGCTTTAAATATTTCATCATCATTATTGGAAATTCATAAAAATATTGCTGAAGTATATATTAAACAAAATAAATATGAGCTGGCAATAATTGAATATGAACAGTTTTTAGTCAAAAATCCCAAGGATGAAAAAGCTGAAGAGATAAAAAAAGAAATAAAATATTTAAAATCAAAAATGCAATAACTCCCCACAAAACTAGTGTTAAATAGTAATTACATTAGAGGTATAAATAGATTTAGAGTTTTACTGAATTTTAAGATCATTTACAGGCTCTTTAAGAGTCGGTGCCCCCGAAGCCTCCCAGAACACCGAAGCAAAGCTTCGGAGAATTCTTAAACCACACAAATTATAAAACATTTTAAACTTTTTGATTAAATATTAAAATTTAAAATTTGAAAATGCTACAATTTCACCTATATATTAATTTCTTTGGTTGAACCTTTTGGAGCTTTAATGGTACAAGTCTTGGTATTTGAAACCCAAACCTTTGCAATGGAGCTGTATTCGCTATTAAAAGATCTTGATCCGGTTCGCTGGAAAGAAGAGAAAAAACAAAATTTTAAAGAGCGGGTTTTAAAACTTGAAAATGAAGTCAACAGGTTAATACATGTTTATGCCAGCGAGTTTCAACAAAAAGTACAAAAACATCGTAATATTTCTGCTATTAGCGATAAGCTTCATAATTTACGTGAGCTTATTAGTGAATTAAAAAATAGCCATTTGGAGGATAAAGAAACAAAAGGATATTTACATTTTCTAAGAAAACGGATGGAAATGGGTTATCATGAACTGGCACTTATTATGGAAACTCATTCGGTAAAACTACCCAGTTTGCGTCCTACAAATTATGCCCGTTCAGCATTTCATATTCTTTCTGCAACAATCGCTTTAGTTTTGATTGAAATCGTACCATCACCTGTATACCTTATTTTTCTGGCACTGGCTTTTACAACCTTTTCCTGGGCAATGGAAATACTTAGAAGGGTAAATGATCATGCCAGAGAAAAATTAATGAGTTTTTTCGGTCCGGTTATTCATCATCACGAATATCAGAAAATAAATTCTGCAACATGGTATTCTACAGCTCTGATTTTACTTTCACTGACCCTTACACCGGTATTATCTGCTGTTGCAGTTACTGTTCTTGGTTTGTCAGATCCAGTTGCTGCTGCAATCGGCAGAAAATTTGGTAAAATAAAAATTTTTAGTGGAAGAACACTTGAAGGAAGTCTGACTTTTTTTATAGTTGGCACTTTTTCAACATTTGTTTTATTAAGTAATTTTCACCCCGTTGGCAGTAATTTAAGAATGCTGATTATTTCTGCCTGTGCAGGATTATTTGGTGCTGTTGGTGAACTTTTTGGCAAATATCCTGATGATAATCTGACTATTCCTTTGAGCAGTGCTCTAGGAACATTTATTGCATTATTAATTTTTTAAATTGGAAAAGAAAAAATATGAAATTTGCCGGTTTTTTATCATTAACCCTTTGTCTATTGATTGCTTTGCCTGTAATTGCCCATGATCCAAAAACAATTGAAAAAGACGAGTTGAAAATTAATGATAAAAACAAAAAAACAACCAAACTTGAAAAAGATAAAGTTTCTGCCGAAGAGTACTATAAAAAGGGCCGGGAAGCTTATCTAAAATTTAGTACTAAAGGCTATTTGGAAGCAATTGAATTATTTGATAAAGCTTTAAAAATTAATAAAAAATATTCTCTGGCACTTGCTTCAAGAGCTGAAGCTCAGGCTCTTTTATCAACAAATATTTTTACTCCAAAAAATGGCATAAAAAAAGCAAGACTGGAAATGCAGTCCTTTGAAAATGCGTTTATCTCTTCTGAATTAACTCCTGATTTATGCGAATCTCATCGAGCCTTAAGTCTTGTGTATTTTGTTCAGGAAAGATATGAAGAAGGACTGGAAGAAGCAAAAAAAGCCGTAGAATTAAATGAAGAAGATGCTGAATCATATTTGTTACTTTGGCTAAATAGTCCTGATAAAAAGATTTTAAAAAGAGATAATTATAAAGCAACAAACTATTATAAAGCTTTGGATTTAAATTCTAAGTTAATTGACAGATTCCTGGATTTAAATTCTAAATTATCCTTTGCCTATTATCAGTTGGGAATGGCTAATGCAGCTCAAAATAATTATACAGATGCAGTTGATTATTATGAGGAAGCAATTAAACTTACCCCTGAAAGCGAAGATGTCTTTATCAGCTTTGGTGTACTTTATAATCATGCTGAAAAATTTAGTGATGCTATTATTCAGTTCAAAGAGGCATTAAATATTGACTCTGAAAGACCAGATGCTAATTTTGGTCTTGGAATTGCTTATATGAGAAGAAAAGACAGCCTAACAGCTATAGACTATTTTGAAAAGGCTTGTAATGTAGATTATAATAATTCATGCAATTTACTGCAAAATATTAAAGCAGATACCAGGCTTAGAAGGTCAAATAATAAACCTGGCAGAAACAATAATTAATTTGAGTTTAGATAATCCAGAATTAATTGGCAGGACTTTATTGAATCATCAATATTTTCAGGTGAATCATTTTCTTCTATGCTCCAGCAGGTACTAAGCACTGAATCGATAAATGCACATTTTGAAATTATTTTCGGGTTAATATTCATTTTTTCACTAAATATTTTTACCATTTTTTCAAGGTTATCTAACCTTTCTGATTCATTTACCATTTCCAACTGGTTTTTAATAAACCGGGCTGACTCAAGATAAGGTAATCCTATCACCCCTTTGGGGTCAATAGCCTTCCAACCGTGGTTATCATTTAATATATTTTTATGGTGCAAATCACCATGCAAAACCATTCTTTGAGTATAATTGTCTTCTAAATTTAAAAAGAAATCATTAGCTTTATTGACCAGTGGTAAAATCTTTTTATAATCATCACCTTTTGCTTGTCCAAAAGCCCTGCTAACCCAATCAGAATATGAGGGTAAATCTAAATTTTCTTTTATTGGCTCAGGTAAACAGGTAATTACTTCAGAGGCAATAAAAAATCTATCATCTGATTCTTTAATATTGGTCAAATCAGTCCCCGGTATTATTCTTTCAAGTAATAAAGCACCCAAATCTAAATCAGAATCATAAATCCGGCAACTATTTTTCCGGTTAAATAGTTTCAAAGCAGTTATTTCTGAATATAGTTCAGGATTAGGAACTCCGATTTTTAATACTGATTTTCCAAAAAGTTTAGATTCAGCAAAGCAAACAAAATTAATTGATAATGGTTCAATAAATACAAGGTTTTTTAGCTGCCATTTTTCTATGCATTTTTGCAGGATAACCGGAAAATCAGAAATCCATTTTTCGGCATTTTCACCAAAGATTCGGATAAGATTCTCTTTAAATTGTTCAGGTAATTGCATTTTTTTGATCCTGAAAATAGATTTTTTTAGCTAAAATTTCGCTGGCATATTTTTTCTCATTTTTATCGCCATTTAACTGACTAAATAAAAATTTTTGATATTTTTCCAAAAACATATTTTCAAATTCTAATGCTTTTTTGCATATTTCCTTTAACTTTTGTTTTTCCTCTTTTTTATCTGGAATCAAATAATTCCATTTGTCTCTGCAAATCAAAAATATTTCTTCTAAAAATCCAACCCACTGATCATTGATAAAACGTTTATATTTATTCAGGCAATCATTTTTTCTGAAGACCATTTCTCCTTCTAAAGCAATCAAAGCAGTCGCTATCCATCCAACATTAACGACCAGTTCTTTGGTACTAAGCGTTTCTTTTCCATTAACCTTAATTTCACGGCTACAATAACCAAAATACTGGTCATTTGGCTCTGGGTAATTGATTGGGTATTTTAAATATTTATTCAGCCTTACTCTGGAAATAAAGTAGATTGGCTTATGTACAGAAAAATTAGTGTAAGACTTTAAATCAATATCGGATATACCAGCCCTGATATCTTCACCATAAACCAAATAACTGTTTTCTTTTAGACTAAGACAACTAATTTTATCCCCTGAAGTTTTTGGTTCAAATATCCTTGATTCATTTACAACACATAGATCCAAATCAATCGTACTTATTTCATTTAAATAGTCGATTAATTTTTCTCCTTTATTAATTTCCTTTTTAGAAGTAGTATTTTTTAAAATAAAATAACCATCGATATCACTGGTATTTATTTGGTAATTTTCGGCAAAGCTTCCTGCAAGATAAAAAGCTCTTAATTTATTGCCAAAAAACAGATTAAAAATTCCGCTAATAGTTTCTACATTTTTATCAGTTTTAATATCTGTTTTTTCCATTTTGGCTCCCCATTATCAATAACAATTTGTTCACAACCATTGAAGGCAGCAAAGTTTTTTAGTTTTTCAGAAAATAAAAGATTAAATGTCTCATCTGCCTGAAAATCTTTTTCAAAATGGATTGATTTAATATAAAAGGTTTTTGATTTCCTGTCTGCTTTTGGATCAAAACGAGCGGCAAATCTGTCATTAAATAAAACAGGTAAAGTAAAATAGCCATATACTCTTTTTGCTTCTGGTACATAACATTCAATCTGATAATCAAAATTAAAAATATTTTGTAACCGCTGACGTTGAATGACAGTATTATCAAAAGGTGATAAAAAATGAATGGTTTCTGTTGGTTTAATTTTTTGGATTAAATTTAATTGAGATTTTGTGGTAATAAAAGGTATATCAAGCCCTTCAACAAAAACTTCGATAAAAACATCTTCTTTAAGTAAATTTTTCAAAGCCTTTTTTATTGGTTCTTTTAGGCGGGTTCTTAAATAGGCAATCTCTTTTTCATTTACCATACCATGTGCCTGTACTGCTTTTTTAATCAGATGTTCAATATATTCGAGGGTATCAGGGAAGCTTGTATTTACAGAGGATGGTAAGACACGTTCAGTCAGATCATACACCTTCTGAAAACCCTGCCTTCTGGCAATCATCAGTTTTCCTTCCATAAAAAGCTGTTCAAGAGCTTTCTTGGCTGGTTTCCATTCCCACCAGTTTGCAGCAGTTTCCCGCTTATGTTCAAAATCTTTTGATTGTAGAGGCCCTTCTGCTTTTATCCGGTCAAGTACATCCTGATTTATACTTTTATCCTGGTCAAACCAGTGTGATTTTCCTTCGGAATAAGCTTTTTTACGAGGCAGAGAAAAGCGGTAATCTCTCATTGGTAAATATGAAGCAGCATGGCTCCAGTATTCAAAAATGGTTTTGTCTTTTTCTAAAAGCTCATTTAAATATTTTTCGTTATAATCAGGTAATCGGTTCCATAAAGTATGATGATGTGCCCGTGCTACTACCGAAAGAGTATCAATCTGAATATAACCCAAATGTTCAATTGCAGAAAGAGCGCCTTTTTTCCCACTTCCAAAATCAGAATATAATAACCCCTGACTGCTTAGGGCAAGCAAACGGGCTTCCTTAACTGATATCTTTTTCAATTACTTATGCTGCTCTTTAGCTCTTTTTTCCATTTCTTCGGGTGAAACATCTTCTATATGTATTGGTTTTACAGCCATTGTTTTTACCTCTGTATTAAACTTTATTTCAAATATAAAACTAATATATGAATTAAATCAAATGAATAGGTGTAGGGCAATAACAATTTAGTATTTTTAAGTTTTTAATCTAAAAGATTTATTAAATTCAAAACCTATTAAAACTTTGAAGCTTATAATTGCTATCAGTAAAGAAATTTTGTTGGAAAAATAAGATGAAATTTAATTTTTCAAAAACTCCTCTTGGGATGTTACGGATGGTAGGAATTGCAGAAGGAATTTCTTTTCTGGTTTTACTGGGAATTGCGATGCCTTTAAAATATTTAGCAGGTATTCCACTGGCAGTAAAACTGGCAGGCTGGACTCATGGATTGCTTTTTATATTTTTTGCAGTTTCCCTTTCTCAGGTAAAACAAATATATAACTGGCCCCTAAAAAAAGCTTTTATTGCTTTTGTCGCAGCCTTACTTCCCTTTGGCACCTTTGTACTTGATAAAAGTCTGAGGCAGGAAGAAAAAGAGCTTTTGGCTGATAAAAAAATCTAACGAAACGTTTCGTTAGATTTTTTTCGCCCATAAAAGTAGCATAATTATTTCATTAATACAACAGCATTAAGCGACCTGGCAAGCTCTTCCAAAGGCTTATAAATAACCTGTGAATATGTTAATCGGTCTTTATCATTACGATGATTGTTATAACCATCTTTACCAGTATTTGCCATTGTATTAAAAATTTCTGCATAATACTTTCCATCATCTTTTTTAACTAATTGGTTGACCATTACATAATGTGCTCCGTTTTGGGCAGAATCACCCTTATGATACATTATGATTGCCTGCTTGCCTGGGTTTTCCTGCAAAAACTGAAAAAGCTTAGATGCCAGCCTTGGAGAATCAAGCATAGTTGAACTATTAGTAGCAAAATCAATTTCGCTGATACCATGTGTTTTTATCTCAGATTTTCCATCATTAATAGAATTTATCACATTTTTTATTGCAATCCAGTAAGAAGCACCATCCCCGGATTTCCATCCACCATCAGCATCATTTCTGACATTATATGTGGCATCATCTTTTGCACTAAAATCTGTTTTATGAAAAGGATTAAATAAATTAATCGGATTTAACTCATTTATTGTGTTTGCAATGTTTTTTACATTATTCAGAGGGTTTCGGTCCCCACCAACCAAAGCAATTTCATCCATTACAGCTGACTGAAAAATGATATTAAACCTTGACCTGTCTTCAGTATTATGATCCTTATAAAGACCCTCAGTGTTTTTCTTGGAAAAACTATCACCAGCTTTAAAATTTAGCGAACCAGTAGGAGCATTCATTTTAGAACCATCTTTTAGAGTTACTTCTCCTTTCATTGCCAAATCTTTTACAATCCGGACCAGTTCACCAGGGTTATTTAATCTGAGATAATTTTCCACGCTGGCAGCACCACAGGTAAAATGTTCTCCCTGGGTTAGGTAAGCACTGCTTAATAATACATCTACAGCATCTTTGGCAATTTCCTTTGCGACATCTTTATTTTTTTTATATTGCTGAGGCGTTTCACCAACAAGAGCTTCACCATTATATAATTCAAAAATATTTTTCAATACAGTTTTTCCATCTTTATCCTTTTCCATTAAAGTACCTTTTATCAGCAAAGCCTTTAGATTTAATGCTTTCTCTTTTTCAAATGTATTGCTGTCCAAAAGAGTTTTTAGTTGAGATTTACTGCCAGAATCAAGCTTACCAAAAGCATCATTGAATAGTGATTCAACCTGGCTAAATTTAAAGCTGACATTTTTTCCGTTTGACTTAAAATTTAATTCATTTCTATCTTCAATAACCTTAGTAATGGGGTCTTCCTTAATGGGTGGACCTTCAGGAATAGGTACAAAATTTTGCAATTGCGAGCGTCTTATTCTTTCCGCTTGAGGAATCATAGTATCTATTACCGGACTGGCATTAAAAGAGAAGTTTTTTTCTGGTTTACTAATCTGTTGGTTTGGAGTATTTATCTTTGTACCTTTAGCAGATATATCAAACTCAAGCGTTTTTGTTTCAAAATTGCTGTTTTTTAAAATATTAACATTTTTATCGGTTTTAAGGCCTTCGAGAAACAATTTTTCATCGTTATTCAGGCCATCCTTAGCTGCCAGTTTTGCCAGTTCACCAGTGTGTTTATCAATTGTCCCTTCTTTTGCATACTTCATTGCATCTTTTATCAGTTCAGGACTTAAATTTCTTACATTAATTTGGCACACTAAAGATTATCCTTCTAACTTTCATATTTTTTTATTATATTTAGAGGGATAAAAAAGTTTCCTTTGTTAAATGAAGATTTAATATTATAAAAATACCAGCCTCTTTTGGTGCAATTTCTCACCAGCCTTTGCAACTCCGCAAAAGTGAATTACATTCATATCCTCAGGTATATTTTCACCATGATCTCCTTTACCTGTTTCCTTATCTATATGGCAGCCATGATCCGGGGTATACATTATTAGCCTGTTATAATCATGCCAATACTGATCAAAATACTTAGCCAGGGTTAAAAAATTTCTGTTCTGATTTGCCAAAGCATTTATGGCGCGTTCACTAAAAGGCAGAGTATCATGGATAGAATCGTCATACTCCTGATTATAACTGAGAATAAAATCATTTTGATTTTCCTTAATCAATTCAATTGTTTTCTCTATTACTTCTGTATCGTAATTTTCCGAATAATAATTCATCTTCCGGTTTCTGAATATCAAATCAATACTTGAATCTTTTACAGAAACAATTGCCGGATTTTTGTTTTCTCTGATTAAAGTATCGAATATAGTATCAATTTTAATTACTGGCTTTTCATATTTTATTATTCCATGGGTTTCCGGTAATGCTCCTGTAAACATAGAAGCAAAGCAGACAGGAGTTACAGGTTTATAAACAGATGTTAGTTTAATAGCTATAGGAGCATAATCAGGTATTCCTGCAAAATGTCCCTGGTAATTGTCATAGGTAATTTCTCCCACAGCGTCAGGAGCAAACACCAGGCACTTTTCTATCTGCTTAATTTTCAGTTTTTCAAAAGCATAATTTATTAAAACATCGATTACCTCATCTGTGGATGATACAGGCTTGTTTATGCCCATTAACTTACAGATTGTCGGACTAATATTTATTATTGATTTTCTTGTATTACACATAAAAGGTAGTTTAAAAATAAATTTGTCATTAACTATAGACGAAGTTTAACAAATAATTAGCTTGAGATTAAAGTTAAGTTATGGTAAAATTAAATTAAAGTAAACTTAATCTTTAATTCTTTTGTAATTATTTAATGTTTAAAATTAAAAATTATTCAGTTATAGCCTTGAGCCTCTTTTTGATGGCCTGTAATACAAATTACAATATTTCTGGCATAGCTGATATAAACATAAATAATATCCAGCAATCTGAAGAACAGGACAGCTTTTATGTTCAAAGTACAGGTGTTACTTTAAACCCAGATTGGATGGGTGAATTGGCTGATAAAATTGCTAATAAAAAGCTTCGGGAAATTGTTATTCCTGGTACCCATGATTCATTAACTTATGATATTTCTCAAAATTCTCAATTAGCCCCTGATAATCCTGTAAATTCTACTATGGCTAATTATCAGGCATTTAAAGAAAAAGTCCATAAACTTTTTTCCAAAGAAGAAATTACAGACTCTTTACTAAAAAAATTTATATCAGGCTGGTCAAAGACCCAAAGTAAAAGTGCTTATGAGCAATTAATGTCCGGGATTCGCTATTTTGATTTAAGAGTTTTACGCAGAGCAACTGATGGGGAAATGTTTGTTGTTCATGGCATGTATAGTATCAATATTGATATCCTGATATATGATATCAGTCGTTTTATCAAAGAACATCCAAAAGAAATCATTATTCTTGATTTTAACCATCTTTATAATATGAAAACTGGGCATGAGATTTTAATTAAAAAATTAAATGATGCCTTTGGAAATTCAAAGTTTATTCCCCGGTCAAAAACTGTTAGTAACACCCTTAATGACTTCTGGCAGGCTGAGCAACAGATTATTGCTATATATGATGATCAGCAAAGTGTTGAAAAACATCCTGAACTCTGGTCGCAGGAATCTATTGTCTCTCCTTGGGCAAATGCTCAGGATATCTGGGGCTTAAAAACAGGTTTACAGGATATTATGGCTGGTAACAAAATATATAACCGTAAAAAAGAAAACTTTGATTGCCCACAAATAAATGAACATTGCCAGAAAATAAGTAACGATAAATTGTTTGTCCTTCAGGGAATTATTACTCCTGATCCAAAAATGATTCTGGGAACTTTGCCACTATTCTTTACCCTAAATAAAGCACAGAAATCTTTTGATAAAAATACAAAAGACCTGGAAAATATTAATAAAAGAATTGCTGAAGTAACCAATAAATTTAATAATGCACCATTTTTTATTAAACCGTTTTATAGTATCCAAAGAGATGCCCTGATTGATAAAAAACATTTTAATGAAGCACAGGTTGCAGTGGCAGAATTTACCCTAAAAAATGCTCAAAAAGAATATGCCAAAAAACAAAGATCACTTA